>JBDKRC010000061.1:0-5116 GCA_039683575.1 Armatimonadia bacterium | reverse complement strand
TCCCCTACCCACCCCGTCCGCTGCAAGTCCGTAAACACCCACACTTCCCCCTCAGCCCCCTTCATCGCCTCCCGCATTCCCCCCGCGCCAAACCCCGCCTCAGCCTTCTCGACCTCCCCCCTAGCTTCCCGCGCCGTCGCCTCCCTCCCCTTGCCTCCTTCGGACACCTTCAGCAACCGCACCCGTCTCCCCGCCGCCACACCCTGCAAAAGCCCCTCCGCCGCCCCCTTTGCCACTTCAAAAGCCGTCCGCCCCGGCCCCCGCGTCCGCATGCTCAGCGTATCATCCACCACCACCGTCAGTGACGTATCTCCGCCTCCCCGCGCCGTCACCCACGGCAGCGTGGGCCGCGCCAGCGCGAGGCTCAGCAGCACAATGGCCGCCGCCCGCAGCACCATCAGCCACACCTGCCGCAGCCGCACCAGGCTGGTACGCTCCCGCTGCGCCGCCTTGATCAGCAGCAGCGACGGAAACAGCACCCGCCGGGCCCGCCGTCGCCCAAACAAGTGCACCAGCACCGGGACCACAGCCCCAAGCGCCCCCAGAAGATACCACGGAGCGGTAAACAGCATAGTTGTCAGCTATCAGCCTTCAGTTACCAGCCCTCCAAGCCCATTCTCGCCGTTGCCTCTGCCCCTATCCTTAGCCTTTATCCTCGCCGTTATCCTGCTCCCCAAACAGGCTGTCATTCTGAGCCCGCACGTGCTCGTGCGGCAAGCGAAGAATCCCCACGTGTCGGTGGCCGAGATTCTTCGCTTCGCCCAGAATGACAGCCGTTTGCGACACATTTGCATCATCTCAGGGTGCCGGAGAATCCGGCATGACGACTGTCCATCCTGTATGCCGTCAGCTACCAACCTTCAGTTACCAGCCCTCCAAGCCCATTCCCGCCGTTGCCTCTGCCGTATCCCTCCCATCCTCGCCGTTATCCTGCTCCCCAAATAGGTTGTCATTCTGAGCGAAGCGAAGAATCCCCACGTGTCGGTGGCCGAGATTCTTCGCTTCGCTCAGAATGACAGCCGTTTGCGACACATTTGCATCATCTCAGGGTGCCGGAGAATCCGGCATGACGACTGTCCATCCTGTATGCCGTCAGCTACCAACCTTCAGTTACCAGCCCTCCAAGCCCATTCTCGCCGTTGCCTCTGCCGTATCCTTCCCATCCTAGCCGTTATCCTGTCCATCCTGTATGCCTTTCCCTCCCCAGCAGGTCCCCACCCTCCCCTCGTCGAACCCACCCTCCATGAAAACCGCTCTCCACACCGTCAGTTACGCTGGCGTCTGGCCCGGCCAGGCTCGCCTCACTCTCTCCGAGACCATCACCCACGCGGCCAAACTCGGCTTCGATGGCCTGATGATCATGGCAAAGCGCCCGCATCTGTCGGTCCTGGACTTTGACAACGCCGCAGTCCTTGCTATCAAAAACGAACTCGACCAGGCCGGCCTCGCCGTCGCCTGTCTCGCTGCCTACAACAACTTCAGCGCCGACGTCGCCCACCCGGACATACCGATCAACGAGATGCAGCTTGCCTACCTCACCCGCTGCGCCGAGATCACCAGCCTCCTCGGCGGCGACATCGTCCGCGTCTTCACCGCCTACCAGGACGCCTCCCTCACCGACCTCGCCCTCCGCGACCGCGTAGTAACCAACCTCAAAGAGGCCGCCCGTCGCGCCGCCGACCAAGGCTGCACCCTCGCCGTCCAGAATCACCACGACTGCGGCGCCCACTGGCAAATGCTGCTCGACCTGATCACGGACGTCGCCGAGCCCAACTGCCGGGCCGGCTTCGACGCCTGGGCCCCGACCCTCCACGGCGATGACATAGTAGCCGCCGCCCGCGCCATGGCCCCACACACCATCCAGACCATCGTCGCCGACTACGTCTACCGCAAGCGCTTCAGCTATCTCCCGCAACTGGTCAACTACCAGGAGCAACCGCCACTGGTCCAGGCCGTCCCCATGGGCGAGGGCATGGTCGACTACCCCGGCTTCCTCTCAGCCCTCCGCGATGGCGGCTTCGATGGCTACGTAATCTACGAAATGTGCTCCCCCCTCCGCGGCGGCGGCAGCCTAGAGAACCTCGACCACTACGCCCAAGCCTTCCTCAACTTCATGAAGACCCTGGGCTGACCTTTCGGGGGGCGTCTCCGGCGGAGGGGCCGAGCTTCAGCCGGCCCGCCGTTATCCACGACCACCGGAAAGCGAACCCTATCAGGCGGAGGGGCCGAGCTTCAGCCGGCCCGCCGTTATCCACGACCACCAGGAAATCACGTCCGTCCCCATTTCCGCCCGCGCCCCCGCCGCTACCCCTCTTCGCCGCCCTCCGTTCCCTGTTCCCCGTTCCCAGTCCCCTGCCTTTCCTCGTCCTCCGGATGCACCCAAAGCGCCTTCTCAACCGGCTTCTCCTCCGGCAGCTTCCCCTTCTTCCTGAGCCACCACATCAGCAAATACACCACCAGCAGCCCACCCACCACCATCCCCAGGATCACCAGCGACGCCCGCTGACGCTCCGCCGTCGTCACCTTATCTTCCTGCGCCCAGACCGCTGCCGTTATCATCACCGAAACCAATACCGCCGTCAGCTTCTTCATTTCGCCAACCCCGGCACCTCATAGCTCCACAGCCGGGCCCCGCTGGCGAAATAGAGCCTCCCCTTCACCAGCGCCAACCCCGCCGACACCCCGACCGGCGCGTCCGCCAGCTTCGTGACCTTATAGGTCCCCGGCTCGATCTTCAGTATTGCCTTGCTGAGCGCCGCGTAGATAACCTTGTCCGGCCCCGGTATCATCGCCGGACGCGGCAGCCCGCCATACTGCGACAGGTCCTGCTCGTTCACAACCTTCCGCGTCTTCGGGTCAAACACGAACAGCTTCGACCCGCTCGCGAGCCCATACACCATCCCGTCCGACCCGACCTCCAGGCTCTGTATCTCACTCGCCCCCTTCACCGGGTTCATGCGGAAGCTCACCTTCTTGGTCGCCCAGTCCAGCATCCACAGCGTCCCCTCGGTCGCCGCCACATGCCCGCCGCCCGGCGCCCCCACGCTCGTCCCGCCGATCACAGTTCCATCCGCCAGCGCCCGCAGGCACACTGTGCTCTCATTCGGAATCAGGTTCTCATGCGTGATCAGCACCGGTTTCTCGCCCTTGATGCTCCCGATCCCTAGCCCCCCGCCCACCATCCCATACCCGGCAAACCCGGCCATCAGCACATGCTCGCCGTCAGGATGCGCCAGGACCGCTCGCGGCCGGCAAATGTCCGAGTGCCATTCCGCGATCTCAAAGGGGTTCGGGTCATCCCCAAACCCGCCGTTGAATGGCCGCTTCGTGTCATACAGGTGGAAAATGCCATACGCGTAAGACGCCGCGACCACATACTGCCCCTGCGTCGTCATCGCGCAGAAATTCCCCCCGCCCACGCGCTTGACCGGCCCCATGTCCGTCAACTTGTCCGCGCCCGGCTCATATCGGCAAAAGTGCATCGGATGCGCCGACGAGCCATACACATTCCCGTCCGGCCCCTGCACCAGCGAAGTGATCTGCGCCCCGCCCGACTCAAACGTGAAGGACACTCGCTTGGTCTCATTCGTCGCCGGGTTCGTTACCTCCACATACCGCTCCGGCAAGTTCAACTTCGCCACCCGCTTATCGGGCAACGTCCCGCTCGTCACGCCCCACCCAAACGCCCCCGACGGAGCCTTAGCCGGCACTTCCGCTTGCGCAATCTTCTCGCCCTGCCCGCCAAACATCCGGTAGTACTGCTGCCCTGCGAGCCCATACACTTTCCCGTCCACGCCGTGCCACACGACAGCCGTCCCCAGCTTTCGCTCGCCCTCAGGCACGATCTGCCTGGTCTCGCCCGTCTTCGGGTCCATCGCCACGATATTCCACCGCGCCGTCCCGATCCCGCCATATACCCACCCGGCGCTGTCCACTGCCAGGTAGCTTAGATACTGCTCCACCGGGTCAAACCGGCCCAGTTCCTTGGTCGCATGCGTCTGCGGGTCATATGAATAGAGCTTGCTGTCGGGATACGTCCCGATATAGATGATCCCACCCGGCCCGTCAGCAAACGCCTGCCCGACAAAACACCCCGCGTTGGGGTTAGGAACCCCGCTATACAGGAACTTCCGCGTGTTGGGGTCAAACTCCAGCAGCGTCGGCCCCGCCCCGGTGTACAGCCGCCCGTTGTTGCTCAGCATCGAAGCAAACGGATCAGAGTTCACCACACCCTCAGGAAACCAGACCTGCTCGGTCTGCCCGGAATCGAGATCAACCACCAGAAAGTACCCTCGCGGACTCCGATCGGTAGCTAACACAATCCCCACATTTCGCCCCTGCGCATCCTGCAGAGCCACAAACCCCCGGCTCTCACTAACCGGAGCCCCGATCCCCAGGTCCTTGAACCCCGCCTGCCCAAAAGCCATCGTCGCAATACTCATCAAAATCATCCCCAATATCGTCAGCTTCATCTGAATCACCAAACCTCTGTCTTCGTAAGACGGGCGTCTCGCCCGTCGCCGTTGCCATACTCTCCGCTCCCTCTATGCACGCCCGACATTAGTGCCGGGCTCTCGCCGCTAACCTGACCGCGAAAATGGGGACTGACACCACTTTCGCAACCTACCCCCCCATCACCCACAAGCCCTCATGCGAAAATGGTGTCTGTCCCCACTTTCGCCCCTCATCCTGCCCATCCGCCGTTATCCTGCTCCGAAAAATGGTGTCTGCGGGGGTGACGGGCCGTTTGGAGCGCGGGCATCCCTGCCCGCTCGGGCGTCCCATCGCTTTTCATTGTTTCAGGGCACCGGAGAATCCAGCATGACGACTGTCCATCCTGACTCCGCTCCCCACCCAATTTCCCTCCCCCCACCCAACATACCTGTCTCCCTCTCGGAGGTTCCTCCGCCCTCCACGTGGAAGCTCCCTTCCATGCGCTCCTCGACCCGTCTCACCCTGATACTCATCATCCTCCTCACCGCCTTCATCCTGCGCACCTACGGCCTTCGCAGCCTTGTCTACGCCAATCCCGACGAAGCGCTCTGGTCCTTCTTCATCGTCACCAGCGCCGAACTTTCGCCCCTCTCGCCGCATCCCTCCGAGAACGCCCTCGCCA
>JBDKRC010000060.1:0-10476 GCA_039683575.1 Armatimonadia bacterium | reverse complement strand
AGAAGTCCACCGTCGAACTGGCCGCCGCGGCGCCTGCCTGGGCCGGCATGACCACTGTCGCGCCGCCACTGCCGCCCGCGGGCGCTGGGCACATCAAGGACGCTTCGTTGAACTTGATCTCAAAGGTATGCGGCCCGATCACGATGCGGTCGCTCGGCTTGAGCGCGACCTTCTCATTGTGGACCGGCTTGCCATTGACCTGCGAGCCGTTGGTGCTCTGGTCCTCGTAGTACACCTTCCGGTCACCGGCGATGGAGATTGTGCCATGCTTGCCGGACACCGACTGGTCCACGTCGAGCACCACATCGCCCTGCGTCCGTCCGATGATGATCGGCTTGGGGCCAAGTGGCACGGTCAGCGACCCGCTCTTGGGCCCGGCAACCGCCACGAGCTGTCCCCAGCTAACCATCGTCGAACTCCCGGCGCCTGCCCCTCCGCCAACCACCGTCGCCCCGCCGGGAATCGCCGGGCCGATGGCCACTGTGCCTCCGGGAGGCGGGGGCGGCGGGACCGCAGCCTGCGCCAGCCTGGCCATCTCCGCGTCATGAGCCTGCTGTTGGGCTTGCTGCTGAGCCTGTTGCTGCCGCACCGCTTCCTCATGGGCCCGGCGGTCGTTGCTCATCTTCACAGCCACACCGATGCCGATGGCGGCCAGAATGAGGATGGCTCCGCCGATGACGAGCATCATGGGCGTGGAGATTGCCGGAGTCGGCGAGCTGGTTGCGCCCTCCTCTGCCACCGTCGTCCTTCCAGCGGCACCAGCGGCAGCGCCGGCGCCCTCGGCGCCACCGCTCACACCTGTAGGAGTCGATATCGGTTGCTCTTCCTTCTTGCCCAGTGGCGTGTACGCGGCGCGCCGTTCCTTCTCCACCATTACGAGTTGATCGCTGTTGCTCGGCGAGACGACGGTGCCGGTCACTACGTAGACCGTCGCCAAATCCGGTGGCGCGTCCGTGCGCACGCGGATGGTCTTATTGAAGGCATCGGTGAGTGAGAAAATGTAGGTGTTCGCCGTGGCGCCGGGGCCGTAGTGCCCGGCGATACCCTTGATGCTCACCATCTGGTCGATATAGTTCGGTGCATCTGAGACATTTATGAGCGACGTTTCCGCATACGCCGCCCCCGCCAGCAATACCAGCAGCAGTACAACCAGGCTCAGTTTGCGCATCATCTATCCCTCCTCAGGATGTTACTGGCCGCCCGTCCGAGGGGCCAGCGGTCTAAAGACTAACTCAACGCCGCCACAGCGTATCCGGTCGCCGTCGTGCACTTCGGCAACCGAGACCCGCTGTTCATTCACAAAGGTCCCATTGGTGCTCTGCAGGTCCCGCAGCAGCCACTGGCCGTTGACATGCTCCAACGTCGCATGGCGCGCCGAGACCCCCACGTCATCCAGTTGGACCGAGTTTGGTCCCGCCGCGCGGCCGATCACCGTCGTCTCGGTCGAGCTGATCAGTAGCTGTCGTCCGCCCCTTTGCAGCATCGCCATCGGTCCTGCCGACGGTGGCCGCGGGGCCTCGGCCGGCGGCGTCACAACCGCCTCGGCCGGAGGCGGTACCCTCAGCCGGTAGCGCGTGAGAACCCACGTCATGGCCCCGACGCCTGCCACCAGCACCAGGATGCCGATCAACAGCAGCGGCGAGCTCTTCCGCTCGGCGGGCGGGGTCACAGACTCCTCAGCAGCGGGTACGCCCACCGTCTCCACCACTGGCTCCTGAGGCAACGCCATGGTGGGCGGAGGAGTGGGCAGCACTGCCGGCAGTTCCCCGGCTGCCTTGGCCTCCGTCGAGGCCGCCTTGGGGCTGGCCTTTCGCGTGTCGGCCTTGTTTGCCAGCGCCGTGCCCCTGGTCCGGCCGCCCCGGGTGCTACTCAGCTCCGCCAGCACGCCCTCTGCTTGCCGCGCCGCGGTCTGTAGCTCCGTAAGCTGCCCCTGAGTGGTCTTCAGCAACTCGGACATGCGGTCCAGCCGCTGGTCTGCCTCCTGCACTCGCGGGTCCGACGGGTTAAGCGAGTTCTGACTGCTTCTCAGGGACTTCACCAGAGGCGGGATTTGCCCGTAGGCAGCGCCACACTTCTTCTCAAGCTGCTGCATCGCGATCATGCTGGTGCGGGCTTGCTGCTTCTGGACGGGGGTGAGTTGGGAGGAGCCGGTACCTGATTCAGTCTGAAATCGTACCGTGGCCAGGGAATAACTGGTCTGGAGCTTGTCCACGAAAGCAAGGCTGCCTATGAGCTTCTTCACTGCAGCGCTGGTGGCCGCGAACTGTTGGGAAGCCTGCGCGCCGTGGCTGTGCCGGGAAAGCTCTGGCTTCATCTGCTCGAGCAGCGCGGCCAGACTCTGACCCTCGTTGCGCAAGTCAGTGTAGGTCGCGCCGAACCGCTGTTCGCGCAGTAGGTCGTCCGAGCGCTGTATGACCGCGCGCGACCCGGCGGGAACCTGCGCCAGGCTTGCCACAGCCCAGGACAGGGCCGCAACAAGGCCGGCAAAGCGAGCTATGGAGAGTATTGGCCTACTGTCGCGGCTTCTCATGGCGCCCCCGCGCATGGTGTTGCGGTGTTCTTCCCGGCAATACATGCATCAACCTGCTGAGTTCTTCCCGAAAGTGAGAACAAAACTCAACCACGCCAATGCGGAGGAAAATGGTGCAGCAAGGGGAAATACCAATCCATGGGCGCCTGAGATTTGCGGCGGGAAGAAATCCCGTCTTTGCCGCATCCATGACAGGCGGGTAGAGTGGCGGGTGAGCGTGGAGGGCAAACACAGGGGTAATTCCGCAGCTGACGCACGACTCTCAGCACTGTAGGGGAGGTCTGAGATGGCAATCCGCCTTCTTCTTGCCGATGGAACGGAAGTAAGCGCCACGGCGACGCCAGCCGTCATCGGGCGCGCCCTCGAGGCACAACTCCACATCCCGGAGCACCACGGTTCGGTCTCCCGGCGGCACGCGCAGATAGATATGGTAGGGGGGCAGTACACCCTCACCGACCTCGGCAGCGCGAACGGCACCATCCTCAACGGTACCCGCCTCTACGGCCCCACTCCCCTGTACCCGGGATCACAGATTACCTTCGGCTCCCTCGATGCCAGCGTTATCGAACTCGACAGCGCAGCCACCGTGGTTGTGCCCAGCTACGCCAATCCGGCGGTAAGCCCCTTTGCCCCCGGTCCGGCGCCTGTCGCTCCGGCGCCTCCGCCACCGCCACCGCCCAGCCCCGCGGCGGGCTACGTAGCGCCTCCGCCACCACCCGCGCCGGGCTATGTGCCACCTCCGCCGCCCCCGGCCCCCGGCTACTCCTCCGGTCTCGGCGGCCCCGCGCCCCTGCCGCCCAAGCCTGCAGCCATACCGCCCGCGGCCGCACGCGGCCTCGGCGTGGCTTCCATAGTCCTGGGCGCCATGACCGCCGGCATTCAGCTCTTCGGCGGCCTCTGCTGTGGCTGGATCGGCTGGCCCGGCGGCATCGCCGCGATCATTCTCGGCATTCTCTCGATGGTTGGCCGCGAATATGCCCTCGGCGGCATCGGCATCTTCCTGGCAGTCATTGTCTTCATTCTTCAAGTCGTTGGCCTGGGGGGCAGCATGGCTACTCTCTCCTCCATGGGTAACTTAAATTAGCAGCCGCCTCCTCAACGACATCGGGGTAGTGCTGGCTGCCCGTTGGCTGCTGCCCGCCTTCTGGATCATCGCCGTCGTGTTGCTCGGCCTCGCTGCCACCAGCACCGAACAGCAACTTGATCACGGGCCGGCCTGGCGTACTCTCGGGGGCCTCGCCATCCAGCCACACCGCGGCTGCCGGATGTGCGGGATGACCCACAGCTTCATCTGCATGGCCCATCGCCAATATGCCCGCGCCGCTGCACACAACGCGGCGGGGCCCGCGATATACACAGCCTGCTGGCTGTATGTTTTCCTCGTCGCCGGCCTCGCCCTCACCCGGCGCTGGCCCTGGTCGCAAAGCGGAAGGAGCCACAATGATCGGCAGGAAGATCGGCGGCTGTGAGATTCTGCGAGAACTTGGTCGCGGAGGCATGGGCCTCGTCTACGAGGCCCGCCAGGAAAGCCCCCAGCGCCTCGTCGCGCTGAAGGTACTGTCGCCTCAACTCAGCGGCTCCCCCGACGTCGCCCGGCGCTTCCGCGAGGAAGCCAACTTCATGGCCCGCCTCGACGGCCACCCCCACCTCGCGGCCGTGTATGCCGCTGGCGAAGAGGACGGCCTCGCCTACTTCGTGATGCCCCTCCTGGCCGGGGGCAACCTCGAACAGCGTCTGGCCGCCGGGCCGATGCCTCTGCCTGAGATCGTCAACCTCGGCATTCAGATGGCCGAGGCCCTCGATTTCGCCCACCAGCGCGGCCTCGTCCACCGCGACATCAAGCCTGCCAACATCATGTTCAACACCCAGGGCCTGCCGGTCCTGACCGACTTCGGCATCGCCAAGGCCGCTGACGAGATCCGCCAGACGATGACCGGCATGGCCGTCTGCACCCCCGAGTACGCCTCTCCCGAGCAGGTCAAAGGCAACCCCGTAGACGGCCGCTCCGACCTGTACTCCCTCGGCGTGGTACTCTACCGCATGGTCTGCGGGCGGCCGGTCTTCGACAGCGGCAGCGCCATCGGCCTCGCCATGAAGCACGTCTCCGACCCGCCGACCCGCCCGGCCCTCCTGCGGCCCGACATCCCCGCCGACCTCGAGAACATCATCCTGCGTTGTCTCGCCAAGGAGCCCGGCGAGCGCTTCGCCAACGGAGCCGACCTCGCCCAGGCCCTGCGCGCCATCAACTGGCAGCGCATAGCGCCCCAGTACGTGCCCCAGGCCCCCGCTCCGGCCCCGACGGTAATCGGGCAGGCGCCCTACTACGCGCCACCTCCGCCCCCACCGCCAGCCAGGCGCGTCCCCGTGGCCGGCATTGCCATCGCCGCCCTCGGCGTCATGTGCCTGCTCTTCGGCGTCCTGGCCTTCGCGCGCCTCAACCTGCCGCCAACGCCCCCGGCCGCGGCGCAGATCGCCGACCCCGCAGCAGCGCCAGGCGCCCCGCCACCACCGCCGCCCGCGGTATCTGATCCGGCCTCCCAGGCTCCTGCCGCTCCCGGCGCTCCAGCCGCCCCGGCGCCAGGCGCACCGGCCGGTGCCCTTGTCGGTCCCGATCCGCCGGATGACTCGGATCAGTCCTCTTCTGGCGACGCGACTGCCTCAATACACGCAACCTACGACCGCTGGCTGAGCGCCTGGCAGGCGCGGGACCTTGATACCTATCTCTCCTGCTACACCTCCGACTGCAAGGTCTACCGCGCCCGCCGCAGTGGCTACCAGGACCGGGCCAAACTGGCTGAGAAGATGAGGCAGGATTTCGCCAAGAAGAGCTGGATCAGCATTGACTCCAGGGAACCGGAGATCGAGCTTCACGACAACTGGGCCAAGGTCCGCGCCTACCAGGAGTATGACAGCAACACATGGCGGGACACAGGCACCAAGTCTCTCACCTTCAAGCTGGTTAACGGCGAGTGGCTGATAAGCTCGGAAGCCTTCACGCAGGAAAGCGGAGGCAAAAAGTAGTCATGCGTTACCTCGTCATCTGCCTCTCAGTCCTCGCCATGACCGCTCTCATGGCCGAAACCACCAAAACCATACCGATCATGGCCGGCACGCCCTATGCCACCACCTGCTATGTGAAACAGGGCGCCGAGCCCGGCCCCACCGTCTTCATCATCGGCGGCTGCCATGGCAATGAGACCGCCGGCTATCTCGCGGCCCGTAAGCTCAAAAACTGGCAGATCACCGCTGGCACGCTCTATCTCATCACCGATGCCCACGTCGCGGCCATCAAGGCCAACCAGCGTGGTTATCCCGGCAACATGAACGCCATGTTCCCCGGCAGAGCCAGCGGCACGCCGATGGAACGCCTCGCCGCGCAGATCTGGGCGCTGATCAAGCAATCGCGAGCCGACATGCTCGTGACCCTGCACGAATCGGTGGGCTACCACAGCGAAGACCCCAAGCGCTTCGGCCAGACCCTCACCCACGACTTCGTGGAGATGAACACCTTCTTCGCCCCGGCGATCCAGGCCGCGAACGCCCGCATCTCCAACCCCAAGCACAAGTTCACGCCCTACGTCGCCCCCTATAAGACCTGCCCCACCTACAACGCCTACTCCCGCCTCGGCATACCGGCCACCTCCATCGAGACCTGCAAGCAAATGCCGCTGGAGCAGCGGATCAAGTACCAGCTCATCATGTGTGAGGCGATGTTCGACCAGGCTGGCCTGAAGTACCAAAAGCAGGGAGCCTCAGCCGCCCCGCGCGGGCCCGCCAAAGCCGCCGCCACAGCGCCTGACCCGAAGCTCCCGCGCGTCACGGACACGATCCCGACGTCACTGCCCGCGCCGCCGCGCGCCACCGCACCTGCGCAGGCGGCCGTTCCGCCCCCTGCTGCCCCCGCTCAGCCCCAGCCTGCCGGCTTCCCCTGGCTCGGCACCACCTTCGTCGTGCTGGGCCTCGGCCTCGGCGTCTATGGCATCATCCGTATCGCTTCCACCAAGGCATGACCACCATGATCGGCACCAACCTTCAGGGCTTCCAGATTCTGCGCGAAATCGGCCATGGCGGCATGGGCGTGGTCTACGAGGCCCAGCAGTCCGCCCCCCAGCGCCGTGTGGCGATCAAGGTCCTGCCCGCCAACCTCGCTGCCGACCCCGCCGTCGCGGCCCGTTTCGCCGATGAAGCCAACAAAATGGCCCGCCTGGAGGGCCATCCGAACATCGCCCGCGTCTACTCCGCTGGCCAGGCCAACGGCGTCTCGTTCCTCGCGATGCAGCTCCTGCAGGGCGACCTCGAGCAGCGCCTGCGCGCCCACGGCGCCCTGCCCCTCTCCGACGCCGCCAACATTGCCGCCCAGGTCGCCGAGGCCCTCGACTACGCCCACCAGCGCGGTGTCATCCACCGCGACGTCAAGCCCGCCAACATCATGTTCGACGAGCAGGGCCGTCCCCTCGTCACCGACTTCGGCATCGCCAAGGCCATGGACGAGTACCGGCTCACCAGCACCGGCATGACCCTCGGCACGCCCCAGTATGCCTCCCCCGAGCAAGTCCGCGGCAACCCCCTCGACGGCCGCTCCGACCTGTACTCCCTCGGCATCGTGCTCTACGAGATGGTGACTGGCCGCTTGCCCTTCGAGTCCAGCACCCCGATGGGTTTCGCCCTAAAGCACATCAACGAACCGCCACGCCGCCCCGGCGACCTCGTGGCGCGCCTGCCGGTAGCCCTCGAACAGATCATCCTGCGCTGCCTGGCCAAAGAGCCGCACCAGCGCTTCAGCAGCGGCCGCGAGCTTGCGGCAGCCCTCAGGGCGCTGCAACTGCCCCGGGTAGTGCTCCAAAGTGGCTACTCCCTCCCCGCCACACCGCAACCGACAGTCGTCACGCCGCCCCCTCCGCCTCCGGCCTCAAGCTCGAAAGCTCTTATCATCGCCCTTGCCGTTCTGGGCGGCCTCGGCCTGCTAATGGGCGTCGTTGCCCTCGCCCTCACTCTCAACGGCCAGCCTGCCCTTCCGCCTCCGGGCCCCCAGGTTGGTGGACCCTCAGACATTGCCCCGCCGCCCTCACCGATGCAGGACACGGCGCCTGCGCCAGGAGCTCCCGCAGCCCCCGGAGCCCCTGCTCCTGGTGCTTCCGATGCTGCGCCTCCGCCGCCTCCACCTGCTCCCGAAGATGAGCCACAGGACGCCGCAGGCGAGTCCTCATCCCCAGGTCTCGCCACCTACAATGACCACCGGGTCTCCATCAGTTACCCCTCAGGCTGGAGCCCTAAGTACGAGAGCGTCTCCTACGGCCAACGCCTGAGCTTCAAAAGCGGCGATCCCAACCTGCTCGTCAAGGTCGAATGGTCCTCGCGTTCCAGCGCGGGAGCCTGGGGCACCTACGAGGACCTCAGCGCCCGTTTTGAGAAGATTGCGGGGAAGACCGGCTACAACCAGATACGCGCCGACTCCTATACCCTCGCAGGCAGCGACGGAGTCTGGTGGGAGTTCACCAAGCTGAACAATGGCCAATCGTGCCGCACCATCGACTGCTTCGCCGACGTCGGCGACCGCGGCTACGCCGTCCTCTGCCGCGCACCCGTCTCAGAGTTCAGCCAGTGGGAGACGATATTCCACCAGGTGATCGAGAGCTTCCAGTCACACTGACCGGTAGGAGCGCTCCCCTGAGCGCGATCCTGACGTTTTCGCGCTCCCCCGCGAGCGCGAACGCGATGGGTAGGAGCGCTCCCCTGAGCGCGAACATGATGGGTAGCAGCGCTCCCCGCACGACCGCTGCGGTCGCCGCGCGACAGGGAACAAAGGACTTGGCATGATAGGCGAGACCTTCGCCAACCTGCAGATCATCCGGGAAATCGGCCATGGCGGCATGGGCGTGGTGTACGAGGCCCAGCAGCAGGCTCCTCAACGCCGCGTGGCCGTCAAGGTCCTGCCGCCTCACCTCGCCGCAGACCCCGGCGTCGCGGCCCGCTTTGCCGACGAGGCCAACAAGATGGCCCGCCTCGAGGGCCACCCGAACATCGCCCAGGTCTATGCCGCCGGCCAGTCGGACGGCGTGCCCTACCTCGTCATGCAGCTCTTGCGCGGCGACCTCGACCAGCGCCTGCGCACCCACGGCGCCCTGCCGCTCTCCGATGCCGCCGAACTAGCCGCCCAGGTGGCCGACGGCCTCGACTACGCCCACGAGCGCGGCGTCATCCACCGCGACATCAAGCCCGCCAACATCATGTTCGACGAGCGCGGTCGCCCGGTCGTCACCGACTTCGGCATCGCCAAGGCCATGGACGAATACCGCCTCACCAGCACCGGCATGACCCTCGGCACCCCCCAGTACGCCTCCCCCGAGCAGGTCCGGGGCAAGCCACTCGATGGTCGTTCCGATCTCTACTCGCTTGGCATCGTTCTCTACCAGATGATCAGCGGCCGGCTTCCCTTCACCTCTGACAGCCCCATGGGCTATGCCATGCAGCACATCGAGGAGCAACCCCGGCGGCTGGGAGACTTCCTCGCGGGGATGCCCGCTAACCTGGAGCGGATCATCCTCCGCTGTCTGTCCAAGGACCCCAGCCAGCGCTTCAATAACGGGCGTGACCTGGCCGCAGCCCTGCGCGCGCAGCAGTTGCCACGTGCCATCCTTCAGCCCGGCTACACCCCGCCCGCGGCACAGCCGCAGCCAACCAGGGTAATGCCCGCCGCCCGCCCCCGCCGGCGGCCCGTGGCGCCTCTCGTGATCGGGCTGGCTGCCCTCGGTGTCATGGCGCTGCTCGCCGGGGCAGTCGCGCTGAGCACCGGCATGATCGCGGTCGCCGCACCTCCCGTACCGCCGATGCCCACCGCCGATGTCTCGCAGGTGTTGGGGGCCGATCCCCTGCCACCTTCCGTGCCGGCGAATACCATGGCCAACCCGTTCACGCCCATTCCGGCTACTCCGGCGTCCGAACCCGCCCAGGCGATCGCGGCCCCGGAACCGGCGGAGCTGCCGGAACCCCCCAAACCAGCCGCGCCACCAGCAGTACCTGCACGGCCCAAGAGCAGCACCAAACCCGTCGTTACCCTCAGTCGTAAAGATGAGGATCCCGTGAAGTTTGTGAAACGGGCCTTTCCCCGGGCCACTTCCGTCGTAATCGATCTCGACTATACAGGTGCTACCGGCGATTGCGCAGGTTGCACAGTGAAGTTGCGGGACAATCGCAAGCTTCTGGTCACGCTGGAGAGACGTTTCAATCCGGACGTTCCAGAAGATGCGCCGCCATATGAGAGGCGCGTCGGGTCGCGATATGAGATAACCTCAGTTCGGAAGCATCCGCCGCCGCTTCAGAGCGGGGGCGATGGCTAATGCCCGCACTGCCGCATTTCAGCAATGGGCCAATAACATGACAGGGGACACCTTCGCCAACCTGCAGATCATCCGGGAAATCGGCCATGGCGGCATGGGCGTGGTGTACGAGGCCCAGCAGCAGGCCCCTCAGCGCCGCGTGGCCGTCAAGGTCCTGCCGCCTCACCTCGCCTCAGAACCCGGCGTCGCGGCCCGCTTCGCCGACGAGGCCAACAAAATGGCCCGTCTGGAGGGCCACCCGAACATCGCCCAGGTCTACGCCGCTGGCCAGTCGGACGGCGTTCCCTACCTCGTCATGCAGCTCTTGCGCGGCGACCTCGACCAGCGCCTGCGCACCCACGGCGCCCTGCCGCTCTCCGATGCCGCCGAGCTGGCCGCCCAGGTGGCCGACGGCCTCGACTACGCCCACGAGCGCGGCGTCATCCACCGCGACATTAAGCCCGCCAACATCATGTTCGACGAGCGCGGTCGCCCGGTCGTCACCGACTTCGGCATCGCCAAGGCCATGGACGAATACCGTCTCACCAGCACCGGCATGACCCTCGGCACCCCCCAGTACGCCTCCCCCGAGCAGGTCCGCGGCAAGCCACTGGATGGTCGTTCCGATCT
>JBDKRC010000059.1:0-19811 GCA_039683575.1 Armatimonadia bacterium | reverse complement strand
GTCGGTGCGGGACGCACCCACCTACGCGAAGAGTTACTTCAGGGCTTTGGCGGCCGCGATCAGGGCGGTGGCTATGGCTTTGGCCATGGTGAGTTGCCCGGTGGGGCCGGCGATGAAGTCTTCGTCGGCCCTCTGGGTCAAGGTTACCATCTCGATGGTCAGCACGGGTACTTTGGAAAAGACGGAGGCGGTGAGAGCGCCTTGCTTACTGCCGATGAGGGTGGCCGAGTCGCCATGCAGGCCGCGCGGCCTGACCTTCCCTTTCAGGGCTAAGGTGATGGAGGCATAGAAGGCCATGCCCGCGGCGCGGCTGCGGGAGATGACAAGGGGCGATGGTCCAGAACGGCCGTAGCGATGGCCACGTCTGTCCGGGTAGTACACAGCGAGGCCGGAGGCGCAGGCACAATCGCAATGCAGGCGGATCATCAGGTTGGCCCTGGCCGCGTTGGCGGTCTCAGCACGGCGGCGGTTGGTGACTACCTGAGTCTCGCGGGCCTTAGTGAGCACCACTGTGGCACCCATCGACTGCAGCACGGCCTTGAGCTTCAGGGCCACCAGCCAGTTCGCCCTGAGCTCCGTGATCTTCTTGCCACTCGTGCCGGAACTGGTTTCGGAAGGGTGTCCGGGGTCCACGCAGATGACTTTGCCACTGAGCGGCCCGCCGAGGGCGGGGTGAAGGGGCGCGACGGCGAGCAGCAGCACGGCTACGGCGATGAGGTGCTTCAACCCGCTCTCCATCTGCCGGTATAGGGGAGCAATGCCTATTCCTGCTTGGCCAGTCCGAAGGGTTCCAACAGGTCCCGGTGACGCTCGCATAGTCCTGGCTTGCCGGCAACCTGGGTATGCAAGACTGCCTCGTGCGTGGCCGCTTCGTAGAGACGGCACTCGGGGTCATCGCACCCGGTTTCGCCGGTGAGCGCGAACGAGATGGCCTGCAACACCTGCCCTTTGCATACCTCATTGAGCCTTGGGTCGCCATAGCCGATGGTGTTCTGGGCAAACATGTCCTCAACGTCCTCCTCGACGCCCAGAATGGCCAGCTGCTGCCGCAGGAAGTGGTACTGTTTCGGCAATTCCAGCGACTCGATAAGGCTGCTTGGGGAGATGATGTTCGGGAGGCCGAGGACTGAGGCGCGCAGGTGGAGGTAAACCTCGTCAGGACGCCATTCGCCGAGGTAGTTGGCGGTGAAGGTGATGTGGACGCGCGATGGCCCGACCTCTTCCTGAGGGACCAGGAGGCGGAGGATGGCCTGCAGGGGCTTCCCTTCGTAGAGGACGTCGAGGTTGCGGTCCTCGGGCAGAAGCTCGGGCAGCTTGTCACGCAGGTCCGGGCGTACGAGGTTGGTGACTTCCGCGCCCTGAAGCTGTGCGCACATCACTGACACCAACTCCTCGCGCTCCGCGTCGGAGAAACGGGCGAGGTGGAAAGTCAGGAAATCGGAGCGTATGCCGACCTGCGCGTCCGGAAAGAGGGACGCGACCCAGTGCCCCAGGTAATCCACATCCAGTCCGGCCGCATCAGGGTCGTCGTATAGATACACATATTCGAGGTTCATAGTCGTCTCAATTCTCCCCCAGCAGCAGCGCCCGCGCCGTGGTCTCGTCAAGGCCCTCGACGTGCAGGCGCTTGTCGCGGCTCGTCTCCCCCCCAACGATGCTCAGTGCGGATTTGGGCACCCCCAGGCGCTTGCCGAGAAAGGCGAGCAGCGCCTTGTTGGCCGCGCCCTTGACTGGGGCAGCGGTCAGCCGGATGGTGATGCTGTCACCGCGCTCGCCGGAGACTTCTTCGCGGCTGGCGCGTGGTATTACGCGTATTGCAAGGCTGCACGAGGACATGGGAGGCATTGTAAACGAGAGATGGTGGGAAGTAAAGGACGGGTGGCCGCCACGGTGAGCCGCCACGGAGTGTCGGCAGCACCCGGAGAGTGGGTTCGGGACGAACCCACCTACGCGGCCTGAATGCGGCAAGGGCCGGCGGCGGCTACTGGGTCAGGAGTAGAAGGAAGAAGACGAGGGTGTTGTTCAGGGCGTGGCAGACTATGCAGGGAACCAGGGAGCGTGTCCGCTCGTAGAGCACGGCGAGGGTTACTCCTATGATGCCGATGGTGAAGAGGGCGTCGAGGTTGTTGTGCATCAGGGCGAAAAGCAGAGCGCTGGCGACGACCGCGCTCGTTACGGTCATGCGGCGGCGCAGGCCCGCGTAGACGAAGCCCCGGAAGATGATCTCTTCGATGACCGGAGCAATGATGCAGATCAGGACAAAGAGAAGCACTCTCGCGCCGGGTCCGGTGGCAGAAGACACGAGGCGCTCGCCGGCCTGCCCGAACGACGCGAAGCCGAGAATGCGCCCACCGGAGAAGGTGTAGGTGAGCACCACAAGGGCGACCACGAGGACGCCGTAGCCGCCAATGCCGTTGGCTATCAGCCTGGCCATCTCACCTGTGCGCAGGCCAAGGATCCGCCAGCGGCGCTGTACCGGAGCCTGTATACGCCGCCACAGGACCGCAAGAGTGGCGCCCGAGAACAGCAAGTACTGAATTCCGGTGACAATGACGCGGACCACAGGCGGGGCGTCGTGCAGCACGGTCTGGCCAAGCAACATGCCCACGCCCACGCCCATGACAGCCATGCCGAAGTATAGCACCCCGACTGCTTCGATAGCATCAAGAGGCTCCCACGGCACGAGCATCGGGGGGCGGACAGGCGGCGGCGGCTGGACGTAGAAGCCGCGACGGATGATGGCCAGCAAAACGATGATAGCGCCGATGAGGCCGAGGCCGCCATAGGTGGTAAGCGTCAGGAGAAACTGCAAGCCAAAGCGGCGGGTGTGCTCTGCGGCTTGTTGCTCGACGGCCTGAGCGCGCTGGGGATCGAGGCGTCGGTAGTAGGCGCTCAGGGAGAGGTCGGCCAGCCACTGCTCCTGCTGGCGCAAGCGCTGCAGGGCCGGAGGCGCGAGTTTGTGTGGCTTGGCACCATAGACATTGGTGAGGGCAAAGTAGAGGCCCGCGCGCTCTTCATCGAGGGTGGCGGCGCGGTTGAGAACCTGCTGGGCCTGTTGACTGTAGCCGCGTTCGCCGTAGATGATGCCGAGACGGTGGAGGGCGACCGGATTGGGACGCTCCACGAGGCTCTCGCGCTCGTACTCGGCCAGTGCCCTCTCACGCAATTGCCACTGGTGGCTGTGGAAGCTGGACTCGCCCCCGGTAGCGGCGTCCCAGTACGAGGCCATGCGGTACATGAGGTCGGCCTGAATGATGGCCTGGCGGGAGGAAGCGTACCAGTCGCCGGTGGGGAGCTTACCCACGTCTTCTCTGCCCATAATCAGGGCGGCAGCGGTCACGATCATCACGACGATGATCACGAGACGGAGGTGAGAAGTGGCTTCGGATGGACGGGAGATACCCACGGGTGGCCCCTGGAAGGAATGACTAGAGCCCGAGCGACCAGAGCAGCTTCAGGCTGATTGCTCTGGCGACGAAGATCAGGAGCATCAGGACCAAAGGGGAGAAGTCGACCTGCATGCCCCCCTGGTATCGCCACAGCGCCCGCCGAATCGGCAGGAGCAGCGGCTCTGTGAGCCCGTAGATGAGCGAACCGAACCGGCTGAGCTTGCTGCCGTAAGATCGCTGCGGCAGCCAGCTCAGGAGTACACGGATCACGAGGATGATATAGTACAGGTCAAAAAGGTTGGCAACTAGATCGCTTATTCGCACGCCAGCACCACTTCGTCTTCCCTAACTCCCCAACTCGCGCGAGCGCTGCGCGGCCGCCACAACGGCCTCGATGGCGGCACTGCGGAAGCCCCCGTTTTCGAGGGCGCGAACGCCGGCGATGGTCGTGCCGCCAGGCGAACTCACCATGTCCTTGAGCGCCGCCGGGCCAGCCGGATTCTCCAGTAGCCACTTGCCGACGCCCATGATGATCTGGGCGGCCAGTTTGGCAGCATCCGCCCGCGGGAGGCCGGCCACCACGCCGCCATCGGCGAGGGCCTCGGCAAACACCGCGACGAAGGCAGGGCCGCTGCCGGAGAGGCCGGTAACGGCATCCAGGAGCTTCTCATCGACGCGCACGGCTGCGCCGGCACTTGACAGTAGACGATCCGCGAAGGCCAGATGCTCGGCAGTGGCCAGGGCGTTGCCGGCATAGCCGGAGGCGGCCGCGCCGACCGTGGCGAGGATATTGGGCATGACGCGGACCAGCGGCTGGTCGGGGCCGAGCATGCCGGCAAGCTTCGCCAGCGACACGCCGGCAGCGATTGAGATGATCAGTTGACCGGGACGCGGGTGCAGCGGCTCAAGGGCGACTGACAGGATCTGCGGCTTCAGAGCCAGCAGAATGGTGTCACATTCGTTGAGGACACGCTGGTTATCAGTGGTGGTCGCGGCACCGGTGGCGGCAGCGAAGGCCTCAAGGGCCTCCGGACGCACATCACTGACCAGTACTTGATTAGCAGGGACGGCACCGGCCTTAATAACTGCGGCTACCAGAGCCGAACCCATGGCCCCGGTGCCGATGACACCGAGTTGATAAGTTGACATGAGGTGATCCTGACCGCTCTAGAGTTCCTGAATCGAGCGGCTATCGTTGGTTTCGTAGCGCGGCTCGCCGGCGCGGGGGCCATCGAGGACGAGCTTTTCGACGGGCATGTCGAAGGGAGCGCAGACGTAGACCCAGTCGGAGACGCGGCGCATGTAGCCGTTGAGGCCGTAGGTGACGCCGCCAATGAAATCGCGGATGCGCTTGGCTTCGGGCTCGGCAGCGCCCTGGAGGTTGAGCAGCACGGGGCGGCGGCGCTTGATCTCGTCGGCCACAGTGGTGGCCTGGTCCATGTTCTTGGGGTCCGCGCGCACAATGCTGACGCCGGCGAACTCGTTGCGCTCCTGGCGCAGCGGAATCACGCCATTGTCCCGGCGGCTGACCGGCTCGGGCTGTTCGTACTGCTCTTCGTAGTCGTAGTCGGAGTCTGTCGGGTCCCCGTTGAGGTCGTTGCCCCACCCCAAGTAGTCCATGGCCGTCTGCAGAAATGACATCTTCTAGATCCTCCCGTGCTGTAGTGTAAGGCTGCGATGATTATTGCTGGACGTGATGTCAAAAGTCCCTGGGCACGAACGGTTAATGCCTGGGGCCGAAAATTGCGGTACCGATGCGAACTAGTGTGGCTCCTTCTTCGATGGCTACTTCGTAATCCATGGACATGCCCATAGACAGATGGGCCAGTGGTTGGTCAGGGAAACGTTCTCTCAGTCTGTCGCGCAGTTCGCGCAGGCGGATGAAATACGGACGAGACTGCTCCGGCTCTCCCGCCAGCGGCGGGATCGTCATCAGCCCCTGCCAGTCCACATTGGGCAGGTTAGCCAGTTCCTGCGCCAATTCCTCCACTAGATTCTCGGGGCAGCCGAACTTCGTCTCTTCGCCAGCCAGGTCAACCTGCAGCAGGACGGGCTGAAGGCGGTCAAGCTGCCTGGCGCGATGGTCGATTTCCTGGGCCAGGCGCACGCTGTCTACCACGTGTACCATAGCGCAGAAGGGCAATATGAACCTGACCTTGTTGCGCTGCAGGTGGCCTATGAAGTGCCAGTGAATGCCGCCGAGCTCTTTTTGCTTGTTCAGGAGCTCCTGAACGTAGTTCTCGCCGAATTCAGTGGCTCCGGCGGCAGCGGCGGCGGCGATTTCGGAAGGTTCTCGGGTCTTGCTTACTGCTACGAGCGTGACTTCGGATGGGTCACGGCCCGCGCGAACGGCCGCGGCCTCAATCGTAGCCTGTACTCGTTGGAGATTAGCCGCCACAGAGTTCATGGCAGACTAGCTCGACTTGTCTTCAATGTCAAGCGACCAGTCGCCGAAGTCTTCTTCCTCGGCCGCGGCGGGAGCCGCCGCAGGCGGCTGCGCGGGCCCGGCAGGCGGAGCGGCCGGAGGCGCTGCGGGAGCGGCTTCCTCTTCCTCAAGGGCCGGAGGAGGAGGTGGTGGTACGAATTCCTCTTCTTCTTCCTCCACTAGCCCCGGCGGCGGGGGCGGCGGCACGAATTCTTCTTCCTCGTCCACCAGGCCCGGAGGTGGCGGCGGTAGGAAATCCTCATCGGCGGCCGCGGCGCTGACCGGCTCTGGTGCAGGCGGGGGCGGAGGCGGCGTGAAGACTTCCTCTTCTTCCACAAGGCCAGGAGGCGGCGGCGGAAGGAAATCCTCATCCGCGGCGGCCGCACTGACGGGCTCAGGCACAGGCGGGGGCGCGGGAGCGGGAGCAGGCGGCGCCGGTGGCGCTACCGGGGCTCCCATAGTCTCCTCGGCCTCTTCCGCGCCCATGAAGCCGCCCTCTTCCTCCTCATAGAAGCCTTCCTCGGAATCCTCCGTGAGGGAGGCCACGCCACCGTGTAGCACCGCGAGAGCGGCCTCACTGATGGTCTTGGGGCGTGTCACGCCGGAAGAAAACGGGTTGCCACAGCGCTGGCAGAACTTTGCGTCTTTGGGATTCTCCTCGCCGCAGTTCGGACAGGGGAGGCCGCCGCCGAGCTGGCGGAGGGGACTATAGCAGATGACACAGGCGCCACGGTGAGCGGGGTTCTCCTGTCCGCATTCGGGACAGAAGGTGGTCTTCGTGGTCACCGGAGTGGGTCCTGCAGCTTCGGGTGCAGCCATGTGTGCGGTAGCTCCTTCGCAGGCGGGTACGGTTGGGGCGCCAGGAATAGCGGCCCGCGCGCCCGCTCGCGCGCAGTTGGTCTTCCGGTAGTTACAGGCAGTATAGTCAACTGAAAAGGCCCTTGTCAACCCACACGGCCAGAGAGACCTATGCTGTGCAGGAGAGGTCCGCAAACGGGGCGAAGATGGGCTTCGAGGTGCGATCTACCATGTCGCGGTATCTTCTCCCCCTACTATTCGCGGCCGCCATTGCAGCGCCCGTCGCAGCGCGCGATCTGTACTGGCAGAAGGTGCAGGTCACCATTACCGTCGGGGATGACGCGGTGCTGCACGTGGTCGAAGATCAGGAATATGTATACAACGGTGCGTGGAACGGTGGCTACCGCGATCTCGATTTGTCACGGGTGGATCAATATAGCGACATCAAAGTGTTTGAGAATGGCCGCGAATACCGCCGGGGGAACCCGACCGACAAGGGGTACTATACGCTCCAACGGACTGAAGGGCATCTGCGAGTAAAATGGCGCAGCCGCGATGTCGGCGAACCGCCATACGACAACACACACGTCAACATGCGGCTGACATACAACGTACACGGCGCGCTGGACCAGTACGGACTGTACGAGGAGCTCTATTGGAAGCCGCTGTTCCCGGACAGGGAGGCAGACATCAAGCTGGCCGAAGTGGAGGTTATCCTGCCGCATTCATTACCGGCGGGAGCGGAGGTCAAAGCCACCAGCTATGCCTTCGGCGGCCAACGAGAGCTTGAGGTCTCAAAGGATAACCGCGTCCAGTTCTATGCGGAGGACGTTCAGCCGGGAGAGGACCTTGAGTTCCGTATCCGGTTCCCCAAGTGCGGGCTGCCGCAGGTGTTCTCGGCGGTGAGGCTGCTGAACGACGGCTGGATATACTTCCTGTACTTTCTTACGGTGCTGGCGGTGTTTCTGGGGATGCTCGTGGCCTACCACACGCATGGTGTGGACCCTCTGGCGCGGATGACAGCGAAGTATGTTACCGAGCCGCCGTCGGACCTGGCGCCGGGGCTAGTCGGGACACTGATTGATGAGCGCGCGGAGATGAGGGACGTTACGGCGACGATCATGGACCTGGCGGCACGGGGGTTCCTGCGGCTGGAGGAGAACCCGACGAGCAAACAGGAGACCGGGATCACACTGCTGCAGATGCCGCCCGAGCCGCCGGATTTCGAGCAGTCGGCGCTGCAAGGGTTAGGGTTTGCCAGTGACGCCGACGTGGGAAGCACTGTGTACTTCAAGGATCTTGAGGACAAGTTCTATACGACCGCCCAACAGATGCAAGCGCAGTTGTACCAGAGCGTGACCAGCGCCGGCTTTTTCGAGGAGAAGCCGAACAAGGTGCGCGAGCGCTATACGATGTACGGGCTGCTGGTGGGCTTCACCGTCGCAGGATTCTACCTCGACGCAGCCGTCATCCCGGGAGCGTGGCACTGGGTTGCGCGGGGCGTGTCCGCGCTGGTGGCGATGATCTGGTTCTACAGGGTGACCCATGGAGAAGCCAGGCTGCTGACAGTGCTGGTCGCTCTCCTGGCGAGCTTGTTCGCGTTGGGCCTGAATCCGGGGACCGCGTTTCATGTGATTTCCGTCGGCGGGGCGGTCACTACAGGCATTTTGTCTGCGCTAGTGCTCATAGCCTTTGCCCCGCTGATGCCGCGGCGGACGCGGCCAGGAGCCGAGGCGCGGCAGCAGTGGCTCGCCTTCAAGCGGTATCTGGCGAACCTCAAGCGCTACAGCGAGACTCCGCAGGCGCAGAAGATCGTGGACCAATACTTCCCCTATGCGGTGGCGTTCGGGGTTGAGAAGAAGCTCATCCGGCAGCTTGAGGCTGGGCCGGAGCCCGTGTATTCGCCTACGTGGTACGTGTCGAGCTATGACAGCAGTGGCGGGGGCGGGATCGGCTCCAGTGTGAGCCTGCCTTCGCTGCAGAGCATCAGCGACGGGCTATTCAGCACCATCAACAGCATGAGTTCCACGTTATCCAGTTCGCCCGGCGGCGATGGTGGTGGAGGGGGCGGCGGCGGTGGGGGTGGTGGCGGAGGAGGCGGGGGCGGCTGGTAAGCATTTCAGCTAGAGGCGACCAAGCATGACAACTCGTTCGGTAGGCTTTGCGCTCATCGTTGTTGGCGTGTGCTGGTTGAGCGTCATCTCATTCTTCGTGTATGCGGGCCTGGTTAGCGGCAAGGTGCAGGATATGCCCGCGGCCATCCTGGGCATCGGCGTGTTCGGGGCCATGCCCGCGATGCTGATGTGGGTGGTGGCAGCGGTACTGCTGCAGCGCGCGGGCGGAGAGGCGAGGGAGCAGGTGACCGCGGACCTGCAGGAGGAGATTCTGGAGCGGGTGCAGACGCGCGGGCGGTGCAGCTTTGAGGAACTATCTCGGGAGCTTGACGCGCGGCCGTCGGACATCGAGAGCGGAATCTATGATCTGGTGGGCAAGCGGCTGTTCACGGGCTACGTGAACTGGCGCGGGCGGGAGATCATCTCGGCGGAGGCGGAGAAGATCTCAGGGAATAAGTGCCCCAATTGCGGCGGGGCAATCGAATTGGCCGGCAAGAGTATGGCCCGGTGCCCGTACTGCGGCACGGAGACGTACCTGGCGCAGGGCAAGCCGTAGGACGCGTACGCCATACGCCGCGTAGGTGGGTGCGTCTCGCACCCACACCGTTGCCTCACGTGGCCGGGGGTGTGGGTTCGAGACGAACCCACCTACGCGTGATTGGGACTGGATGCTACTCGAACGGGATCCAGTGTGGGTTCGAGACGAACCCACCTACGCGGCGTTAGGTTGCTTTCCCTACTCGAACAGGATCCAGCCGCGACTGAGCGGGTCGGCGTGGGCTCTCAGGCTTGAGAACCACGCTGAGATGTTCATTTCCTTGCCCACGTTGCAGTTACGCACGAAGTTCATGCGAACCATGTTCTGCTTCGCGGGGTCAACGCCAAGCTCGCGCAGAGGCAGACGAACCTCGGCGGTCCACTTGTCGGGATAGACTTTGGCAGCCCAGGAGCAGTCGAAGTTGTGGGCGAGGCGCTCGGCGTAGGCCTGCGTGCCGTCCTTGTCATACTGGTCGAAGAAGGCCCCGGCGGCGTTGACTATGAACTGCGCGTGCGGAGCGGCCTCCATCCCCTTGTTGAAGAAGATCTCCACCGAATCGTCTTTCCATGTTGAACCGTCACGCGGCGCGGACTGTACCACGAGCTTCGAGGTGTCCTGCAGGCACTCTAGGCCAACGTAGAGGTTCGAGCCCTCGTAGCACACGCGGACCCTGGTTACCTGCCCGGCAGCTCCGGTGCCGCCCCAGGTGATGAAGTCGGTCAGAACGTCCGAGCGCTGCCACACTGGCTCGTCGAGGACGCCATCAACCTTCGGCGCGGCCTCAGCCTTGACGGCGGTGCCGATCTTCAGGGACATGTCGCGCATGCGTGCGACGGTGGCGCGGTACTTGTCCGAGCCGTCCGTGCCGAAGATCTCGGCCACTCGCTTGTCAATGTTGCGACGGATGCTGGCACCGTCGAGCTTGCCCTGTTCGCGCGACATCTTGATGGCCTCGTTGGCGACGGCCGAGGCGAAGTAGCGGGTGGCGTTGGTCATCGCGCCGGCCTTGAGAGGCGTGAACCAGCCGTTGAGCGGCGGGAAGTAGGCGATCGGGTCCTTGTCGAAGGTCGCCTTGAAGTAGGCGTCTACATCGACTCCCGCCATGCTATCAACCATGCTGCGCATCGCCTGGGCGACTTCTTCAACGGGGACGTTCCTGTCTATTAGCTGCTGAATCTGCATGCCGGCCCAGTAGTTGCCGCCGAGGATGCGGGTTAGCTCCCAGGTCTTGCGGAAGAACTGAATGCGCTGCTTGACGAGGTCATCCTTGGCCAGCGCAGCAGCATCGTCGAGACACTTGGTCATCTGATCCATGACCGCAGGGCTGAAGATCTGGAACTGGGCGGGATCGGCGGCGAGGCGGTAGGCCCACGCGCCATTGCCCTTTTGCTTGCGCCAGGTGTCTTCGGCGAGGAAGAAGTACTGCTTCATGGGCGCGGCGGCCTCGCGGAACATGCGGTCGTTCCACTCGTTAGTGATCGCGTTCACGTTGCAGTTGGGATTCCAGACAATCCGGGCCATCGTGTAGAGCTTGGGACCGTCCAGACCCCAGTTGGGATAGACCTCGGCGTAGAAGCCCTTCACTTTGTTGGCCACGGCATACTTCACCGCGTCCTGGAAGAGATGGTTATAGATGCGCGGGACGGCGAAACCGACGCCGTAGGCATAGTCATAGATGCCCATCTGGTTGGCGGACTGGGACCACCACTTGATGAGGTGCTGGTCCTGGGCCTTGAACTTGGGGTCAAAATAGTCCGCGCGGTTGCTGGTGAAGTACGGGATGATGTTGCGGTGCAGCTTCATGCCCGGGGGCGGCAGGATGGCGCTGGAGTAGGCCAGGCAGCCGAGCATTTTGTTGGGATAGTCTTTCTCGAGGTTGGCAGCGACGCGGTTGAGCCAGCTATAGAAAAGCACGCTCTTGTCGCCGGAGAAGCCGTGCCACTCCTTCATGGGCTTGTCTATGGCCTTGCAGCCGGGGCATTCGCACCAGCCCTGGCCATCGTTCATGCCGAAGGAGAACGATTCGAGGGTGGGGTCGCTGCCAAAAGCCTCGCGGGCGGCGTCGGCGGCACGCTGGACGGTGGCTTCATTGCTCATACACGGCTGCCAAGCGCAGTCGTCCGGGCCGCCGGGCTTGTAGCGTTCGGTGCCATGGATAGGGTAGTACTCGGGGTGTGTCGCCCAGTACTTGTCCACAGCGAAGATGTTGATGAGGTTGTGGTGGAAATTGTACCGGCTGTGGATGCGCTGTCGGAGGTTCCAGGGCCCGCCGTAGTGGGCGCCGCTCCACAGGCGGGAGAGCATCACGGGGGTGTACACCTGCTTGCCGACGGGAGCGGCTATGCGCTGACACTGGGGCACATCCTCGCCCAGCGGGCCAGGGATGAGCCAGCGGACACCGACGACGTCTTCGAGGAACTGGCAGACGGCCCAGTACGTGGACCAGCCATAGGGGCCCACGAGCATGATGCGGGACGGCTCGACGGAGACGATATAGGCGTCGCGGTCGAGACGGCGGATCTCACGGCCGAGGGCCTCGCGCACCGCGTCGCACTTGCCAACGTAGATCGGCGTGCCGGCACCGGGCTTGAACTGGCTCTCAGGCACGACGGTGAAGTCCTGGCCGGTGGCCTTCTTGAGGTATAGGGCAAGGTCCTCGTAAGCCTGCTTGCCTTCGTCCTTAGCCCCGTCAGGATACACGATGACGGCCTTTGCCGAACCGTCGTATACCGGGCAGGTAGCGGCGAAGCACGGCAAAGCTAGCACGATGAGCAGCGACAGGCACAAATACCGCATGGCAGGTAGGACCTCCTCGAGCTGAGCCGCGGATTTCGACGTGCACGAGACGAATTCCTTGGCGACAAAGGAAACACACGCGCGACGGGGAAGTTTCACGCCCTCAAATCTGGGAGGATGACATGAACGGCAAGTTCGTCGTCAGCAGTCCCCTCATCTTCAGACCTATGGTCAGCAGACCGGTGGTCTGCAGCCTGGCACTCCTGGCATTGCTCGGGTCCGCACCGGCACAGGTGCAGGTCTCCGAGGACCGCAAAGACCCCTCCGCCACCGCTTCCACCCCCGAAGGCTACCAGTACAATCAGCATATTTTCACGCTTACAAACGGACTCATCCGCTACGGGCTGAGCTACCATGCCTACTGGGAGACCAATGGCCCTGGCACCAAACCGTCACCCGAGGGCTATCTTGGGATGCCAAGCCCCGCTGGCATGAACTGGTATGGCGGCGGGTTCCTGAACGTGCTGATCAACGGCAAAAGCCTCGGGAACGTGCGGCCGAGCACGCTGCGCATCGTGGAGCGCGACGAGCGAGGCGTGGTGGAGATGCTGTGGACGCCGCCGGAGGGGCAGGTGCGGCTGCGGTTCATGCTGCTGCCGGAGAAGGATTACCTGCTGTGTGAACTGGCGCTGCAACCGAAGGAAGAGATCAAGAAGCTCGAATTGGCCCTGAACTGCTTCCCGAGCTTCTTCACAAGCTGGAACAAGCGCAACGGGTGGCGGGAGGTGGTAGGGCCGGTGACTACGACCGAGCAGGGCAATCAGGCGACGCTGGACGGCGCCAGGGACTATTGGCTGCTGTACCAGGACACCGTCTTCGATTTCGCTAAAGAGAAGGATAGCATGGGGCCGTGCGGGCTGCTGTTCTTGCCCGAGCAGGTAACTACCGCCAGGCTGAATGTCACCAACTACCCGGTGACGACGCTGCTGTCGGTCAAGCCCGAGGTACGGAAGGTACGGTTGGCGTTCTGGGACTTCCACCTCAAGACGAACGCGGAGGCACTGGCGCAGCTGCGGAAGGTGGAGAGAGAGGTCACGAAGGGACTGCGCGAGACGGACTTCCGGGACCGGCAGGTTGTCACCTACGATGCCGCAAGAGAGCGGGCGGAGCTTGAGGCGATGATCGCCAAGTCCACCGAGCCAGCGAAGTGGCGCAAGACGCTGGTGCCGCTGGGTGAGAAGATCGTGGCGGCCCTCGAAGCGATGAAGGGCGGGGACCTGGGGGCGGAGCAGACGGCGTCGCAGGCAATTGCCGAGTATCGTGAGGGTATCTGGGAGTTGAAGTTCGATTCGCTGCTGAATGACTGAAGGGACGGTTACCACCGGCCGGACGGACCCCACCGGTCCGGAGATTCCTCGTCGCAAACGGCGCTCATCAGAATGACAAATGGTACAGGCGACGGCATGGTTGTCATTCTGAGCGAAGCGAAGAATCTCCGAGGCTGCCGGCATTCGGCTCCTCCGGGCCATGATCGCGGGCGCAGCCTGTGCGCCCCTATGGGAGGTCAGATGATGTCTCTTCGCCGCGGTATCGTGATGATGGTTGCGTTGTGCTTTGTGGCTGGGGCCGCCCAAGCCTATGTCATGGAGAAGGACTTCAACCGCCTCACCGAGGACTTCGTCTCCCCGCACATCGCCTGGGCCAAGCCCTACACCGGGGGTAAGGTCCGTGCGCTGTTCATCGTGCCCCGCGGAGGGGCGCGGGAGGCGATTGAGGTTGCCGAGCGGCTTGACCTGGATTATCAGTGCGTCATGACGCTCTCACAGGATGAACTCGGCTGGACCAGCAAGTCCGGGCCGTACGCTCCGGCCGAGGGCGTCTCGCTGGAAGAGATGACGCAGGAGCTCAATACGAAGCTCAAGCAGGACTACGACGTCATCATCACGGGCCTGATCAACTGGGACATGTTCCCACGTGAGAGCCTGTATACCATCATGAAGAAGGTCCATGATGGGACGGGGTTGGTCTCGTGCTATCACAAGTTTGGGCGCAACAAGCTGGTGGAGCGGCTGTTTGCCAAGCCGCTCGTGGACGAGACGACGACGGTGAATGGCGTGCCTGTAATCAAGCGGTTGTTCGCCAAGCCCGGGACGGTCCAGGCGCCGGCGCTGCTGGATGGCGTGCCATGGCAGGCGCTGCCGGTGCTGGATAAGATGAAGCCGGAGGAGTTCGTGGAGCTTCGACAGTTCCATGACGGGCGGATGGCGCTGTTCAACTACCCCGGCCGGCCCATATTCTGCTGCCTGACGCCGGTCTTGCCGGATACGGACACCACCTCATACCGAGACCTACACTACGAGTACTATCAGTCCCTGCTGCTCAAGGGCATCCTGTGGGCAGCCAAGAAGGAGCCGCGGGTCGGGATTTCCGAGATCACCCTTGGTGCGGAGACGCTGGACCGCAAGGCGTTGCCGGCAACGCCGCTTGTGGTGAAGATTGCAGCGCCGACGCCAGGGCTGAAGGCGGAAGTGACGGTTCGTGACGAAGACGATGTCGTCATGCTGAAGGCGACGCCGACGGTGACTGGCGAGGCCCTGCGGGTGACGATGCCGCTGCTACCGGCGGGGAAGTACTTTGCGGATGTCATACTGAAAAACGGCACCGCGTCAGCCAACTGGGGCTCAACGGCGTTCACGGTGACCTCAGAGCCCAATATCGCTTCGGTGACACTCGACCGCCCCTCAGCCAAGCCCGGTGAGACAGTGACCGCCGAGGTCACCCTCTCCTCTGCCCCACCTCCCGGCGCGGCCCTGTGGCTCACGGCGACCGATAGCGTGGGGCGTGAGATCCTGCGCAAATCGGTCCCCGCCGCAGAGAAGACCTCGATACCGTTCCAACTGATCAACCCGCTGGCCATGAGCGCGAAGGTGACGGTGTATCTGCTGGAGGGGAACCCCGGCAAGCGGCCCCTTGAGCAGGCCAATGCAGCGAACGCCTCGACAATGCTCTACGTGCCCCTCAAGCGCAGCCGTGGCAATTATGCCCACGCGGTCTGGAGCGCGGCGGACCAGCGGAACGACCACGTGCGGCGGCTGCACTTCCAGCAGCTCAAGAACTGCGATGTGGACATGCATACGAACGCCCCGACGAGCGTTAACGGGCAGACATGGCTGGCGCAGAACAACTTCGACACGATCCCGTACGCGACGCGGTATTCGTATGAGGGCAAGGAACTGGTGCGCAAGCCGTGCCTGACGGACCCGAAGTTCCTGAGCGGGCACCTGGAGGGGCTGCAGAAGCTCGGGACGGAGTTGGGGCCGTATGGCCCGCGGGCGTAGAGCCTCGGCGATGAGTGCTTCCTGGCCCGCAATGGCGTGGACGTGTGCTTCTCACCGACCTGCGTGGCGGACCTGCGCGAGTGGCTCAAAGGCGAGTACCCCAATGTGGAGGCGCTGAACGCCTCCTGGGGCACGGACTACAAGAGCATCGATGAGGCGGAGCCGATCACTTTTGCCGATGCCAAGCAGGCCAACCAGCCGGCGCGGTGGGTTGATCACCGCCGTCACATGGAGTTCGTATACGCGCGGATGATGACCCGCGCCGAGGATGCCATCCGCAAGGGCGATCCCGCGGCCGAGGTCGGCTTTGACGGGCCGTTTGACACCAGCAGCGAGTCGGGCAACGACTGGTGGCAGCTCATGAGCACGTTCGACATCTGCAACGTGTACTTCCACCAGCCGACGCAATGGGAGTTCCTGCGCTCGTTCTCGCGGCCGGGGATGCTGCTGGGGCTGTGGTATGGCGGCTACTTCGAGCATCGCACCGAGGACGAGGAGCGCCTGTGGCCGTGGAAGGGTATCTTCAACGGCTTCAACAGCATGTGGTGGTATGCGGTCTACCATGGCACCAAGTCCATCTGCCCGATGGACGCGATGACGCCGAGCACGACCGTTTACCCCTCGTTCCAGTGGGCGACCGACGAGATGAAGGAACTCCGCGCCGGCAGCGGGCAGGCTCTGATGAACGCGCAGCGGCTGCACGACGGCATCGGCATTCACTACTCGCAGCCGTCGGTTCATGCCAGCTCGTGGAATGGCGAATGGGGGCGGCTGGACCGGGTATGGCTGCAACTATTTGGGACGCTCGAGGACATGGGCCTGCAGTACAAGTGCCGCGCCTATGCACAGATCGAGAAGGACGGGATTGACGTCAAGGAGTACCCGGCGTTCTTCCTGCCCTATTCGCAGGCGATTTCGCCGGCCGAGGCGACGGCTTTCCGCAAGTACGTGAACGACGGCGGCGTGCTGATCGCGGACGTGCGCCCGGCGGTGATGGACCAACATGGCAAGCCCCAGGCGTCGGCGATGCTTGATGACCTGTTCGGGATCAAGCGCGTGGCTGGCAAGGGGCCGCTGAAGAACCAGAGCGGGCTGGTACAGGACGATTTGCTGGCCGGTGTGCCGTACGAGCTGACGGGGCTCGATGTGGACGGGGATGTGCAGGTAACGGATGGCCACGCGATGGGCAAGGCCGGGGAGGTCCCCCTCGCCATCACCAAACAGACCGGCAAGGGCCGCACCGTGCTGCTGAACTACGGGTTTGGCGCGCCGTACCGGGTGCGCAACGAGGCGCAGGCGCGGCCGCAGTGGGCTGTGATCTACGGGGCGCTGGCCTTTGCAGGTGTCAGGCCGAAGTACTGGGTGTCTGGCGACCCGACTGCCGATCCACTGCGGCAGATGGAGACCGTACGCTTCCAAGATGGGCCGGTTGAGTATGTGGGCTTCCTGAAGTACCGCACGAGTGGAAGCGAGCAGACAGTGACCGCCCGCGTAGATGCCAAGGGCCGGCGGATGCATACCTACGACATGCGGACTGGGCAGTATCTCGGTGAAGTGGCAGACTGGCAGAGCGACTTCACGCCGGCGCGGGCGAAGCTGTTCGCGCGGCTGCCCTATGAGATACTTGGCGTGAAGGTGGCGGCGACGAAGGCGCCGGGACAGGCCAAGGGACAGCAGACGGGGCCGGTGGCGACTGTGAACGTGACGCTGCAGACCACGAGCAAAACGCCGGGACCGCAGTATGTCCAGGTGATAGTGACCGGGCCAGATGGCCAGGTACGCAAGCACTACGGCCAGAACCTGCGCACGGAGAAGGGCAAGGCGACAGGCCAGGTGCAGTTTGCGCTGAACGACACGCCGGGGAAGTGGAAGATCACCGCGCGAGATGCCATCAGCGGGCAGACGGGCGAGACGACCATCAGCCTTCCCTAAGGAGCTTTGTCGATGAAGGCCATCATGGTGATGTTTGACTCGCTGAACCGGCGGATGCTGTCGCCGTATGGGTGCGACTGGGTCTTCACGCCGAACTTCGAGCGGCTCGCCAACCGGGGCGTGGTCTTTGACTGCAGCTACGTGGGCAGCATGCCCTGCATGCCCGCCCGGCGCGAGCTACATACGGGGCGCTACAACTTCCTGCACCGCAGTTGGGGGCCTTTGGAGCCGTTTGACGATTCCATGCCCCGGCTGCTCGATGAGCAGGGCATACGCTCGCACCTGATCAGCGACCACTATCATTACTGGGAAGAGGGCGGGTGCAATTACCATACCCGCTACTCGTCGTGGGACATCATCCGCGGGCAGGAGGGCGACCCGTGGCGCAGCGAGCTATGCGTGCAGGTGCCGGATAGCCGCAACAACGAGCTTCGGGCTGGTGACCTGCTCAAACAGGACTGGATCAACCGGGCGTACATGCCAAGCGAGGAAGACCAGCCACAGCCGCAGACTTTCGCGCGGGGCGAAGAGTTCCTGCGCGCCAACCATGGCCAGGACAACTGGTTCCTGCACCTCGAGACCTTCGACCCGCACGAGCCGTACTTCTGCCCGGAGCGGTTCCAGGACCTATACCGGGACTATCTGCAGGAGCGGCACTGGGACTGGCCGCCGTACCGGCAGGTTCAGGAGACGCCCGAGGATGTGCGCCACATGCGGGCCATGAGTGCGGCCCTGCACACCATGTGCGACCATTACCTCGGCCGCGTGCTCGACCTCATGGACGAGTTGAGCCTCTGGGACGACACGATGCTGATCGTCAACACGGACCACGGCTTCCTGCTCGGCGAGCATGACTGGTGGGCCAAGTGCTGCCAACCCTTCTATAACGAGATCGCACACACGCCGCTGTTCATCTGGGACCCGCGCTGCCGGAAGGCCGGAGAGCGGCGCCAGAGCCTTGTGCAGACGATTGACCTGCCGGCGACGGTGCTTGAGTACTTCGGGGTGGAGCGCCCGCCGGACATGCAGGGCGTGCCGCTCGGGGACACCGTGGCCGAAGAGGCGCCGGTGCGCGAGGCTGGGCTGTTCGGGCTGTTCGGGGCCCATGTGAACTGCACGGACGGGCGCTATGTGTACATGCGAGCCAATACCGAGCCGGACAACAAGCCACTCTATGAGTACACGCTGATGCCCACGCACATGAAGAGGGCCTTCGGCATGGACGAATTGCAGGATATCGAGCTCCAGGAGCCGTTTGCGTTCACCAAGGGCTGCCGCACGATGAAGATCGAGGGGCGCTCGTGGCGAAACGCGGCGGACTTCGGCACGATGCTGTTTGACTGCGAGAATGACCCGCAGCAGGAGCGCCCGGTGGCCGACCCCGCCACTGAGCAGAAGATGACCGAGCACCTGGTGCGGTTGATGGGGGAGAATGACGCGCCAGCCGAGCAGTATGAGCGGCTGGGGCTTGCCGACCAAGTCTGATCTCAGGGGAGTACGCGATGAGAGCGCATCACTGTCTGATTGTGGCAATACTGCTGGCGACGGTTGTGGCAGGTCATACGCAGGACCTGGGCAAGAAACGGCTGTATGAGTGCCAGCGAGCGGCACAGGCGCCGGTGATTGACGGCAAGCTCAATGACGCATGCTGGCAAAAGGCCAGCGCGAGCGGGGAGTTCTGGCTGCTCAAGGGCGGACCCAACATGCAGCAGACCCTCCTGCAGGCGGTCTATGACGAGGGCAAGCTCTATCTGGGCATCACCTGCCTTGAGAAGAGCCCGGAGCGGATCATTGCTCAGGTCAAAGTGGACGACCTGTCCTCGGTAATGGGCGATGATGCCCTTGAGATCTTCCTGCAGCCGGACCTGCAGGGAACGGATTACTACCAGCTTGCCGCCAACAGCATCGGCACGAAGTACGACGCAATCGGGTTCAACCCCGGCTGGGGTGCGGACTGGCAAGCAGCCGGCTCGGTGGGCAAGGACGCGTGGTATCTCGAGTGTGCGATCAGCTTCAAGTCATTCGGGCAGTACGGCGTGCCGGGCGCGACGTGGGGCTTCAACGTCTGCCGCGACCGCAATGGCGAGGGCGACACCGAGTGGTCATGCTGGAGCCCCAGCCAGGGCGGTTTCCATCAGCCAGCGAAGTTCGGGAGGCTCATATTCGGCGGCGAGGCCGGCAGCGGTGACCGGGCCACGCTCATCGAGTGCGCCCGGGCGGCCCAGAGAAGCATTGACCTCGAGGCGCAGTTGAACGACGCGCTCAAGACGGTGAAGAGCGCCGACCTGAAGAAGTTCGACCCCGAAAAGCAGAAGGCTATCGCGGGGCAGGTGAAGGCGGCGGAAGAGGCGCTGCAGGGCCTACAGGCGGTGCTGAGCAGCAATACCCTATTGGACACGCGGGCGTGGCTGAAGGCCAATGAGGCGATGCAGAGCGCGCTGGACGGGATAGACGAGGCCGCATGGGCCATTAAGTTCGAGAAGCTGTTTGAGGACCAGGAATAGTCTACGCCATTGGGCTGTAGGGCGGGGGCTCGTACCC
>JBDKRC010000058.1:0-1588 GCA_039683575.1 Armatimonadia bacterium | reverse complement strand
GTGACGACCTCCCACAGCGCCGATCCGAAATCGCTGCTGTCGTTCAGATAAAGAGCGGAAACAGCAGCATCAAGCGCATTCGCTACGGCGCGCTCCGCCACCCGGCCGGCGTCGGGGGCGGGGTGGGCGGCACGGCTCCAGATGCGAGGCAGCCACCATTCCGGCGAGCCGATGACGGTGCCGGCAGGCACGTTCGTCAGCCACCACTCGCGGAACTCGGCAGACGGCTCCTTGCTCACCGCCTCCCCGTCCTTCCCAGCCGGAGCGGGAGAGGGCGAGGGGTGGGCGTAGAGGGGCGTCACTTCTGCGCCAAGCTGCGCGTAGTTTTCCATTGACCGCTTGATGTGCGTCGTCCACATGCGGCCATCTTTGCGCAGCATCCATGCCCGCGCATCCATGGCCGGCGCGAGATGGCAGTCATCATCCGCAGCGACCAGCGCCACCCAGCGGCCGGCAAGCTCCGCAGGCAGTCCGGAAATTCCAACAACCGGCGTCGTGCTGCTTGTTGCTGCCACCTTGAACCGCGTCCCGTTGCACAGGTACGCCACCGCCTCCCCGCGCTCCTGGCGGTCGTCATACTCGCCAGTGCCGCCCTGGTTGATCAGATCAATCATCTTGTCCATTCTCATGCTCCAAACAGATCCGCCTGCTCGCTCGCGGCGATTGGGCGTTTGTTGATGTTCTCGGGCTGGGTCTCGTCAAACGACGGGGCCAGCGACTCCACGTAGCCAGCGGGGCGGCACTTGCAGGCCATCGACGCCGGGACACAGGGGCAGTGGGTGTAGCTGCCGTCGTCGTTCACCAGCAGGCAGCCCTCGCCGTCGTGCAGCGCCTGGCGGGCGGCTTTCAGGTCGGTGTAGATGGTCATGCAGCCTCCTTTGCTTCAATCAGCCCTGCCCGCTCGCAGGCGGCCCAGCGCTCTTGAATCTCGTCGTCCGGCTCCCAGGACTCGAACACCTCCGGAGCATCCTGCTCGATCATCCGCAGCAGGCGGCGGTAGTCCCCGGCGTCGTTCCACTGGCTTGCCCCGTAGCTCTTGCAGCGCGCCACTAGGTAGGACAATCCAGCTTCCAGCGCCTCACCGAACGAGCCGTGGCGGCTGTGGTTCGGCATCGGCGCGTGACCCTCGCCCGACTGGCTGGCGTGGAGGTCGTACCCGTAGCACCAGACAGCCCCCGACTTCGCCACAATCACGCGAGCAAATAACCGGTGTGCGCGCCAGGTGCGGGCGTAGCTGGTCGGCGGCTCGGCAGGTGCCCGCGCTGCGAACAGGTCGAGCTGGCTCATGCGACCTCCGGGAACAGATCCAGCGGAGCGAACGACTCCACCTTGCCATCCGGGAACTGGACGACAACCTCATAGCCGCCAGCATGCTTCAGGGCGACATTGCCAAGGGCATAGCCAACCTGACCGGCCCGGCGACCGACTCCCCCGACACGAACCAGCGGGCGCTCCGGGTATTCGCTCCACTGGACGAAGCGTGCCAAGTCCAGCTTCGGGGTATTGAGAGCGAGCGCTGCCTGAGTCACGCCACCTTCCTCCCCATCAGCCACGCGCTCATGGCGTCCTTGGGCTCCGGGCGCACCGG
>JBDKRC010000057.1:0-22216 GCA_039683575.1 Armatimonadia bacterium | reverse complement strand
TACGGCTTCCGCGACGTCCAATTCTTCATGCTCAAAATACTCCAGCGATGCGGACAGTTGCCCTCGCTGCAGCACGTACTTACGACATGTCAATAGGTTCTACCCACACTAATTGAGGAAGAGCCCTTCCGATGAACAACAGGAAGAGGTGAAAGAGATGAAGATCGGTATCATTGCAGATACTCACGGCAACCTGGCCGGATGGCAGCAGGCCCTCGAGTTGATAGGAGACAGCGATCTCATTTTCCACTGCGGGGATCTGCTATATCACGGCCCGAGGTTCGATCCTGCGCCCGCCTATGCTCCCAAGGCCCTGGCTGACGCCTTCAACGCCTGTGGAGTGCCGATTGTGTTTGTGCGCGGCAACGGGGATTCTGAGGTCGACGCGCTGTTCGTAAACGCGCCCATACAGTCTCCATACGCATTCGTGCAGATCGAGGGCGTGCGCTTCCTGGCCACACACGGGCATCTGGAGCCGCTGGAGAAGACGGTGGAGTTGGCGCAGAAGTGGCGGGTGGATTACCTGCTGACGGCGCACGTACACGTGCCGCAAGTTACGAGCCACGGGAGCCTGGTGCACATCAACCCGGGGACGGTGACATACCCGCTGGCGCAGGAGGAGCGGCTGGCGCGGCCAACTTGCGCGGCGATTGTGGAGGGGAAGGTGAAGGTCTGGGCGGTGGATACGGGAGAAGAGTTGATGGTGTGAGGGGAATCGGGAATGGGGAATCGGGAATCGGGGAACAGCGAGAGGCGGGCGGGACGGCCGGAGCCGGCAGGATGCCCGCGTACCTACGGCTGGGCAACGGCAAAGGCGAACGGCGAGATGCGGGCAGGACGCCCGCGCTCCCAGTGAACGGCAACGGGAGGCGGATCAGAGGCGGCTGAAGCGGACGTAGAGGTACCAGAAGACGAAGACCAGCCCCAGGCCCGTCAGAAATGTGACCAGGAGGATGGCCACATTCACGAGCAGCAGCACCAGTGCAGCGCCGAGCAGCAGCAAGCCGGTCCACTTCAGGGCCAGTAGAACCGGTTCGGTCCACAGTACGCGCAGAATGTCGGCGGGATCCACGAAGAGAAAGCCACAGCTCAGGCAGGCTCCGGCTTCGGGCGGGTTCTCATGGGCGCATTTGGGGCAGAGCTTGAGGTGATACAGGTCGCGGCGCTGCTCGGTCTCGATGCGCTCCCTCAGGCGTTCGAGGGTGGTCTCCTTGGGGCTGACCTGGAGAGCTTCCTTCACGTGCACCAGGGCGAGATCATATTCCTTGCGGCCGAGAAAGATGCGGGAGAGTCGCTCGCGGGCGTAGATATTCCGGGGCTGCTGGTTCAGCGTCGTGGTGAACTTGTGGATGTCTTCATCTTCCATCCGTCGAAGCGCCATCTTGTCACGTAAGCCAGTCAGCAACGGCACCCCGATGCATGCCACCAGCAGTGCGAGAAAAAGCAGAATCCACAGTGGTGTTCCCCAGGAGACGATGATACCCAGGAGCAGGAAGAGGAGGGTGGTGAGGTAGATGACGGCTTCGGAGCCGTTGATCGCGCCTTCGAACCACATGGCGACGACGCGGTAGAAGGGATAGGCTGCAATGAGGAGGCTGAAAGCCAGCGCGGAAGCCTTGAACATGGCCAGACCGATCATTCCGGCGCCGTCGGACATGGAGGCTTTCTCCCCTGGGGGTGACGATCAGCAGCTTCGCTTGTGAGGCACACACCGCGTGCCGGAACTGGCGACGGATTTCGACCACATATTCCGGCACACGGAGTGTGCCTACCACGCGAAAAGAGGCTGCGGCGGGCTGGCTACTGAAGCTTCGCCAGGACCAGTTCGTTAACGATTTCAGGACTGGCTTTGCCCTTGGTCTGGCGCATGACAAAGCCGACGATGGCCCCGAGAGCCTTCTCCTTGCCACCGCGGTAGTCTTCAACCGCCCTGGGGTTGGCGGCGATGGCTTCTTCGACGATGCGCTCGATCTCGCTGGTGTCGCTGATCAGCGCGAGGTTCTCTTCCTCGACGATCTGGCGCGGCTCCTTACCCGTCTCCCACATTTTCGGGAAGACTTGCTGGGCGATATTGTGGCTGATGGTGCCTTCCTTGATGATGGCCACCAGCGCACCGAGCTGCCTGGGAGGAATGCGGCACTCCTGGATGCCGCAGCCGAGGTCATTGAGCATGTGCATCAGGTCGCCCATGACCCAGTTGCTGCAGGCCTTGGCGTCGCCACAGGCAGTGACGGCTTCCTCGAAGTAATCGGCAATCTCGCGGGATTCGGTCAGAACCTGCGCATCGTACTCCGGCAGGCCGTATTGCGAGACGAAGCGTGCCTGCCGGACCATCGGGACCTCGGGGAGGGACTGGCGGATCTGCTCAACCCACTCCGGCTCTGGCTCCAGCGGGGGGATGTCGGGTTCAGGGAAGTACATGTAGTCGGCAGCGGACTCCTTGGTCCGCATGATGGTCGTAGCCTGCAGGGTCTCGTTCCAGCGGCGAGTCTCCTGCTGCATCGGCTCATCATCTTCGAGACAGCGGTACTGGCGGGCGATTTCATAGCCTACGGCGTCATACACGGCCTTGATCGAGGCAAGGTTCTTGATCTCGACCTTGGGAGTGGCCGCGCCGGTCGCTTTGTCCTTAAGGTTGATCGTCGGCTCGGCGCGCATTGCGCCTTCTTCCATGTTTGCGGTGGAAACGCCGAGGTAGCGCAGCAGGCGGCGGAGCTGGAGGAGGTACTCGCGCACTTCGGCAGCGGACTTGAAGTCCGGCTCGGTGACGATCTCCATCAGCGGCAGCCCGCCGCGGTTGTACTCCACGAGGCTCTGGCCATTGGGGAGGTGGATGTTCTTGCCCGTGTCTTCCTCAAGATGGGCGCGACGGACGCGGATGTGGACGTCATGGCCGTCAACGGTCAGGTCCATGTGGCCGTCGAAGGTCAGGGGTTCATCATACTGGCTGATCTGATAGTTCTTTGATAGATCAGGGTAGAAGTAGTTTTTGCGATAGAAGCGGCAGAGAGTGCCGACCTGGCATCCGAGGGCGAGGCCGGTGCGGACGACCAGTTCAACGGCGTGTTCATTGGCTACAGGCAGGGAGCCCGGCAGGCCAAGGCAGATCGGGCAGACATTGCTGTTGGGATCGGCCCCGAACTCAGCCTTGCAGGCGCAGAACATCTTGGAGTTCGTGGTCAGTTGGGCATGGACTTCCAGGCCCACTAGAGGTTCATACATCGGGAATCACTTCCGCCAGTTGGGGATAAGGGAATTGTATCAGATGTGAAAAGTGAAAGGAAGTGGAAAGTGGCAGCGGTGCCGATCGTGCGCCGCCGATGGCGCAAGGCCTGCCTGGAGACGCCAGCCGTAGCCGTTCGCCGTCAGCTACGGCCAACACCGCTCCCCGTTCCCTGTCTCTCAGAACGGCACGATCTCCTGCACCAGCGGCAGCACCGTCAGCGTCGGCATCACCAGATGCCCCGGCAGTTCGCACACCTGCGCGACGATCTCGCCGAGTTCGTCCGGCTGGGTCATGCGCTGCCGCAGAGCCTCCTCCTGACGCTCTCCGCCCAACGCGGTGACGAAGTCGGTCGCGCCCCATGAGGGCGTCAGGCACGTGACGCGCACACCCGACTCGCGCAGTTCCACATATAGGTGCTTGGAGAACGAGACCAGCCCCGCTTTCGCCGCGCCGTAGGCGGCGTAGCCCGGCCACGCCTGGGAGTCGCAGATGCTGGAGAGGTTGACGATCGTGCCCGAGCCCTGCGCCTTTAGCAGCGGCGCGACGCGGCGGCAACCGTACATCACGCCCGTCAGGTTCGTCGCCACGGTCGCCGCGATGTCCTCGTCGCTCAGCTCCACCACCGGCTTGATGTTGATCCCCGCCCCGGCGTTGTTGACCAGCACATCCACGCGCCCCGCGTCAGCGAGCACCGTCTGCACCACGCGGTCCCAGTCCGCCGGCACGGTCACATCGCCAGCGATAGCCTGCACGCCGAGCTGGTCGGCAGCAGCCTGCAAACGTCCGGCGTTGCGCGCGGTGATATACACTCTCGCGCCGCGCTGCTTGAGCACATTCGCGATCCCATAGCCATACCCGACCGACCCGCCGGTCACGATGGCGACAGCGTCCTTAAGCGAAGTCTGAGACATGGTGCGCCCACCTCTTTGATTGTGTGGGCCGATTGTAGCACGGTGGGCGGCGGGGGGCAACGACAGGGGCCTAACGCAGCAACTCCCGCAACCGGCGCGGGTAGTTGGTTATGATGCCATCCACACCGAGGGCGATCATGCGCTGCATGTCTTCCTCGGTGTCGGCCCAGAAGGCGTTCACCCAGAGGTCCTTCTCATGCGCATAGGCCACGAACGCTTCGTCTATCTCGGTGAGGCGCGGTTGCAGGAAGCGGCAGCCTAACAGGTGCGTGTCGTCAATGTACTCCTGGCCTGGCTGGCCACCGACGGGAATCCAGCAGAGGCGTATCTTGGGGTCGAGTTCGCGGACGCGCTGCAGCCCGTGGCGGGTGTGGTTGGTGATGGCGGTGCGTTTGCGGGCGTCGTGGCGGCCGATGGCCTCCACGACGGCGCGCTCCCAGCAGTCGCTGGCGTTCTCATGGGCGCGGAGGTGCACGAACAGGGCCGTGGGAGCCGGAAGGGCCTCGATTGCCTCGTCAAGGGTGGGTATTTGCTCGCCCTCGTACGGTCCGGCAAACCAGCCTCCGGCGTCCAGAGCTTTGATCTCCGCCAGGGTCATGTCGGCCACGGCGCCGGAGCCATCGGTGACGCGGTCCACGGTGGCATCGTGGATAACGACCGGGTGGCCGTCGGCGGTGACATGGACATCAAACTCAATGGCGTGGGCGCCGCTTTGTACCGCGGAGGTGAAGGCGGAGAGAGTGTTCTCTGGCGCAGCGGCCGAATCGCCGCGATGGGCGATGACGACCGGGTGTTTGGGGCGCTTCAGCGGCGGCTCGCGGCGGATGGTGATGTATTCGTCAGTGGCGGAGATCTGAGGAGCGGGCGCCGCTGCAGCCTGGGGGGCCGCTGGAGCGGCCGGGGTTGCAGGGGCTTTGGCGACAGCCGCCCCCTGGCGCATGGCGGCCTGGTCAGTCATGCCATAGGAAGTGCAGGTCATAGAGAGCGAGAGCCGGCTCGGATTTGTGGCATCTTCGGGGGCGACGTCGATATTGAGGTCCCGGCAGGTTGAGGTTTTGGCGTCGTAATTGATGCAGTCGGCGCAGCGCCGGGTGGGGGCGTCGCAGTGGCGGCACATTGTCTGCGTTTCGAACCAGACATCCTGCCCGCAGTTCCAGCACGCGATCCACATGGCAATCATCTCCGCTGAATAGTATGTTAACGTTATTGTTGGCTGCCGAGCCCTCGTGTCCTGCCTGTAGACGCTGAAGAATTCGATGGGGTTGCCTTGACGAAGAAGCATGCTGCGACTATACTGGCCATACAATTCGGTCATGATTGGCTGTGAAGGGGAGGAGTAGGCGGACGATCTGAGCTATAGAGAGCCGGGCACCTGCTGGAAGTCCGGCGCCAGATTCCGCTGAACGTCGCCCCTGAGCCGCGAGGGAGAAAGTGTCCCGAGTAACCCTCGCCGGGTGCGCCCGATATTGCGCTATGGCGTGCTGCCTTGAGACCTGCGGTCTCTTTGGGCAAAGCGCTGAAGAGCCGTCCGCGTTAGCGGTCGGAACATGGGTGGTACCGCGGGAAGTCACTGTGACCTCTCGTCCCATATGGGATGAGGGGTCTTTTTGATTCTGGGGTGGGGTGGGGTTGAGGGCGGGCGAGAGGTTGTCGGTGATAACGGCGGGCCGGCTGAAGCTCGGCCCCTCCAACGACGTAACGGAGGCCATCATGAAGAAGTACAGCGGTCCGGTAGTCGAAGGTTACACTCGCGCACCGTCGCGGGCACTGCTTTATGCTTGCGGCTATACCGAGAAGCAACTGAAGACCAAGCCCTTCATCGGCATCGCCAATGCCTGGAGCGACGTTGTACCCGGACACATCGGGCTGGGGCAGCTTGGGCGCGCGGTGGAGCAGGGCATCTGCAGTGGTGGTGGCGTACCCATGAACTTTGGCGTGCCCGCCATCTGCGATGGAATCGCCATGGGGCATGTGGGCATGTACTACTCGCTGCCCAGCCGCGAGCTGATCGCGGACAGCGTCGAGAGCATGGCGCGGGCGCACGGGTTTGACGGCCTGGTGCTCCTGACGGACTGCGACAAGATCACCCCCGGGATGCTCATGGCGGCGGGGAGGCTGGACATTCCGGCTATCGTTGTCACCGCGGGGCCGATGATCACCGGCCGGCACCGTGGGCGGCGGCTGGACCTGGTTAAGGACACGTTTGAGGCCGTGGGCCGGTACCGTGCGGGCGAGATTGACGATGAGGAACTGGCGGCGCTTGAGGCTGCCGCTTGCCCTGGCTGCGGCTCCTGCCAGGGGCTTTACACCGCGAACACGATGCAGTGTCTGACCGAGGCCATGGGGATGAGCCTGCCGGGTTGTGCTACGGCGCTGGCCGGCATGGCCAAGAAGCAGCGAATCGGGTTTGAGTCCGGTGAGCGCATCGTCGGGATGGTGGCCGAGGACCTGACCCCGCGCAAGATCATGACCGCCCAGGCGATCCGCAACGCCATCCGCATGGATATGGTGCTTGGTGGTTCGACCAATACGACCCTGCATATCCCGGCTATCGCGTATGAGACGGGCGTGGACATTGCGTTCGAGACTTTCGACGAGCTCTCAAAGGTTACGCCGCAGCTTTGCCATCTGCGGCCGTCGGGTGAGCACTTCATGGAAGACCTGGAATGGGCGGGCGGCATCCCTGGCGTCCTGAATGTGATCAAGGACATGCTGGATGACAATGTGACCTGCAGCGGCAAGATGATCAGTGAGATCGCCGCAGATGGTCATATCAGCGACCATGAGGTCGTTCGGCCGCTTAACCGGGCCTACCACAACGAGGGCGGCATTGCCATCCTGCGCGGGAGCCTGTGCCCTGAGGGTGCGGTCATCAAGCAGTCGGCGGTTAAGGCGCATATGCGGCAGTTCACCGGGCCGGCGCTGTGCTTTGATTGCGAAGAAGACGTCATGAAGGCGATCCTGGACGGGAAGGTTGACGACGGGGCGTGGATTGTACTGCGCTATGAAGGGCCCAAGGGCGGCCCCGGGATGCGCGAGGGGCTAAACCCGACGGCGGCGCTGGCCGGGATCGGCAAGGCCGAGACGGTGGGGCTGCTGACCGACGGCCGGTTCTCCGGCGGGACGCAGGGCCTGTCCATCGGGCACATTTCGCCCGAGGCGGCATCAGGCGGGCCTCTGGCGCTGGTACAGGATGGCGACATCATTGCCGCGGACCTCGACGCGCGGACGCTTGACCTGCAGGTGGACGAGGCAGAGTTGGCGCGGCGGCGGGCCGCGTGGGTGGCGCCGGAGCCGCGGATCAAGACCGGCTGGCTGGCGCGATATGCCAAGGGCGTAAGCAGCGCGGCCAAGGGCGCAGTAATGCAGTAGAGGCAGGGATCAGGGATCAGGGGTCAGGGACGGCTGGCGTGCGAGGTTGTCATCCTGAACGAAGTGAAGGATCGCGGTGGCTTGGTGGGGCCGGAGATTCTTCGTCGCAAACGACGCTCCTCAGAATGACACGCGTGTTGGGGGGCCGTCGGGGGCAGTGACCCCGAAACGGCAGGGATCAGGGGTCAGGGACTGCTGGCGTACGAGGTTGTCATCCTGAACGAAGTGAAGGATCTCGGGGCTTGGTGGGGGCCGGAGATTCTTCGTCGCAAACGACGCTCCTCAGAATGACACGCGTGTTGGGGGGCCGTCCGGGGCAGTGACCCCTCCCAAATGGCAGGGGTCAGGGGAGGCAACGACGTTTCGGAGCCGAAGCAGGATCGTGATCATGGGCCCCGAGCTCTTTGAGTTCCGGCGGATCTGGAGGTACTACCATGTCAAAGCAACCAATGTCCGGCGCGCTCGCCGTGCTGAACGTGCTTCAGGAAGAGGGAGTGGATATCCTGTTCGGGTATCCGGGCGGGCAGATCATCCCCTTCTTTGATGCTCTGTACGATTTCCCGATCAAAGGGATCCTCCCTCGGCACGAGCAGGGCGCGGCCCATATGGCGGACGGCTACTCGCGCTCGACCGGCAGAGTCGGCGTGTGTGTGGCGACCAGTGGCCCGGGCGCAACCAACCTCGTAACGGGCATTGCGACTGCCTACATGGACTCGATCCCGATGGTGGCAATCACGGGACAGGTGCCGCGGGCGGCCATCGGCCGGGACTCCTTTCAGGAAGCCGACATCACCGGCATCACGATGCCTGTGACCAAGCACAACTACCTCGTAACCGATGAGGCCGAGTTGGTGAATACGGTGCGCGAGGCCTTCCTGCTGGCGCGCAGCGGCCGGCCCGGGCCCGTGCTCATTGACCTGCCCGCGGACATCCAGAAGGCGCTCGTGCCCTATCCGGACCGGGACATCAAGGCCCTGGATGGCTATCAAGAGCCACTGTTGCCTGACGCGGGTGACGTCGAGCGAGCGGCGGACCTGATCAACAAAGCCGAGCGCCCTCTCATCTACATCGGCGGCGGCGTGATCTCCTCCGGCGCGTCCGGCCTGGTCAAGCAGATGTCGGACGTGTGCAACATCGCCGTCGTGAACACTCTCAACGGTAAGGGCGGCTTCCCGGAGACTTCGGAGCTAGCCATGGGCATGCCCGGCATGCACGGCCATGCGTCTGCCAGTTGGGCGCTGCACGAGTGTGACGTGATGCTGGTGTTGGGCGCGCGCTTCGATGACAGGGTCGTCGGGGACACCCGGCGGTTCTCCCCGGGCACCAAGGTCATCCATGTGGACGTGGACGCCGCGGAGATTGACAAGATCCGTGTGGCGGAAGTGCCGATCGTGTCAGACGCCCGCACGGCACTGGAAGCGATGATCCCGCTGCTCAAGCCCCGTAAGCGGACGGCGTGGGAAGAAGCGCTGGTGCAGAAGAAGCGGGAGATGCCCCTGTCTTACACGTGGGGCAATGATGGCATGCCGCCGCAGTTCGTGCTTGAGAAGCTGTACGAGATCGTGAAGGGCGACGCCATCGTCTGCACAGAAGTGGGACAGCACCAGATGTGGGCGGCGCAGTACATGAAGATCGACAAGCCGCGGCACTGGCTCTCCTCCGGCGGGCTGGGGACCATGGGTTACGGCCATCCGGCGGCCCTCGGGGCGCAGTTCGGCAACCCGGATAAGACAGTGGTCAACATTGCCGGTGATGGCTCAATCCAGATGAACATCCAGGAGATGGCCACCGGCCGGCACAACAACCTGCCCGTGAAGATCGTGATCCTGAACAACTGCTTTTTGGGCATGGTGCGCCAGTGGCAGGACCTGTTCTATGACAAGCGGTACTCCGGCGTGAACCTGTGTAACCTGCCGGACTTTGTGAAGCTGGCGGAGGCCTATGACAGCGTCGGCTTTGAGACCGGCAACCCGGATGAAGTGACAGGCATCATCGAAAAGGCGATGGAAGTCAACGACCGGCCAGTGATCATGAATTTCCACGTGGCGCGTGAAGAGAACGTGTTCCCGATGATTCCCGGCGGCCAGAGCATCGAGGAAACCATGCTGCAGCCGACCGTGAGCCACAAAGGTGCGTACTCGCACTCTGAAGGTTGCGGCTGCACACCGGCGGGCGAATGCCCCCGGGAGGCCGGGCACTGAGGAGTAAGCACAGATGAAGCTCCTGACTTGGCGATTGCTGCTGGCCGGGGTCGCGCTGGCCTCTTTGACGGCGAGCTGGGCCGCCGATGAGCCGCTGCGGGTATATGCCTACGGGGCAGTGGGGGCGCAGGTGTATGTGACGCCACAGAGCGCTATCGGCGTGGGTGAAAGCAGCAGCTCGGAGATTGGGCTCAGCGCCTTCGCCGGGAAGTACTATCGCGGCCGGGTGCCGCTGGAGGTACGGGTCGGTCCGGGCATCTACCTGGTTTCAGTACTCACGTCGCCCGACTACACGATGCGGGACGCCTCGCTTAAGGCCGGTGAGTACGTCTGGGACGGGTACGACTACCACGCCCTGGTGCTGCAGCGCAACAATCGTTTCCGCTACGCGCAGTGCTATCTGATCGAGAAGCAGAAGGGGCTGCCGGCGGAGGTGCTGGCGGTATTCACCGACCAGATGCCGGACGCCAGGCCGATCTCGTATGACTTCGGCGGCAAGTCCACACGGTATTTCGGGACCGAGGAGCAGGCCGCAGAGCAGTTGTCCGAAGCGCGCGTGCCGATGACTTTCCATGAGGACATAACAAACGGTCTGCTGGCGGGGGCGAAGGTGCTCCTGCGCAATGGCAATGACCGCTACGCCATCTACGCGGAGACGCCGGAGCGAGTGAAAGTGCAACATGGGACGGGGGCAGGGGCCTGGGCAGGCCACAGGTTGAGTATCTGCACCGGAAGCTGACGAGTTGTTCCCCGCGCGCACATAATGGGAGGCTGAGCAATGAAACATACCATCTCCGCTCTAGTGAAGAACCGACCGCGGGTCCTGACCCGCGTCGCCGGTCTATTCGCCCGGCGTGGCTTCAACATCGAGAGCCTCACCGTTAGCACCACCCAGGACGAGAGCGTCTCGCGGATCACAATCGTGGTGGGCGAAGACGACGCGACCCTCGCGCAGATCGTCAAGCAGCTTTCCAAGCTCCATGATGTGCAAACGGTCATAGACCATACAGGTGAGGCGGTAGTCGAGAGGGAACTGTGTATGGTCAAGCTCGAGGGAACCCGCGAGCGCCGGACCGACATCCTGCAGCTTTGCCAGATCTTCCGCGCCGACGTCGTGGATATTGGCAACGGGACGCTGATTCTGCAGGTCGTAGGGGATTCCGGGAAGGTGGATGCCTTCGTGGCCAACCTGCGCGAGTTTGGCATCAGCGAGATGGTGCGAACCGGCAAGGTCGTGCTGACGCGAGGGATGCAGAAGACGTAGAGGCAGGTACCAGGTTTCAGGGATCAGGTTCAGAAGAGGCGAGAGACAGATGCGACACGGGATCTGGTTGCTGATGGTCGTGGCGCTGCCGGTTTGGGCGCAGTTTGAGGGTCGGGACCTGAAAGAGACGAAGTTCAACAAGTGCGACTTGACTCGGGCGAGCTTCACGGACTGTGTCTTTGAGAAGGCCAGCATGCGGGGTGCTCGCGGGGATGAGATGAGTGTGGAGAGTTCCGAGTTGCCTGGGCTGAGCCTGCGCCAGGTGAAGCTGCCGGGGCTGCTGGCGAGCGAGGCGGAGCTGAAACAGGCGAAGTTTGAGCGTGGATTGCTTGATGGTAGCCAGTTCACGGGAGTCAGCCTAAAGGACTTGACCTTTGAGCGCTGTGAGGCGCAGGAGCAGACCTGGAAATCCAGCGACCTGCGGGGCAGCCGGTTCGAGCGGTGCGAGTTCCGCGACAGCCGCTTCGAGAACTGCGAGATGCCATACCTGCGGCTGGACTGGTGCGAGATGGACGAGGCGCGGCTCAACTCGTGTGACCTGGACGGAACGAGGTTCGACCGCGGCTCGATGCGCGGGGCGTACTTTTGGGGAACGGATATGAGCAACGTGCGGCTGGAAGGCTGCAACATTCGGGGGATGACGATCAACGGGGTGGATGTGGAGGAGTTGCTTAGGCGGGCGGGACGGTAGGCCAAGCAGAGTTGTCTACGCACTGTACAGGGGGCCATCATGACTAGGCAGGACTTGGACACTCGGTTCCGGGAAATTGCCTCTGAGTTGCAGGGGCTGCCGGAGCCTAGCCGTGTAACAGGCTATGATCCGGCGAATGCTGCCAGGACTCTTGGCGCTGCCACGAAGGCTTTGGCGCTGATTGATGCGCTGAAGTCAAACAAGGACGTCTTCTACGAGAAGCTGAATAAGGAGTTGGAGACGCCGGAAGTAGCACGTCCGTCGTTCTGTCTCGCCATAGTTGAAGCCGCGCGAGATCATTACGTAAGCGGATTCGATCGGCTTCGCGACGCAATACTGTCTGAAGCATTCGACGATCTGCTATCGATGGCAGAGCATCTCCATAGGGATGGATTCCATTTGGCTGCTGTTTCCCTCTGTGGAGGCGTGCTTGAGGACACACTGCGCAAACTCTACACGTCTCATGTGGGCAACATCGCCAAACGCGACAGTGGCATCAATTTCCTCAATGAGGGCCTCAAAAGCCAAAGCGTCTATAACCAGCCACAGTGGAGCGAGATTAGGAGTTGGGGCGATTTGCGAAATGATGTAGACCATGGTCGGCTCAGCAACTCCGAAGATATTTTGACGGTAGACGAGAGCGGACGTCACCATGATGTGATTGATCCCACAGCAGTGGCTCGGATGATCGATGGCATTCGCAGCTTCATGAGCAAGTACCTCGGATAGACGCGATTGACAATGCACGAAATCATTGATCTTAACAAGTTTGCGCTGGTTATCAAGTGGCTGGCGGTTGTGCTGCCCGTTCTGGGGTTGCTGGTTGGCGGGGCTGTCGGCGCGGCGAGGAAGGCTCTGGTGGAGGGGCTGGCGAAAGGCCTCGCAATCGGGCTGTTGGGCCCGGTCATCTATGGTCTGTGGCTGCTCTACAGTTACCTGATCCGCTATGACCCGCAGACGGGGTATGTGGGGCTGCATCGGACGGCGGTGCTTTGGGCCAATATCGGGTTGTTTGCAGTGGTTGGCATTATTCTCGGCATCATCTACGGGCGGGTGTTTGTGCGCAACGCGCCCAGAGACGAACATAAGGAAGGCGCAGTGTAGCGCCCACTATTGAGGAGGCTTCCCATGTCTGAAGGACCCAAGATGTACTACGACAATGACGCGGACTTGAGCGTGCTGAAGGGCAAGAAGATTGCGATCATCGGCTACGGCATTCAGGGCCGCGCGCAGGCGCTTTGCTTGCGCGACAGCGGGCTCGACGTTGTCGTGTCCGAGATCCAGGCGTCCCCGAACTATCAGATCGCCATTGACGACGGCTGGGACGTCGTGGACTCCGCCACCGCCACTAAGCAGGCCGACCTGATCCAGATCCTGACCCAGGATCACATCCAGGCGTCGGTCTACAAGGCTTTCATCGAGCCGAACCTGACCGCCGGCAAGGCGCTCATTTTCTCGCACGGCTTCAACATCCACTACGGCCAGATCGTGCCGCCCAAGGATGTTGACGTCTTCATGATCGCCCCGAAGGGCCCCGGCGCGCTCGTGCGCCAGTGCTACATCGCCGACACCGGCGTGCCGTCGCTGGTCGCGATCTACCAGGACGCCACCGGCAACGCGATGAAGCTCGCGCTGGCCTATGGCAAGGGCCTGAAGGCCTCCAAGGCGGGTATCCTCGAGACGACCTTCGCCGAAGAGACCGAGACCGACTTGTTCGGCGAGCAGGCGGTGCTGTGCGGCGGCGTGTCTGAACTCATCATCGCGGGTTTTGACACCCTCGTCGAGGCCGGGTACCAGCCGGAGATCGCTTACTTTGAGGTCTGCCACGAGCTGGGCCTGATCCTGGACCTGATCCACAACTTCGGCATCGAGGGCATGCGGCGGCGCGTGTCGGACACCGCCGAGTATGGCGACCTGAGCCGCGGCAAGCGCATCATCACCGACGAGACCCGTGACGAGATGTGGGAGATGCTGCGTGAGGTGCAGGACGGTTCCTTCGCCAAGGAATGGATTCTCGAGAACATGACCGGCCGCCCGTGCTTCAACGCGCTGCTGCGCGAGGGCGACGAGCACCCGATCGTGGAAGTAGGGCAGAGGCTGCGGGCCATGATGCCCTGGCTGAAGAAGGCGTAGAAGGCAAAAGGCGAAAACAGAAGAGACAGAAAACGGAAAACAGTCGGATAGAGAAACGCCACCCTCGGTTGAGGGTGGCGTTTTTGCTATGCGCGTCTGGCTGGTTACAGCTTGTCCCACGGCGCCGCGGGTGACGCATTGGGCGTACCAACATACAAGTCCTGCTTGTTGAGCCACTTGGCATGGCCGTCGCAGAAGCCCATGTTGCCACCGTCATTGTGGGGCGCGGCGGTGCGGTAGTAGTTGTTCTCCCACAAGATCGTGAACGCGCCGCTGGTGGTGATGACCGCGTCTGACCACATCCCGGTCTCGGCGGGCGTCTGGAGCTGGCCGAGTCGGACTCCGTTGATGACGCGGTTGCTCCAGCCGTAGGAGCCCTGGGGGCCAAAGATGGTGGGGGGCCAGCCGGCATTGCCGTCCCAGTAGATGCCGTATACGGCCGAGGCGGAGGGGCAGACCCAGATCTGCAGGTTCTTCAGATAGGGCTGAATGCGGGACTGTACGTTGACGCGGGGAGCGCCGCTATAGTAAGAGGGCAGCGTCTCATCATAGTCCTGGGCATACTGCATAGTCGCCAGGCAGATCTGCTTGATGTTTGACAGGCAGCTTGATTGGCGGGCTTTTTCACGAGCCTTGGCGAAGACAGGGAAGAGAATGGCGGCGAGAATGGCGATTATCGCTATGACCACCAACAGCTCAATGAGTGTGAAACCACGGCGCATGATGTAACCCTCCTGGGATTCGCGCGTGAGGCTCGCCTTGGAAGGCGAGCCTCACTTTGCTCGCTTAACGTGAGACTAGTTCCAGTCCCACATGCTATCATCCTTCATCCACGCGCCGGTTTTTGCGAAGAACTTGGCGTGGCCGTCCAGGAAGAGAAAGTTGGAGCCGTCGTTATGGCGGGTGTCCACATTGCACGGCGGGTTCGCGCCGGCGCCGCCTTCGCTTTGGGGGGTATACAGGCGCGCTGTGTTCAGCCCTGCGCGCTCGCCGGCGGCAATGGTGCCTGCAGGGTCATCGACCTGGGAGAGCGCCACTACGCTGTAGCCTGTGCCGGTGAGAAGATAGCCCGAGTTGACGCCATAGCCGCCGGGCGCCCAGACGCTGTCTGCGTCGGCCTCGCCCATCCAGCCTGTCGCTTTCTTGCTGGGGCAGAGGAAGATCTGATCGTTCTTGACGTAGGGCTTGAGGACGCGTGCCCAGGTCTGAATCTGCGGGCTACCGCTGACCATGACGGTGCCGTTGCTGTAACGCGGCAGCGTCTCGTCATAGTCATCGGTATACATGGCCAGCGCGGTGCCGATCTGGCGGACGTTGGATAGACAGTTCGATTGGCGCGCCTTCTCCCGGGCCTTGGCAAAGACCGGGAACAGAATGGCCGCCAGGATCGCTATGATCGCGATCACCACCAACAGCTCAATAAGAGTGAAGCCCCTGCGCATGGCAACGCCTCCGCGGTTGAGAATGCCCTGAGCTTACCAGACGGTTGCGTGGTTCGTGGTGAAAGCGGCATCAAGAAGCGCTCAAAACAACAGACGATTGCGTTCAGGCCGACGGTTCATCGGCCTGAACGCAATCCTGGGTCAGTAGGCCGCTAAGATGACTTGCCGGGGAATGTCACTTGCCACACATGACTTTTGTCTGGCCCTGTGCGCTGCACTCAACAGCCAAGCCGCTGGTGCTGATCGATTCATCCACAGGCACCATCTTCATCTCGCCTTCCACATAGACCGGCACCGACGCGGGCTGTGTGATGGAAGCCGCGTTCAGCGGTACCAGGAGGATGACATCATCGCCGGCCGGAGTCAGTTTCATCGGCTGCAATACGTTCTGCCCGTTGCAGGACATGGACATAAGCACTACTGAGCTCGCCAGGTCGCTGTCGACGTTGACATCCATGACTTGCTTGCCATCTATCTGCGTGAAGCTGACCGGCACCAGAATGGTGATCATGGTCGCGTCAGCGGGTATGGCCTGATCCGCCCTGATCGGGCACATGCTCACCTGACCGTCTGTGGTGGTAGACTTCATCGGCATGACCATTGGGCACAGCGCGTTCTCCTGGTTCATGTCCGAGAGGCTCATCTGCTCGGGCTGCACACAGGTGGACATCTGTTTGGAGAGCGCCTTTTGCTCGCTCGTGGCGCTCATGGGAGTGGGATTCCAGCCTGCCAGGGCCAAAGACGCCACGATCAGCCCGCATATAGGAAGGAGTACCGCCAGATACCTACGCATACGAAACCACCTCATCTTGGTCTGAGCCACGACCGTGGCTCATCATGAGGTTACCTGCGTGGGAAGATGAAGCATATAGGGGAGAGCCTGATGTTTGGGAGGGGATTGGCAGTAGCAAAAAAAGCGCCTGGGGAAGTTCCCACAGGCGCTTTGGGGTTCAACCGAGACAGCACAAGCTAGTGCATCGTCTGTCCTCCGTCTACGTTGAGGGCCTGGCCGGTAATATAGGACGAGTCGTCCAGGCACATGAAGACCATCGCGTTAGCGACGTCTTCGTACGCGCAACCACGATGCAGCGGCACCTGGTCGAGGTACTTCTGCCGCACCTGCTCCACCGTCATGTTCCAGCGCTTGGCGTACTGCTCGTAGAGACTGTCCACCCATAGCGGCGAGTCCAGCAGATTGCCGGGGCACAGGGCGTTGACGCGGATCTTGTATGGCGCCAATTCAAGTGCCAGGCTCTGGGTCAGGCCGATACCGCCGAACTTGCTGGCAGCGTATGCGCTATTCTTGTTGCTGCCCTTCTTGCCGGACTTGCTGTTGATCTGCACGATCACGCCTGAGCCCTGCGGGATCATGATCTTCGCCGCGTACTTGGCAACGATCATGTAGCCGACGAGGTTCACTTCCACCACTTTGCGCCACTTGGCCACGTCGAACTCAGTGATCTCGCCGGACATGAGTATGCCGGCGTTGCTGACACAGATGTCCAGGCGACCGAACTGGGTCCTGATCTGCTCGAAGGCGGCCGCGACGCTCTCTTCGCTCGTAATGTCGCAGCCCAGCCCGACAACCTGCACGCCATAGTCAGCGGCCAGTTTCGCGGCCGTCTCCTGGGCGCCAGCAGCATTGAGGTCCAGCACCACGACGTTCGCGCCCTCGCGGGCAAGCCGCTCGCACAGTGCTGCTCCGAGGCCCTGGGCGCCTCCTGTGACCAGCGCGATTTTGCCGGCAAGACGAGTTTCAGCCATCATAACCACTCACAGTCTGTGCTCCGCGGTGCGGAGCGGTAGATTATCCGAGGAAATGCTGGAGCAACGCCTGCTCCGCTTCACGGGTCCAAGTGTCGTCCGGACCGAGCTTCGCCGCGACATCGGGCAGCACATCCTTGAGCTGCGGCAGCGGGGTCATGGGAAGGTTCATGATGTGCGGGTAGATGACGATCTTCCCCGGCATGGCGCTCTCGGAAACGGCCGTCAGCCCGTCTTTGACAGCCTCGATGCCGCCCACAGCTGCAACGGCCATGTTCGGCGAGAGTTCGCCACGCTCGGCCAGGCTCAGGGTCATCTTCAGGTCGTCTATCGAAGACCCGCTGCTGCCGAAGAAGCGCACATTGTTCTCGATGACCTTGTTCATGTCCATCTTCGCCATCGTGCCACGCGCCACACCGGCGAAAATGTTGAACACACCGCGCTTGCCGAGGAAGCGGCTGCATTGGCTGATGATCACAGGTACCGGGACGAGACAGACGACGTCGTCGTAACCCTCGGGCGCGATCCTGTTCAGTTCAACCTCGAACTGGTCGCCCAGTTCCTTCGGGTTGAGCAGGATCAGTTCGCAACCACGCTTCTTGGCCGCGTCGCCAAAGCGGATCGGGATGCGGCTCAGACGGTCGGTGTCAATATCGGTGCAGACAACGGTTCGCGGACCATCGGACGCTTCGATGGCAAGCTGGACGTGCATCATGCCCATCGGGCCGCCCGCCCCGCAAATCCAGCACAGGCCGTCCTGCTGAAGCTTCAGTGGCCGCGGGTGCTGATAGCCTCCAAGGGGCCGAGCGGGGCTGGCCGCGACGTACTGGTGGGCGTCGTAGTGCACCCGGCCTACGTCGATTTCAGCCATGCGGTCCAGGGGCTCCTCGCGGATGATGGTCATCACGGCGTCCTTGCCGAGAAGCTTGGACAAGGTCTCGATCAGTGCCGCGTCGCCGCCCAGAACAATGATCTCGTCAAAACCATCCGGTGCATGCCTCTGGGCGATGGCTTCGTAGTCCTCGCCGTCGGCATTTGAGAGCTTGATGCTCGCGATCTCGGCCAGGTTGGTCAAAGATTCAACGAAACGCTGTGGGCAATTCGTCACCACCAGTTCACTCGGCAGCGTGGTTGTGTCCATGCCGCCCATCTCGTAGCTATAGCGCTCACCTTCACGGCTGCCCACTATCCACGCCTTGCCGCCCTGCTTCAGTCCGCTGCGCCGGGTGTCGCGGTAGGCCCGCACCACGCACGCCCACGGCTCGGCCAGCGCCGCCTCGGCATAGCCAGTTCCCTCGTGGACAGGAATCAGGTAGCAACCGTCGTCGCCACGGAGGACCTCTTCGCCCAGCTTGACGTACTGCTCAAGGCCACCGGGCAGCATGTAACCGAAAGCGAGATTGACGCCCTTGTGATAGATGTCGGCCTGGATGACGAACCGGTCGCCGACCTCGAACTGTGACTTCATGTTCTCGCCCACGCCCACGATGGTCATGCCGACCTCATGGCCGAGGATGATGGGGTCATTGGCGAGGTCTCGGTTGTACAGCCGGGGATGTGAACCGCCCTGCCGGATGACCTTCACGTCAGAGAAGCACAGCCCACAGGCGTCCACTCGCGCGAGCAGCTCATCGGCGCCGTATTCCGGCATCGGCTTCGATTCATAGCTAGCATCCTTGCCGACGCTATCCAGTCCTTCGCCATACAGGTGCCAGACGTGGTTAACGGCGGGGATGGGATCTTGTCCACTGCGGAAACTGGCAAAAGACATGCTGATCAGCCTCTCTTGAAGGACTCGAGCAGTTGCTCGCGATATTTCTCATCTGGTCGGGACACGATGCGGTCCACGATAGTCTCAGGCAGGAAGTTGGGTCCACCAAGCGCATACGTCCCGAGCAACACCCGCGCCGTCTTGACCATCATCAGCGTCGCGTTCTCCACTGCCGCCGTCGTCGGACCGAAGGCGATCATCCCGTGGTTCTGCATCAGGATGACCTTGGGGAGGAAGCCGTTGTCGCTGACGAACTGGGCCACCTCATCATTCACCTTCCGCGCCAGTGGCGCGCCCGGGTCGGTGAACGGGATCCAGACATAGTTCGAGCCGCAGCACACGATCTCGTCGGGGAACAGCCGCCCGCGGAAGGCCTCTTTGCCCTCCTTGGCGCACAGCACCGCGTTCACCATGGTCGGATGGGTATGCGCCACGTACTCCACGCCGGGCAGACGCAGCAGCAGTGCGTGTAGAATGGTTTCAACCGACGGCCGAGGCGCGTTCGGGTCAACCTGGGCCTCGTGCAACACATTCTTCACGTTCGCATCGGAGATGTCATCGGCCTCAAGCAGAGACAACGCCGTGTCAAACCGCACCTCGGTGAAGCCCTGCTCCTCGATGCACGGCAACTGATAGCCACTGGCCTTGACAAAGAATGTGTGTTCACTGGCGCAGGTCGAGGTGTTGCCCTCACCGAGCATGGCGCAATCGGCCTCGGGAGCGCCGAGCCGCCGCGACATCGCGACCAGTTCGGCCAGCCGCTGTTGCTTATCGATCATTGCTAACTCACCCAATTCGCTGGAAGATGAACCTGGGGGCACGGCCCCACATTATAGAACAAAAGGAGAACGGATGCCATAGGCCCGCTGACAATACCGGGCAATAGCGGCTCTGTGCCTGAGTTTGACTCACTCACGGGCCATCGGTACAATGCCCCTGCCTCGCAATCGCCAAGCCGGAGGACGCCCATGACCGCCCGAGAAATCGAACAAGTCGTGCTACAGATCGCGCCGCTGGAGAACGGCATCGAGGGTGATCCCAACGGCCTGCTCTATGGCGACCCGGACCAGGAGATCACGGGCCTTGCCGTGACTTGGACCACCACCGTCAAAGTCCTCCGCCAAGCCGCTGCCAGTGGCCTCAACTTCGTCCTCAGCCACGAACATCCCTTCTTCGCCAGTTCACCATCCAGTTGGTTCGCCACCTATCCGACCGACGGACGCCCCCACAACATCGCCCGACACAAGGTAGCGGACGATCACAAGCTGGTCATTTGCCGCTGCCACTCTAACTGGGACGGCACGGCCGGCCAGGGCGTCGCCGACTCCATCGCCAACCAGCTCGAGTTTGGCGACCCCATCCACGAATCCCACTTCGTGCGCGTGTACGAGATTCCCCGCCAGACGCTCGCCGAGTTGGCTCAGTGGGCCAAGCTCCGCCTCGGCTTGCCGATCGTCCGTATTGCAGGTGATCTGGCCCGCGCCGTGGAAAAGGTCGGCATCGCCTACGGGGGCCTTGCGCAGCGCTATGACTACGTGGACGAGTTCCTGATGAACGGCGCTGATGCCGTCATCGTCGGCGAAGCCATAGACTACAGCATCCGCGCGGCCATAGACGCCGGGATCGGCTTCATTGAGACCTCGCACGTCGGCAGCGAGAACCCCGGCATGCGCAACTTCGCCCGGCTGCTGCAAGAGCAACTGCCAAACCTGCCGGTCGAGTTCATAGACGCCGGCCATGAGTGGGTATACCGCTAACGCAGACGATTGACCACCTCGAGCAATGGGGTGAGACTAGTGGCAAGAAGCGTCCAGAGAAGAGTACTGGATCAGATACGCGCCCGACGGGCCTCCTCGGCCGAAGGGGAAGTGCGACCCACCGAACCATCAATCTCTCCGAATGTGCCGCCAGTAGTCCCGCCTGTCGTTCCGTCTCTGCCTCCTGCACTCGTTAGGGTGTTGCTAGCTGCGCTGATCGGCATGTCCATGGTCGCCGCAGTGGCGTTGCTGCCTTGGTTGACTGTGGCGCTGGAAAGACAGGAGGCACCCAAGGCGCCGTCGGTCGCGCCATCGCGTTCGAACGTCGACCCTGCGCAGGCGCCGTCGGCGACCTCAGAGCAGGTCCCAGCGGCGCTAGCAACCACTCCGCCAGCGCCTGCTGTCACAAGGGGGACGCTGGATCGGAAGATCACTATTGAGTACCTGAACTGGTATCTTGATCCCGTCTCACATGCCGACCATCCACTGACCTCTGCACAATCTTACGCCATGCGAGACACCCTATGGCAATCTGTCTTGCGAAAACGAGTCAGATGGAGGGGAGAGGTCATTAACGTCGATGTCGAGCATCGAGTGTCAATGGACTGCAGCGAAGTTCCCACCAGCACGATGTTCAGCACAAACACCGTTTTCTCGTTGAGACAGGCAACGCTGGCGCTCTCCCTCAACAAGAAACAGATGCTGACAATTGAGGGAACACTCACGGGGCGGAACTGGACAGGATCTGTGTACGAGCTGAGCGACGTAGAGATCATCTCCTACTACTGAACTCCGGAAGGAACGAAGATCAATGCCTATCCATGTGACCAATCCAGTCGAATGGCTGGATTTCCCCGACGCAAAGGGGCGTAGATGTGGCACAACCTGCTTGAATGGTAACTTGCACGCCGTTCGTCTGGGCCTGAATGGGCAATTCTACATAGAGGACTTTGACGGGAGATGGCGCAGAGCCGATGTCTCGCGAAAACCGAGGGCGGCTCGGCTTAGCCAACTGGGCAAAGGGGCAGGTTGAGGTCATTTGGGGAGGGCGACACAAAAGTCCGCTCCACATGCTGCATGTGAGCTTACTACAAGTTTGATGGAGGTATGTGACATGGCAATCAAATGGGGAGTCATCGGAGCCGGTGGCATCGCCGAACGCCGCACCATTCCTGAAGGGATCATGGCCTGCCCGGACGCCGAGCTCGTCGCCGTCCAGGACGTCGCCGGAGACCGCGTGAAGGCCGTCGCCGAGAAGTTCGGCGTCTCCGCCGTCTACACCAGCGAATACGACTTGCTCAACGATAGCAACGTCCAGGCGGTCTACATCGCGACGCCGACCCACCTGCACCACGGACAGGTAATGGCCGCAGCCGAGGCCGGCAAGCACATCCTGTGCGAAAAGCCCCTCGCCCTCACCCTCGCCCAGTGCGAGGAAGTGGTCGAGGAATGCGCCGCCCGCAACGTCAAGCTAGGCGTCAACTTCATGATGCGCTACCACTCCTGCCATCAGGCGCTCAAGCAGATGGTGGATAACGGCGAACTCGGCACCCTCGTCATGGGCCGTGCCGAGCTCACCTGCTGGTACCCGCCCATCCCTGGTGCCTTCCGCCAGAACCCGGAACTCGGTGGCGGCGGCAGCTTCATTGACATGGGCAACCACTGCGTAGACCTGCTCGAGCAG
>JBDKRC010000056.1:0-19956 GCA_039683575.1 Armatimonadia bacterium | reverse complement strand
GGATCGGGCGCAGATTATCCTGGCTCATGGTTGTTCCCCGGGCCGGGGTGCCACTTCTTTTTGGCGGAGCGTGTAACCAATGACGGACAAGAAGTACGGCTTTGGGGTCGTCGGCTGTGGCGTTATTTCCGATACTCATCTGGATGCCATCAGGATGCTGCCCAATGCCAGCATCATTGCCGTGTGCGACACCCGTGAGGATGCAGCTAAGGCCAAGGCTGAGAAGTATGGCTGCGATTACTACACCGACCTCGCCGAGATGCTCAAGCGCGAGGATTTGCATGTGGTCAATGTGGTCGTGCCCAGCGGCCTGCATGCCAAGCTTGGCATCATGTGCGCCGAGGCGGGCAAGCATGTCATCTGCACCAAGCCCATTGATATCACCCTCGAGCGCATTGACAACCTGATCGCGGCGGCGGCGCGCAATAACGTGCTGGTGGGGGCGACGCACCAGTCGCGGAACTTCAGCGTGTACAAGCGCGTGAAGGCGGCCGTGGATGAGGGGCGGCTGGGGAAGCTGCTCTATGGCAACGCGATCATTCCGTGGTTCCGGACCGAGGAGTACTATAGCGACGGGTGGCACGGGACCAAGGGTCTCGACGGCGGCGGGGCGCTTATCAACCAGGGGATTCATTACATCGACCTGCTGTTGTGGCTGATGGGGAACCCGACGCAGGTGTTTGGCTTTGCCGAGAACCTGGGGCACAAGAGCATTGAGGTCGAGGACTGCGCCAATGCGGTGCTGAAGTTCGAGAGCGGGGCCCATGGGATCATCCAGGGCACGACCTGCACGTACAAGGGCCACCAGCACCGGCTGGAAGTTCACGGGACGAAGGGCAACATCATCGTCGTGGGCGACCAGATGCAGCTATGGGAAGTCGAGGGGGAGGAGACGGAGTACAACCCGACCGCGGGCGAGGCCGGCGGGTCGGCGGACCCCACGAAGGGGATGGCAGGGGAGGCTGTGAAGGCCCATGCGGAGCAGATCGGCGATCTGCTACAGGCGATAGACGAGGGCCGGCAGCCGACGCTGAACGGGCAGGAGGCGCGGCGGGCGGTGGAGCTGATATTGGCGATATATAAGGCGTCGGAGACGGGGACTGTGGTGGGGTTGCCGCTGTAGAGGCGGGGAACTGGGAACAGAAACGGCAAGGGACGGAGCTTTTGGGCTCCGTCCCTTTTTCTTTGTCGGGGCCAGTGGCCCCTCCCACAGTGGCGAATGGCTAGATCTCGGGCATGTTGACCAGTTGGCCGGTCTGGCCGGAGCGGCGGATGGCTTCTACTATTCTCTGGCCCTCGTAGCCGTCGTGCATGGTGGCGTAGGGCTGGTGGTTTTCGCGAATGGCTCTTACGAACTCGTCAACGTAATACGCGTCGCCGGTTAGGGCGTTGGGCGGGACGGGGAGGAGTTCGTCTTCCTCGCCCACGCGGGCGATGTGGAGGCACGAGCCCTGTTCGGTGCGCTCGGGCCAGACGCTGGCCTGCTCGCAGATGGCGTACTGCTTGCCGGGGATGAACGGCATTGCCAGGTACGAGAGGCTGCCCAGGACGTCGCCCTCGTGGGTGGTGATGGCGTGGATGAACTCTTCGTTCAGCGGGTCCGGGCCCGTGGTCTTCGTGCGCGCTACCACTGTTTCGACCTCTCCCCCCATGTACCGCAGCCACTCGCAGATGTGCACGCCGTCGTGCATGATGATCGGGCCCCAGACGGCGGGGTCGTTGGTCGCACGGTGGCCCTTGCCCTGGACGAGCAGGCCGCCGGGCTTGGGGTGGACGGCGCCGACGCAGAGTAGCTTGCCATAGCGCTCCTCGCGCAGGACCTGGCGCATGAACTGGTAGTCGGCATTGGCGCGCATGCTGAGGTTGACGACTGTGGCGACGTTGCGGGTGGCCTCGACCATGCGGCGGGCGTCGTCGACGTTGAGGGCGATGGGCTTTTCGCAGTAGACGTGCAGCCCACGCTCGGCGGCGGCGAGGGTCTGCTCGCAGTGCATGTTGTTGTCGGTGTTGATGCAGACGGCGTCGAGGCCCTGGTCGAGGAGGTCGCGGTAGTCGAGGAAGCGCTTGCCCGCGATGCCTTCCTCATCGCACAGGTCGAGGCGCTCCTGGCGGAGGTCGCAGGTACCGACGAGTTCGAGGTCTTCGCGGGCGTTGACGGCGCGGGCGTTGCACATGCCACGTCCGCCGACGCCGATGATTCCGAAGCGAAGTTTGGTCATGGGGGGGGACCTTTCCGGGAGGCGGGAATTGGGAATCGGGAATCTGGAACGGCGAAAACGGAAAACACTCGGACGTGAGGCGGCGTATCTCTTCGCGTGGTAGGCATGCTCCGCATGCCGGACTCACTGGACGTCACGAGTTCCGGCACACGGAGTGTGCCTACCACGCGTCGAGAGGTCGTAACGGCGTGGGTTCGGGACGAACCCACCTACGCGTCCCTGCAGAGCTATTGAGCCGAGTTCCGGCATGCGGAGCATGCCTGCCACGCGACTAGAGGCTGCTCGACGCAATGAGAGTGTGTTTCCTTGCAGGGGTTAGGATACCTGCGGGGGAATTGTTCAGATGTTTTTCGCCAGGTTCCGGAGCAGGAAGATCGGCGGTCACCATGGGCCCTGAGGACCTCCGGCCCTCGGGGCTCGTGGCTTTTGGAGTGAGATCAGTGATGACGGAAACTCGCATACGCGTTGCAGCGTTGATTGTGCATGATGGCAAGGTGCTGCTGGTCAGCACCAAGCGGGGGAAGCCGGGGTACCTGGTGCCGCCGGGGGGCGGCGTGGAGGCCGGGGAGGGACTGGCGGAGGCGGTGGTGCGGGAGGTGGCCGAAGAGGCGGGGCTGGAGGTGGAGGCGGGGGCGATGGTGGCCTGGCGAGAGTTTGCACAGGGGCACAGGCGGGTACTGGAACTGTATCTGGTGGCGAGGCTGCTGGGCGAAGCAGAAGAGGACGCAGGAGAGGAGCGGCGGGTGGTTTGGGTTGAGGTGGAGGGGCTGGGAGGGGTGAAGCATTTTCCGGAGCAGTTGGGGGAGCTGTGTCGGCTGGCGGCGGAAGGGTGTGGCGGGGCGGTTTGGTTGGGGGAGGCGGAGGTGGAGGGGTAGGCGGAGAAGGTGAGGGTTGGTCGTAGATGGTCGCGGTCTGGTGACCGCTCCCACAGTGTGGTTACACAACGAAGTCGCGATCGGTGATCGCTCGTACAGGGTTACCTCCCGAGGAAGTCGCGGTCTGGTGACCGGTCCGCTCCTACGGCGTAGTTGCACAACAAAATCGCGGTCTGGTGACCGCTCCTACAGGCGGCCGGGTTGGTGAATGCAATGCGTGTTCGGCGTTCGGTTCTGATTATTGTGGCGGTGTTGGTGGCCGTGGGGTTGGTGGGGCTCGCGTTCTTGGGGCGGCCGGTGGTTTGGCAGCCGGTGCCTGGGCGCGGACCTGCGAAGGCGGCGCGGATCACGCTTTTGGGGCAGGTGGAGGCGGCGAAGCAGGTGGTGCTGACCGCGCCAGTGGAGGGGCGGGTCGTGGCGCTACTGGCCAGTGAGGGGGCGGCAGTGCAGGCTGGGGAGGCTGTGCTGCAGCTGAAGAATGAGGCGGCCCGCGCGAAGCTGCAAGCGGCGCAGAAGACGCTGGCGGGAGTGGAGGGACGGGTGCAGAAGGCTCCGAGGTCGGAGACGCAAAGGAAGCTTGAGGCAGCGCGGATACACCTCGAGGGGGCGCAGGCGGGGCTGAGTATTGCGCGGCAGGAGCTGGCGGAATTCAAGAGCAGTCACCCGACGCTGGAGAAGGACCTGGAGACGCTGCGGCAGGCACAGCAGGAGATGGAGCGGAAGCGGGCGGCGTTTGAGGAAGTGCGGCGGGAGTTTGCGGGCAAGCGCGAGGCACAGGAGAAGGCGCAGCGGCGTGACCCGGCGGTGGAGGAGACGCAGCGGAGGTTGACCGCACGGGACAATGAACTGAAAATTGCCCAGCAGCGGCTGAAGGGTCTTGGGGAGAAGGCGCAGCCGCTCTATGAGCAGGGCCAGCAGTTGGAGCGCCTGAGCAAGCGGGCCCGGGCGGCGGAGAAGCTGGTGGCGCAGTCACAGGACGAAGTGAACAAGATCAGCGGGACGGCCGAGGGGAAGGCGCTGGTCGAGGGGGATCAGCAGACGAAGGCGGCGCGGCAGGCGATGACCGAGGCGGAGAAGATGGTGGGCGGGTTGATGGTCAAGACGCCGCAGGCAGGGACGCTGGCCCGGCTGAACACCCGTCCCGGCGAGCGCGTCAAGGCGGGACAGCAATTGGCAGTCGTGGAGCAGGCCGAGGAGGCCCGGCTGGTTTTCAACGTGCCGGGGCAGCAGCTCGGGCAGCTGCGGATGGGCCAGCGGCTGGAGATCACGCCGCAGGGCGGCAAGCGGTTCACAGGGGCGATTGACGGGATCGTAGCCGAGGAGGGGCGGGTGATTGTGAAACCGCTCGAGAAGGTGATACTGCCGCCGCCGGGGACGGGACTGGTGGCAGTGGTCAGGTAATCAGCTACCAGTTGTCAGCTATCAGTTGTCAGTTGGGGGGTGGTTGATGGGGGTCCAGATGAGAGGTGGAAGATGAAATACCTGTACTTGATGGGTCTAGTGGCACTGGTGATTCTGGCCGGATGTCAGAAGCAGCCACAACAGACGGGGATGGATGAGACGCAGAAGACCAAGGGGGGAACCGCTGCGGCGAGCACCGACCCGAAGTCGGAGGGCGCGGCTGCGGAGGGGAAGTGGCTCACTTCGCTGGACGAAGGCATGAAGCTGGCCAGGCAACAAAGCAAGCCGCTGGTGGTGGACTTCTTCGCGACGTGGTGCGGACCGTGCCGGATGCTCGATGAGCAGACGTGGCCGGACCCGCAGGTGAAGCAGGCGCTGGCGGATTATGTGGCGGTGAGGCTTGATACGGACAAGAACCAGGACCTCGCGCGAAAGTACGAGATCACAGGCATTCCCGCCATCATCTTCATGGACAGCGCGGGCTCGGAGAAGCGACGGCAGGTGGGGTTCGTGAGCCCGGAGGAGATGGTGAAGCTACTGAAGGCCAACAAGTGATGAAGATGATGCTCCGCTGCCTGCTAATGGCAGCAACTGTGTCACTGGGCGCCGCCATGGCTGTGGCGGCGCCTACCATTGTGGTGGATGGCAAGGTGCTCAACACGGCGCAGCCGGTGCTGAACCGTGGTGGCGCGGTCATGCTGCCGATGCGGGTGGTGTTTGAGGCGCTGGCGGCGGAGGTCCAGTGGAGGCCGAAGCTGGGGAAGATCGTCGCCAAGCGACCGGGCCGCGTGGTCGAGCTTTGGATCAATACGCCGGTAGCGCAGGTGAACGGTGCGCCGGTGCAGTTGAGGATGCCGCCGGCGCTGGTGGCAGGGATGACGTATGTGCCACTGCGGTTTGTGGCGGAGGCGTTCGGCGGGACGGTGAGGTGGGACGGGCTTAGCCAGACGGCGTTTGTGTATTCGGCGCAGTAGGCGGGACGAGGGGTGGTCGGTGATGGGTCGCGATCGGTGATCGCTCGTACAGAGGATAGGGAGGAGAGACGAGTCTGATCAGCGATTGAGGTGCCAGAGGGCGTAGTTGAGGGCGGAGGCGAAGGTCACCCAGAGTAGGTAGGGGATGAGGAGGAGGGCGGCGAGGGTTGAGAGGCGGTAGAAGAGGATGATCGTGGCGAGAATGCTCAGCCAGAGGGCCACGATGTCGAGCATTGCCAGGTCAAGGCGATGCAGGCCGAAGAAGAGCAGCGACCACGCGAAGTTGAGCGCGAGTTGTACCCCGAAGATCCCCAGCGCCAGACCAACCGGCGCTTCCCCATGTCTTTTCCACACCAACCAGGCCGCAACCGCCATCATCGTGTAGAGCAGCGTCCAGACCGGGCCGAAGAGCCACGCCGGGGGCGTCCAGGTGGGCTTGACGAGGGTCGGGTACCAGTCGCGGACGGAGGCGAAGGTGAAGTACGAGCCGCCGGCGGCGACAGCGTAGCAGACCAACAGCGAGATGACCAGCGCGACGGCGGTTTTCATGCCATGGGTTCCAGCTTGCCGGTCTCCATGTAGTTGAGGCGTTCCATGATGTTGATCGTGTGGTCGCCGATGCGCTCGAGGTAGCGGGCTACCAGGAGCAGGTAGGTGGCCTGGCTGATGACCTCAGGATCGCCGGCCATGCGCAGATTGAGTTGCGCCCAGAGCTTGTGCCACAGCTCGTCGAGCTTTTCATCGTCAGCGGCGACCTTGCGGGCGAGGGTGAGGTCCTGATCCGCGAAGGCACGGAGGGCCTGGCGGAGTAGCTCCCCGGCCATCTCCCCCATCAGAGCGATGTCTTCGAGCGGGGCGAACCAGGGCGTGGGCGCGACGGCGATGGTGACCTTGGCAATGTCCTTGGCATAGTCGGCGATGCGCTCGAGGTCGGTGGCGATGCGCAGGGCGCCGAGGATGTTGCGGAGGTCGCCAGAGACGGGTTGCTGGGAGGCGAGGAGGCTGATGGCGGTGCGCTCGATCTCGCGGTCGAAGTCGTCGGCGACATCGTCGCTGCGATGGACTTCGCGGGCGAGTTCGACGTCCTGGCTGACGAGGGCCTGCATGGCACGGCCGAGCATGCCCTCAGCGAAGGCACCCATGCGCAGTACGGTGTTGCGCAGGTCGTCGAGATTGTGGCGGTAGGAGGAGCGGAATTGGGTCATGAGGGGCCTCGGTGAGTTTCGCGTAGGCGGGTTCGTCTCGAACCCGCGCGGTGGCGAGAGATAGTGTGGGTTCGGGACGAACCCACCTACGCGTTCGGTATTTCAGACGCGTGGCTATGGTCAGTTCGTTCGCTGGCCCGGGAGCCAGAGGTTATCGGTGTTCACGCCGGCCTGGGCGAGCATCTCAGCGGCCCTGGTGAACGGTGGCGCGTAGGTCGCTGAGTGACAGTCGGAGCCGACTGAGAGTTGCACGCCGCGCCCTTGCAGGTAGGCCAGATAGTCGGCGTACTGGTAATGAAAGCGCTCGGGATAGCCGGGGTTCAGCAGCGTGGCGCTGAGGTTGATCTCGACGGCAGTGCCATGCTGGACCGCGGCGGCGGCGAATTCGTCGTGCATCGAGAGCGGGACGCGGGTGAAATCATCGAACCACGGGTCGGTCGGGTACGTGCCATCGTCCTGCTTCCACTTGCCCATCCACCACCAAGGGTGGGCGACGATGTCCACCAGCGGATGGGTGGCGAGGAACATGTTCTGGCGGTGGTAGTCGCGAGTGACTATCCCGGGTTCGAGTTCGACATATAGCGGCCAATGGGTGCCGCCGATTACATATTCGATGCCGAGGGCGGCGATGTCCTGCTCGGTCAGGCCGATGGCGGGGTCCGCACCCGCCGGGCCGCCACTGCGGAGGCCGTAGACGGGGTTCTCGTAGTCACCGCGGGCGAGTTCCTCCAGTTCCCAGGTTGAGACGCAGCTTATCTCGATGCCGAAGTGGAAGCCGTCGCGGGCGTGCTCGTCGAAGGAGCGGCGAGAGGCCACGACGTCGGGGAGGTTGTAGGGGGTGTGGAGGTGGTCGCTGACGCCGTAGACGGTGACGCCGGAGGCAGAGGCGGCGCCGGGGAGGTCGACCATGGGGAGGCAGGCGCTGTCGCACGAGTGCGCGGTGTGGATGTGGAAGTCGGAGGTGAGGTTCATCTGGGATTGTCCTTTGCTGCGGGTCGGGCTCTGGAGAGCCCTCCCACTATGTCCCTTGCCTATAGGGAGCGGGCGAGACGCCCGCACTACGCGGTAGCCGCGGGCGCGCCGCGGTGCCCCTACAAGCCCCTGGTTGATACTGCGCTGTCGGTCTTTTCGCCGGACTTGATGAAGACTGACTGCGGGATTGTGAACTCGTCGCCCTCGGCATGGTCGTAGAGGTAGACCACGCGGCGGCCGTCTTTGTCGCTGTCGGCGAAGTCTGACGCGCTGACCGGGCGGTCGAGCACCAGCTTGCCCTCTACTACTGCTTTGACCCGGTAGCGGGCCTTCAGGGTTTCGTCGGTGACCAAGGCGCCGTTGTAGTAGCCGGGCTTGATGCCCTTGGTGGCCTCGATGGGTGGGGCCAGTTCGGTCTGGAGGGCAGTCTTGTCGTCGCTGATCGCGTCGAGACGCGAGCGGAAGAGCAGGCCGTTGTGGGCGAGGCGTACGATGTTGCCGGGGGGCAGGACTTCGGCGATGCGGTAGGCAGTGCGATGCTCACCGCCCTTCAGGTAGATCATTTTGCCCTTGAGCAGCTCGCCAATCGGCAGCTTGCAGTCGAGGGTTAGCTTGTTGTCGAGGAGGTCAATGGCGGTGATCTTGCCGGTGTAGGGTGGCGGGGCTTTGGCTACGCCGACGCCGCTCTTGAGCAGTTGGCTGCCCGCGAGGTGCAGGCAGCGGAGCTTGCCGTCCTGCTCCGACCAGTAGCCGAAGTTGCCGGTGAAGGTGAAGGGCCCGCTGGTGAGTGAGCGGCCCGCGTGGTCGTAGAAGAAGGTGTCCACCTGGCCGCCAGTGAGGGTGACACGGACGACTACCGGGGCGTACTCGGAGGCGGGGCCGGTGGTCTGGCAGTCGAGGCGCTCGATCTTCTGGATGAAGGGCTGGCCCTCGTACGGCTGCCAGACGGCGATGAACTCGCTTGCGCCATCAGCGCCCTGGTCTTCCGGGAAGAGGAAGCGGATCGGCGGGGCATCGGGCTTGCCGTAGCGGGCGGTGGTGTACTGGCGGCCTTTCGCGCCAAGCAGGTCGAGGCGGAGGTGGACGTCTTTCTGGTCGTAGAGCCAGTCGGCCCAGACGTCGCCGTCGCTTTGGGCAGTCTGCGGCTCGAGGATATTGTTGTCGAGGTTGCGGCTCATGTTGGCGATGTCGAACGCCTGCGGGCTCTTCTGGCCGAAAGTGAGGCTGGAGGTGAAGTCGCGGTGGGCGGGGCCGTGGAAGCAGTAGGTGCGCTTGCTGCCGCCCGCGAGGCGGAGGATGTCGAGGAGGTAGACGTTGCCGCCGGGGGCGTCGGCGAGGCAGACGGCGCGGCGGAAGAAACGGTTCGGGAAGCCGTCGGGCGTGGCGGAGAGGTCGGCGAAGGAGGCTTCGGGAGCGCCCGCAAAGAGCTCGAGGGTACCGTGGGCGATGCCGCCGCCCTTGCTTTGGGGAGAGCGGTCGATCATGCCGGTGTTGTGGTGGACGACGTGGCCCGTGGCGCCCTGTGGGTGGGCCCAGCAGGGGTAGCCGAGTTCGGGCGCGAGGTCGAGGTCTTTGGCCCAGAACTCGAGGTTGAGGTTGTCCTGGTGCTGGTGGCCGACGCCGTAGCCGTAGCGGAAGGCCAGGCCGGCGCGGTCGGCGACCTTTTCCGCATGGGCGCGGGATTCGAGGAAGACGAAGCCGACGCCGTCGAGGACGCGACTCTCGAGGGGCGGCTCGGGGCCGGCGCGTTTGACCTGCTCGGTGACCTGGTCCCAGACATAGGGCTCGACGAGGTCGCTGCCGCCCTGCCCGGCGCGCTGGAGGGCCCAGGCCAGGCGGTCGGTGGGCCAGTGGCGGTAGGCGCGGACGTATTCGCTGCGGTGGAGGCTGGCGACACCCTTTTCTAGCTTGCGGCCGCGCGCGTTGGCATCGTCGCCATAGCAGGGGACGTGGTCGCCGGCCACGAGCATCTCGGTCCAGACGTCGTACTCCGCGCGGAGCTTGGGGTATTGGCGCTCGTCGTAGAGGCTGCAGCGGGCCTTCCACTTCGGCGACTGCACCTGGGCGAGGATCTCCATGAGGCCGGACTTGGCGGTCAGGTAGCCGTTGGCGTAGTCAAAGCCGTTGACGAGCGTGATGCCCTCGCGGGTGAGGGTGTTGACCAGCATCTCGTCATCGAAGCCGCCTTTGCCGAGGCCACTGTTGTAGGAATTGGTGAAGAGCTTCTCGATCCAGGCGTCCGAGACATCGCCCATGTTGGCGCAGACGGCGGTGTAGGCGGCGTCACGCTCGCGGGCGCCCTGGTTGCCGCCGGAGAGGCGGGAGTTGACCCAGTCCCAGCCGAAGACCTGGATGAGGTACTGGTCGATGAGGGCCTTTACATCGGCGGGGGTCTGGATCGTGGGGTCCTTCTTCTGCAGGAACTTGACCAACTCCATGTCGCGGTCGAGGTAGTCGAAGATCGCGTCGTACGCCTGGCAGGCGGGGACGGTGAGGCCGGTGCGCTCCCAGTTGCCGTCCACTAGCAGGCGGCCGGAGCGGAGGTACTTGGTCTGCACCTGCTGCCAGGTCATGTCCATGCCGGGGTAGATGTAGGCGAGGCGGGCGAGCAACAGCCCGACCTTGTGAGCGGCCTGTTCGTCGCCGAGCAGGAGGTAGCGCTCGCCGAGCTTCTTCAGCTCCCCGCCGGTGCTCATCCACAGCGTGTGGTGGTTGTGCAGCGCGACCCAGCCGGCGTACTGCATGCGGTCGCCTTTGCCGCCGAGGTCCAGCCCCCAGCCGTCGTCGGGGTAGTCACCGCTGGTGAAGTCGTCCTTGGCGTAGTCATTGGTGGGGAAGCTCTTGGCGCAGAGGGGGCAGGTCGCCTTGAAGCTGCCGCGCTTGGTGTGCACCCACGGATAGAAGGCGGCTTTCTCGTAGATCTTCTCGCCGCAGAAAGGGCAGGGCCAGGTGCTGTAGCACTGGCGCGGGACGTTCCACGAGGGCAGAAAGGCGAAGAGGGCGTCATCGCTGAGGCCTTCGACGACGGTCGGGGCTTTGAGGCCGGCGAGGAGGTCAGGATTCTTCGCGAGATTCTGTTTGGCGGTGGCGATGACTTCAGGGGTGTAAAAGGACCGGCCGAGCTTGTGCGCCTGCGGGGTCCACTGCGGGATGTCCTTGACCTGGTTGGCGAGGTCTTCGCGGTAGGTCAGGACGCGCAGGGGCAGGATGAGGTCCGCGCCGCCAGCGGGGGTGATGGTGAGCTTACCGTCGCTGATCCCACGGTCGGAGCGGAAGTAGAGACGGGTGATCTTGCGGCCGGGGCCGGGTTTGGTCTGGTCGAGAAGGCGGACGCCTTCGGGGGCGGTGACTTTCAGCTCGGCGCCGGGGGGCCGGTCTAGCTGCACCCAGAAGACCTGCTCCATCACGGGCACGCTGACCGGGCCAATGAGGGGGTCGGCGGAGACGCGGAAGGGATCGGGCTTTTCGCCCAGTGCGACTCCGGTACAGGTGAGGAGGAAGAGTCCGGCCAGCAAAACTTCTCGCATTGGAGCCCAGCTTTCAGAGGCGGTTAAGGCGATTGGCGCTCGAACCACTCTCTCACAACCTCAAAGCGCCAGAGCGGGGTCGGGAGGCCATCGGCGCCGAGGGCGAGCAGGAGGTTGGCGCGGCGCAGGCGCGGCGTGTAGAGGGCGTCAAGCGCGGCGATGATCTGCTCCTTCGAGACCTCGGGGGCCTGGAAGATGCTCCCATCAAAGATTCCCCCCAGGAGCAGGAAGTCCTCTCCGCAGACGTCAAGCGCGTGCTCGAGCGTTGTGTCGCCATGTGGCGGAGGGGTCGTGGCGTGGGCGCCATCGAGGCCGGTGGCCATGATGTCTGGCAGGAGGTCGCGCAGCAGGCCGCACATGTGGAAGACCGCAAGCTTGCCGTGGGCGTGGCAGAGGTCCGCGAAGTCGCGAAGCTGCGGCACGCTGTAGCGGCGGTAGAGGGCGGGGCTGATCATGGTCGAGCTGGTGTTCTCAACAGGTATCAGCAAGCGCGCAGGGCTGCGGCGGGCCGTGATCTCCCACTCCTGGCGGCGGACGGCATGCATGACGTCGAGGAGGCTCTCGACCTCGCGTGGATGGTCCTGCAGGAGACCGTAGAAGCTGATCAGGCCCATGTCCATTTCGAGGAGTTGCTGGACGGGCGAGGGGCCGAGGGTGGGCGCGTAGAGGCCGTCGTCGCCGAGAGCGGCTGCGGTGCGGTGGAAGGTGGCTTCGGAGCCTTCGACCTCCTCGTAATGAGTGCGCTCCCAGAGGGCGCGGGCGATGCGCAGTTCGTCGACGGTCTCGATGGGATGTTTGAGGGGGTGGCCGTTGCGGAAGGTTGAGTAGAGAGGGCCCCAGTCGGTTTCGAGGCGAACGTGAAGGGTGCCGAGATCGTCAGTAGTGCGCTCAACGTGCGTCTCGGGCTCGACGCGGCGGCAGGGAGACTGAACCTGCAGGTCAGGCGGGAGACCGTAGTTGCCGAACTGCAGGTGGGCGCAGCCGAGATAGCGGTAGAAGTCGAGAACCGGCAGGGCGCGGATGTCCGGCGGCATGACCGAGCGGGTGGTGTCGTCCACGAGGGTGGTCCAGCAGAGGCGCGGCGCGCCCTGGCGGTCCAAAAGGGCATTCAGGCAGTCGCGGCCCGACATGGGTTTGCCTCCGTGGCGAGGGAACTTTCCGCCGATGGCGAATGCTCTTGAACCAGAGCTTACACCATGAGTGAAACCAACGATTCAATCCATCTGTCTCTCATAATCCCGGCTTACAACGAGGCGCTGCGGCTGCCGCCGACTTTGACTCGCGTGCTTGCGTACCTGTCCGCCCAGCCGTTCACCACTGAGCTCATCATTGTCGATGACGGCAGCAGCGATGGCACCGGCGAGGTGGCTGAGGCGGCGATCAAGGACTTCCCATTGCATCGCATCGTACGCAATGAGCCCAACCGCGGCAAGGCGCTGTCGGTCAAGCGCGGGCTGCTCGAAGGGCGCGGCAAGTACCTGCTATTCTCGGATGCGGATCTCTCGACACCGATCGAGGAGGCGGGTAAGCTGCTGGCGGAGCTTGAGGCGGGAGCCGACGTCGCTATCGCCTCGCGGCAACTCCCGGACTCGGTGCTTACCGTTCATCAGCCGTGGTACCGCGAGGTCGCGGGGCGCATGTTCGGATGGATCAACCAGGTCATTCTGCTGCCCGGAATCCCCGACAGCCAGTGCGGGTTCAAGGCCTTCCGGCGCGAGGCGGCCCATGAGATCCTGTCGCACCAGAAGCTTAGCGGGTGGGCCTTTGATGCCGAGTTGATGTTCATCGCGCGCAAGCTGGGCCTGAAGATCGCGCAGGTGCCGGTGACGTGGACCAACGACCCGAACAGCAAGGTGAAGATGCTGCGCGACGGGTTCAAGATGGTCATGGATCTGTTCCGGATTCGGCGGCTGCACCGGCGGCTGAAGTAGGGGCGGACCGTGGTCCGCCCGATGCCTTAGTTGTGTGCCCCCAAGCGGGCGGACCACGGTCCGCCCCTACCCCTCTCCCCTATCCCCCAATCATGTAACACTTGCTCTCCAGCGCTTCCAGGCGGTCTGTGAGGACGGCTGATTGTATCTGGCCGGGCTTGCCACCCAGGGCGTCGGCGGCTGCGCCTTTGGCCTTGCAGCTAGGGAGCTTGACGCGGACGTCGCGGGCTTCGTATTTCGGGTTCACTACCAGCACGTAGGTCGCTCCGCCGACGGCGAAGGGGCGCTTCTGGACGATGATGTCGGGCGCGTCGGCGACCGGACGCAGCGTTGCGTATGGCGCGACCCACACTTTTTCCTGCGCGCCGATCTCCTTGAGAACCTGCGTCATCTGCGACCAGAACTCCGGGTACTCCTTGCCGATGTTCACGCCGCGGATGCTGCCGTTGTTGTAGTAGGTGTCGTCGAAGGCATAGTAGAGCAGCCCACGGGCGCCGCAGGCGAGGGCCATGTAGCTCATGCAGCGGAGTTCGGCCTGCGTCGGCAGGCGAGGCTTGCCATCGGAGGGCTTGCCGGCCTCTGAGACGGCCTTGACTGTATAGCATTGCAGCGCGACCCACACGGGCTTGCGGTCGAAGACTGCCGCGACGGCGCCTTCGGTGTAGCGGGCGACGTGCGTGAGGTCGGCCTGCGCGTCAAAGCGGATGGGATAGGGGTCGGTCGCGTAGATGTCGCAAGCGGCGGCGTGGCGCATGAACTCCGCGGGCTTGTTCTGCAGCAGGAAGTATGGATGGGTCGGGTCAACGGCGGCCCAGGTCTCGTAGCGCGTCATGAGCGGGTCAATCGGACCCGAGGGCTCGTCCGCGATATACCAGAAGAGCAGGTTGGGGTTGCTGCGGTAGTGAGTTAGGATCGCCTCATTTACGCCGCCAAGGCCGATGCCCATCAGGCCGTGCTCGGCGCATTTTTCGATGTAGCCGACGCCGTCGCTGGGTTTGGGCGCACCCGGGGGCAGCGTGGTCGTGAAGGAGAAGACGGTGTTGAACCCGCCGGCTTTCACCGTGGCGAAATCCTCCTGCCGCACGTGGTAGGCCCCGATTGGGAAGAACGGCTTGCCCTGAACGAGGCAGACGTTCTGGTCGGTGAGGTTGACGACGCTCTTCACGGGGGGCGTGTAGTTGATCTTGCGCTCAAGCATTGTCTCGGTCGCGCCGTCAGTGCGGTGGCCTATGATCGTGGCCAGGTACTCCCCTGCCTTCAGCCCCGGCGCGGGCACGAGAGCCCCCTCCCCCACCTCCGGCGACTTGAGCTTGCGATCCACGACAGTCTTGCCCCGCGCGTCTTTCACCAGAAGCTGGTACTCCCTGACCGGATCCGGGCCCGAGCGACGCTTGGCTGCGCCTACGAGGAAGGCAGACTGGTAGCGCAGGAGGTGGAGGTACACGTTGCTGCGCCACCTGTGACCATAAGTCTCGGCAATGTTTGTTAGGCACACCTCATCAATAAGCCCGATAAGCTTTTCGTCGCCGCCATTGTAGCTGCGCACGAAGAAGGGCGTTTTGGAGGGATTGACCTCCAGCGGTGAGCCCGTCGCGACGTCGTACTCGGTATCGAGCTTGCCGTTGACGAAGAGGCCAATCTTCCCGGCCGCGCCATCGTAGGTCAGGGCGAGGTGGGTCCACTGGTTCAGCTCTATCTGGGTCTGGCCCATGAGGTGGTTGGGCTGGCCGCCGAGTTGCAGGCCGACGTAGAGGAGGCCGGGCGGGCGGATGGTGATCATCATCGAGCCGAGCTTGCCGCCCACGTCCGCAGTCCAGAAGGGGATCTTGCCCGTCGGCAGCTTGTCCAGCTTGACCCACATGGAGAGGGTGAAGGCGTCTTTCAGGTCAGGGAGGTCCGTGGGGCCGACTACAGTGCCGGAATCCTCGGCCCAGCGCAGGGCCTGGCCGAATCTGCCTTCAGCCCAGGTTGCGCCGGTGATCTTGCCGTTGCGGGCGTGTCCGGAGGCGTCCTTGGCCTGATCGCCCTGACCCTCGTCGAGATGCCAGAGGAGGAGCGTATTGGGCCCGGAGACTGGAGCGGAGGCGGGAGGCTGGGCTTGAGCAAGCGAGGCGACGGTGAGGAAGGCGACTAACGGCATCAGTCTATGCATGTTTGTCACCCTGATCCTAGACAGTGTTAGGTCTAGTCCGTGAGGCAATCGCGAGAGGCCGCGCGGCGGTCGTGCCGAGACTTACGTCAACGCGGGAGGTCTTCGCTGGAAGGAGTGGCATGTCCTGCCTGACATGGCTCTGCCCGGGCTACCGTGCGAGAAAATGGTACCAGAAAAAGATTAGATTTCTTCGCAGATGACAGGAGGTGTCGTGGGAAAGGGGGCGAATTGATAGCGGTCTTTCCTCTCGGGCGCAATGTCGTTTCAGCATGTAGTGATATCTCTTTAAGGCAGCTCTGCCCTGCTATTGCGGGTGCAGGACTGTCCGTGTGGTTTTGTGTCTGCACCTATGAGTGAACTCTCTGACCTGCAACTGATCCAGCGGATCACTGCCGGGGACAGCGGGGCGTTTGCGACCCTCGAGGGCCGGTACCGCCAGCGTCTCACCGGCTTTCTAAAGGGACGGCAGCAGCTTTCTCAGGAGGAGGCGGAGGACGTCACGCAAGACGTCTTCACCACCCTTCTGACGAACGATTACGCGGCGCTGCGGGGCTTTGAGGGACGTTCCTCAATGTACACGTGGCTGTGCACTATCGGGCTGCGGCGGTGCTATCGCCGGCAGCAGCGGCAGCCGCAGGTTGTGGACGCCGCTGATGACTCCACCCCGGAGCCGTCCGCTGACCCGACCGACAGCGGGGTCGTTGCGACACAGGTGCGCCAGGCGATGACGGCCCTGCCCGAGCAGTTCCGTACGCCGCTGATGCTGCACCATTTCGGGGGCCTGGAGTACCACGAGATCGCCGAGCTCCTGGGCGTTCCGGGGAACACGGTGGCGACGCGCATTTGCCGCGCCAAGCGGCGGCTGCGCGAGATGCTGACCGAGGAGAATGGGCGGGGAAGAAATCACGGCGCGGTCGCCACTAACTGACTGACGGTTATCCTATTCTGAGGACTCGCATGAAGTGCCCGTCTGAAGTTGAACTAAACGAATATGCCGAGGACCGGCTGGCCACGCGGCGGCGCTGGGAGGTGCAGGAGCACCTCGAAGAGTGCGCCGGGTGCCGGAGCGATCTCGAGGGCCTGCAATGGACCACAGGGCAGCTTGCCCTGCTGGCCAGCGAGGCCGCTGAAGCGCACCATCCGACTGATGAGGACCTGGCGGCGATGGCGGAGGGCACGCTGGAGTCGAACCAGCGCGCCCGCGTGCTGACCCACCTGGGGCAGTGCCCGGAGTGTGCGGCGATCTACGGGGCCCTGCCACGGCGCAAGCGGTCGTTTGTGGTGCCGCGAAGCCTGTCGGGGCTCGCGGCCGCGGCGGCTTTGCTGCTCGCGATTGGGATCTTCTATGTGACCGGTGGCTACCGGCAGGAGCCAGGATTTGCGCCGCCCCCGAGGCCGGCCGAAGAAATGGCTGCGCAGACGGCGAAAGAGACCAGGGAGCCCACCCCCGAGAAGGCCGCACCGGCGGCGGCTGTAGCGCCTCTGAGCGAGCATATGACCACTGTAAAGCCTCCCGCAGCGGTTGGCGGGGCAGTGGCGCCCTCGACGGGGCCGAAGCCGGTTGCGAGCCGGCCAGTAGTTGCGCCTGCGAGCGAACCGAGTGCGCCCAAAGCGGTCTCGGCGGATACTTATCGCTTAGTCCAGAGGGCGGGTGTGACCTACCACAGGCACGTGGGTCCGTCTGCTGCCAAGGTTGTTAAGGTGCTACCTGTACATCGAACGGGGCCCAGGGCCGTAGTCGAGGCCCCCACGGCGCCACCTGCTATGCCGGCTATGGATTCGGCGGCGGCCGTGCCAGCTGCTCCGGGAGTGCCGGAAAAGTCCTTCAACGCGGCGGCGGTGGGGCGCGGCGCGGAGGGCCCGGCGACGCAGCCTGCGGCGCGGCCGGCACCTGCGGCGGCCGTGCTGGCAGTTCCCCAGAAGGTTGATAAGGTCCGTGACGGCGAGGTCAATAAGCTGGTGGTGACGCCGGAGACGGTTGACAAGGTGAAGAACAAGTCGGCCACAAAGGCAAAGCTGCGGATGCTGGTGCAGCAGGACGAGGAGAGGCGGGCTTCGTCGGGGGCAAGGGTGCGCAGCAACCGCATCGACCGCGAGATGACCGATAAAGTTAAGACCAATGTAAAAACTAAGGCTCGCCTAAGAGACCAGCAGGTGGGGCAGGCGCATGGAGCGGCGAAGGGTAAGCTGGCCAACAAGCCGCTGCATGGTGAGCACGGCGGGCAGGGGCATGTTGGCGGCGGGACCATAGACGGTGTCGGCAAGGCCCTGGCGCAACACGCGCCAGCTAATGATAGCGGATCAGCACATTGTTTGGACTGCCTAAGTGGTGGTGCCGGCCATGCCAGACGATGATACCCCCGTCCCGTTTGAGAAATACTGCCACGAGGTAAGCCACGCGGAGTGGATGCAGCTTATGATCCACTTCTACCGCGGCGAGATGAACCGTGCGACGGTGTGGCGCCAGCGGCTGGATGTGACCACCAACTGGGCCATTGGCGCGACGGCGGCCATGCTGACCTTCATGCTCAGTGACGCGAGGGCGCCGCATGGGACCGTGCTGCTGATCCTGGGCGTGATCTTCATCATGCTGCACATCGAGGCGCGCCGCTACATGTACTATGACATCTGGCGGGCGCGGCTGCGGATGATCGAGCGGGGGCTGGTGGCGCCGGCGCTGTCGCGGGAGGCTTGTCAGCGGGAGCTGGACCATGAGGAGGAGTGGAGGAGGCTCTTGGCTGAGGATTTGCACCGCGCTAGCTTCCACATGCCGTATTCGGAGGCACTGGGGCGGCGGCTGCGGCGGAACTACCTGTGGCTGGTGCTGCTGGCTTACGGCGGGTGGCTGCTGAAGCTGGGAATGTGGCCTGACCCGGCGCGCGGTCCGCTTGATTTGTTTAGCCACGCCGCAGTCAGCAGCATCCCTGGAGTGGTGGTTGTGGGCGCTGCTACGGTGGCTTTCATTCTTCTGGTGTTTCTGAGCCGGTTTCTCACGCGGCACCGCCACGCACGAGGCGAGGCGCAGCCGTACCATCCGTCTGACCATGAGCGGTGGGGCATAGTCTGACAAGAGGCGGGGGCAAAACTGGGGACAGACACCGTTTCCGCATGAGGCTCTGCTCGGGAGGGCAGGGGAAGCATGCGAAAATGGTGCCAGTCCCCAGTTTTTTGCGTGCGCCCCGGGAGTAGCGATGGGCAAGCACAGCAGGGCTTTGGCCGGATGATGGCGAAGATTGTAGAGGATCGAGGTGACAATGGGATGCAGTATCGGCAGTTGGACGGGACTGACCTGCGCGTTTCCGAGATAGGCTTTGGCGGCTGGGCCATGGGGAAGCTGTTTTGGGGGGAGGATGTGGTGGATGAGGACTCGGTGGCGGCGGTGCGGCGGGCGCTGGAGCTAGGGATCAACTTCTTCGACACGGCAGCGGTGTATGGGGAGGGGCATAGCGAACGGGTGCTGGCACAGGGGCTGGGGAGCAGGCGCGGCGAGGTGATCGTGGCGACAAAGTGCGGACGGAGGCGGGATGCGGAGGGGAAGCTGTTCAACGACTCGTCGCGGGCGGGGATTCGCGCCGAGTGCGAGCAGAGCCTGCGCAACCTGCAGACCGACTACATTGACCTCTACCAGGTGCATTGGCCTGACGAGCAGACGCCCTTTGAGGACACGATGGCGGCGCTGAGGGAGCTGCGCGAGGAGGGGAAGATCCGGCATATCGGCGTGTCGAATTTCACGATACCGATGATGGACCGGATGCGCGCCGCGGGGCCGCTGGTGTCGCTGCAGCCGCCCTACAGCCTGCTGCGACGGGATGCGGAAGCCGAGTTGCTGCCATATTGCAGGGAGCATGATCTGGCGGTGCTCTGCTATAGCCCGATGCAGAGGGGGCTTCTGACGGGGAAGTACCGGCCGGGGGCGACGTTCCCAGAGAGCGATACGCGCAGCAGGGACCCGATGTTCCAGGGCGAGAGGCTGGAGCGAATCGTGACGGCGGTGGACAAGATGGCGCGGATGGCGGCGGAGCATGGGAAGACGGCGGGGCAGATGGCGATTGCATGGGTGCTCAACCAGCCGGGGGTGACGGTCGCGCTGTGCGGGGCGAAGCGGCCGCATCATATCGAGGAGTCGGCGGGGGCGGCGGGGTGGGTGCTGAGCGCGGAGGAAGAGAGGCGATTGCGGGAGATGTTTGTGTAGCTAGAATGCCAAAAGTTGGACAGAGTTCGCAGGTTAGGATGGCTAGATGAGATTATTGGTGGCGTCGGCTAATGAGGGGAAGGTGCGGGAGATACGGGAGTTGCTCGGTGACAACGACTCCAGATCGCGCTCTGGTGAGCGCTCCTACAGGCAGCCGGGTTGGGGAGGCATTGAGGTTGTGGGGCTCGGGGACTATGCTGACGTGCCGGAGTTGCCGGAGCCGTTTGAGACCTTTGAGGAGAATGCCGTCAGCAAGGCCATGGCGGCGGCGGAGTTCTGTGGATGCTGGGCTTTGGCGGACGACTCGGGGCTTGAGGTTGAGGCGCTGGGGGGAAGGCCGGGGGTGTTTTCCAGCCGCTATGGGCGGGATGATGAGGAGCGAATCGCGAAACTTCTGGGGGAGCTGGAGGGTCTCAAACCGGAGGAGCGGCGCGCGCGGTTGGTCTGCGTGGTGGCGCTGTGCCGGGCGGGGGAGGTCCTGGGGCGATGGGTGGGGACTTGCGAGGGG
>JBDKRC010000055.1:0-8340 GCA_039683575.1 Armatimonadia bacterium | reverse complement strand
CTCTGCGCCTGTTGCAGCAACAATGCCGCCTGCACCGCCGCCCCCGACGGTGCCAAGCCAACCATCACGGGCTCCAGCCCCTTGATCAGTTCCTCCCACTTCCCCGCCGCAGCCGTCGACTGCGCCGCTGCCAAGACCACCTGCAGCCGCAGCTTCGGATCATTGGCCGCAAACGACTTCGCAAGCTGCTGCGACTGCGAGGCGAGGTCGGCGCGACCAGCCTTCGCGAAGTAAGCGGCAGCCTCAGTAGCGGCCTGGCTGCGCGAGGCAGCGGTCGGGAAGTTGGGGGCGTAGTCGAGGATCTGATAGGCGGTCTCAAGGCACCACGTGGTGCGCTCGGACTCTGGGGCCTTGGCTTCTATCCACCCCGTCGAGAAGCCTCGCCAATAGTCGCCAACTTCTGATTGACCACTGCGCAAGTCCCAGTCAATGTACCCAAGTTGCTCCTGCACCATTCGGCGCCGCAGGTCCGCCGGCATACTCGAATGGATTAGATACGCCGCCATGCTCCAGCGCGCCGGCTCGTAGTCCGGAGGAACTGGAAGATCGAGCACCATGCGGATCATCTCGTCAACCCTCTCGGGCTGAGACAGGCGCACGCTCTTTATCTGGAGGCCGAGAGCGCCTCCCAGATCTGTCGGGATCCCAGAACGCCGCAACGTCTGGAGACACCAGTTATAGGTCTGCAGAAACACATCCTCTCGTCCGCTCCACCCCACGGCGCACCCGGCCATGACGCTATTGGCGATATTGGCAGACGCCCAGTGCTCGTTCTCCTCTTTCTCCGCGTCCACGATCCAGCGTCTCAAGTCTGGAAGGATGCGCTCACTCCCTGGCAGGAACATTCGCCAACAAATCACATTAGCGACGGCGCTTCTTACCGCCGCTGGCGTGTTAGTGGCCATTCTGACCAGGTCTACCATCAGGTCCGCCGCTCGGCTGTCGTCCGCCCTCTCGATTGTTTGAAGAAGATCGTCCGCTACCTCGCGGAGTTCCCCGGGCAAGGCGGTCGCCGCCGCAGCCGCCTGTGTCCGGTTCGTGCGCGCTACGGTTAGTTCTGCTGCCCAACTCTCCCTCCACGCGGTGAAGCCCGCAGGCTCCTGCCCCGCCTTCGCGTAGGACTCGCTTGCACTCCGCCCAACTACCTCCAGGCGGAGCCCTCCGAGCACGCCCACACCCGCGGCCTGCGCCCAACGAATGTCACCCACAGCAGCCCAGTCGCCGCGTGCCATGGCAACCGGCAGGGCAGCCTCAGCCATTGCCAAGCACGGCGTCGCGTACATGCAGTACACTGCTCGGTCCCTCGCGGCCGCGATCATCCGCAGCATCCCGGCCAAATCCCCCTCCGCCCTCGACTTCTCAAACAGCCTCTCTGCCTCCACGAACCCAGCCGCCGGGTCTTTCTCGAAGAGGGCCTTGAGGTCGGTAAGCGCCTTGTCTTCCTGCGCCAGCGCGGGAGGCGCGGAGGCGCTCACGAGGGCCACCAGCGCGGCGGCGATCAGAATGATCGCGGCCAGGCGGCGCGGCACGTGGGAGCGCGGGGAGGGGTGAGGCACCGGTGATTGAGCAGATGGAGTGTGTAGGTGGGTCGGCATGAAGAAGACTTCAGCGCAACCATACCGCAAACCTGCAAGGATCGGTGCGTCCCGGGAGGACACGCGGGGCCGGGCGGGGAACTGTGTCGACGGTGTCGAGGCATTGGGGTACACCAGCGCCGACCACCACTCGCTCACGCCTTCCCACAGGGAGTCCGCATGTCCATCGTCCGCGCCCTAACCCTCAGCCTCCTGCTCGCCCTCGCGACCACCCTAGCCTGCGCCCAAACCGACAAATATCTAACCGACCTCAAGGTCCTCTTCGAGAAAGACCCGGCGGCTGGGTTCGTGCAGGCAGAGAGGCTGTTTGAAGTGCCGAAGAAGGCAGGGGACTTGGAGGGGATGTTGGCGATACTGGCGATCGTCAGGGACTGGTCCTTGATGTGCACCTACCCGGCTCCGTGCTTGGCTATGGCAGAGGCCGCCCTGCCGATCGCCCTGGCGAACGGCAACTGGGCCGCTGTTGGCGACATCCGTTGGGCACAGGCCGAAGCAGTGGACTACCGTGGGCTGCTTCGCCGGGAAATCGTCACGCAGATGGCGACTTACGCATACGCGAATGCCGGGAAGGAGCCGCCTGAGTTCACCCAATGGAAGGCGGCGTCGGCACCGTACAACCCCGGTCAGCGGGACCTACACACCGTGGTAATGGCGTCTCTCTCAACGCTTCCCCCAGAAATCCGCCTAACGGCGCAGAATCTCCTCGACGCCTCTGAGAGGGCGGATGACAACCAGGCATCTGGACTGATGCTGGACCTGGCCAACGCTGTCTCCGACGCACCTCCTTCGGTCAGGAGCAGGGTCGCCGAATTCGTCGCCTATGATATGTTTCTGCCGGGAAGTGAGCGGCTGCTTCCTCACTTGCGGAGATGGATATCGGACGCAGATGGCGGAAACCCGTGGGATTGGGAACGTGCGCTGAACAGCCTGCTGTTGGGGTGCGAACTGGGATGGAGCGGCCGTCGAGACGAATTCCTTGAGAGCTACAGTTGGGCCCTCCAGAACGCTCGTGGTTCGGGGCGTCCCACCGATTTGTACTATGCTCTGGGCCTCCTGACAAAGAGTGTGCGTCTCCACGAACCTGAGATCGTCGATGGGAGTGTACGCTTGCTGCTTGATCTTCCCTCTCGCGCCGACGCTACACCCCAGCGCTGGCAGATGGCGGTGCTACTTGTCCATCCAAGAATGGCGCCGGAGCTTCGCCAACGACTGGTGCAGGAATACCTGCAATACCTCGATTGGGCGCTTCGTACCGTGACTCGCTTCGCGGACGAACGCATCTTCGGGTTCTCAAAGTGGCAGATAGCTGAGACCGCCCCTGCCTCCGAGCGCGCCACGTGGTGTCTGGAAACCGCCTATCAGATTCTCAACTATGCTCCTAACTTCCCGACCGCCGCTTCCCGTGGCCGCGCGGCTACAGAGGCTGCTGCTTACTTCACGAAGGCTGATCGTGCCGACCTCGCCTCGCAGGCGCAGGAGCTCGCGCAGTCGTTCGCGGCGGATGATCCGAAGCTGCGGGTGCAGGTTGCTCTGGCGGCGGCGCAGTCGGCGGCGCGCGATGACAAGTGGCCCGAGGTCGTCAAGGGCCTCTTGGGCGCAGTGGAGAGCGCGCCGGAGAGTCCAGACCTGGTGCAGGCCCTGGTGCTGCTGGGGCAGGCGCAGCAGAAGCTGGGGCAGGCGGAGGCGCGGGCGTCGTTAGAGCGGGCCGGGCGCGTCTTGGGGCGGCTGAATCTGCCGGCGGGCGAGAAGGCGAACATCTACATGACGCTGGCTTCGTGCAGCGTGGACAACGCGCAGAAGGTCGCGTACCTGCAGGCCGGGCAAGCGGCGGCGCAGGCTGGCGGAGTGGACTTTCTGGCCGACAAGTTCCCCGCGCAGCTAGCCACAACAGCCCTCGCCTCGGGCGACCTCCCGGCCGCGGAGAAGGCCCTCCTCCAGCAGATCAGCCGCCTCGAAGCCAAGCGCGAGCAGTTGGCCTTCGACCGTCTTTTGCGCCAGCAGTGGTTCGCGGACAACCTCGGGCCGTACCGCAAGCTGCTGCGCGTGGCGGTGCTTGAAAACAAGGCCCCGCTGGCGCTGTGGGTTGGCGAGCGGATGCGCGGGCGGGCGCTGCAGGACCAGCTGGCGTGGCAAAAAGTGGACCTCGGCGTGCGGCTACCGCAGAAGGTGCGGGCGCGCCTGGAGGGGCTGCGCAAGGCCCGCCGCGAGACCTACGCGCTGCTGCAACAGGTGATGGGCGGCAGGGCCATGACCGACGCCACGCGCGGCTCATACATGCCGATACGCGGGGCCTACATGCCGATTCGCGGAGGGCTGGAGGGCGACAAACCAGCGACCGAGGCGGACGTCAAGCAACTCCGGGCGCGCATTGATTCTCTCGCCAGAGAAGAAGCCGCGCTGGCCTCAGTTATCCGCGAAAACGTCCCGGCCTACGCCGACGCGTGCGCGGTGAAAACCCCCACCGGGTCCGAGTTGGCCGCGACAGTGGCCAAGCAACCGGACCTCGCGGTGCTGGAATACACCCTCGGCGAGGACGGTCTGGTGACGGTGGCGCTGGGGCCGGGCCAAGCCGCGCAGGTGGTCTCGATTGCGGTCAAGGGCGAGGACCTGTGGCAGCAAATCGGCCAGTTCCGCCAGCTAATCTGGGAGCGCAAACCGGAGGCTGCCGAGGCGGCAGCGAAGCTCTACGCGCTGCTCATCAAGCCACTTGAGGGGAGCCTGACGGGGGCGAAGCGGCTGTGGGTGATCGGTGACGGGGCGCTGCAGTCAGTGCCCTTCGCGGCGCTGAGGGACGCCAACGGCCAGTACCTCGGCCAACGGGTGGCGGTGGCGATGACACCGTCGCTCAGCCTCGCCTTCGCCGACTTTGGCAAGCGCGTTCCGGGCACTGGTGCCCTGGTCTTCGCCGCGCCTGACACCGGCGCGACGCCGCTCGCTGAGGCCGACGACAAGCGCGGATCGTACATGCCGATTCGTGGGATGTACATGCCCGTGCGCGGCTCCTATATGCCGATCCGCGGCGAGGGCGTGAGCAGCGCCCTCACGATGATGGCCAACGTGCCGCTGCCCGGTGCGAAGGCCGAGGGCGAAGCGCTGGCGGCCAAGCTGCCCAACGCGAAGCTGCTGACGGGCAAGGAGGCCACGCGCACCAAACTGCTCAATCAGGGCGGCCAGTGTGACCTCCTCCACATCGCCACCCACGGTTACGCCGACCCCGAAACGCCCGAGTTCTCCGGCCTCTTGGTGGCTGGCGAAGGCACCGAACCTCACGACGTCCTCACGGCGCAGGAAGTGTACATGTGGGGCCTCAAGGCGAGGCTCGTAACCCTTTCCGCCTGCCAGACCGCGCTCGGCCAGACTGTAGAGGGCGAGGGCGTGCTGGGCCTGACGCGGGCCTTCATCTACGCCGGCGCCCAGGACGTGCTCTGCAGCCTCTGGCCGGTGGCCGACGAGAGCACTAAGGCGTTAATGTTGGCCTTCTACGACAAGCTGCAGCCAGGCGTGCCTGTAGAGACCGCCCTCCAGCAAGCGCAACTCACGCTCCTGCAGACTGAGGCGACCAAAGAGCCATTCTATTGGGCAGGCTTCACGGCGGTGAGGGGACCGGAGTAGTGGCCACAGGACTGGAGCCCCACGCATTCCAAGGGCGCCATCAAGCACTGAGTGCGGTGAGCAGCAGCATGGGTATATCTCGGTACGAGAACCGACTGTACTCTTGACATCTGGGACGCAGGCCGTAGCATTACCTATAGACCACTCTCCGCAGTGGCCCACCACAAAGACGACTGTTGGAGGTCGATTTCGCAGACGGAACCTGTTGCAGACTTATGGCCTCGTTTTGAGCCAAAGTGGGTCCGAAACTGAGTGTTTTTCGTGTCCGTAATTCGGCTTATAGACCCACTCTCCCCGTTTACTGGCTAAAGCGCACGGATTATCAGCCAGCACGGACTGGGTAGGAGGCAAGGTTTACTACCCAGTGAGCAGTACCTGTCAGACCCCTGCGGTAATCCATCCCAAGGGGTGACGACAGATGACTTTCGAAGCAGCAACGAGCGAGTTCTTTAGGTATCTGGAGTATGAGCGCGGATGCACCGCCGCAACGTCATGCGCCTATGGCGCGGACTTGCGGCGGTGCATTGCGTTTCTGCGGGAGGTTGGTCTGCCTGGCGAAGTCGAGGCGCTGACGCACCAGGTACTTCGGCAGTATGTCGTGTGGATGGGCGAGAGGGGTTACAAGCCGGCAACTACTCGGCGGCACATCGCGGCGATCTCGTCGCTTTGCCGGTACTTGGTGAGCGCGGGGAAGCTGCCGAACAACCCGGCGCTGGGGCTGGCGCTGCCGAAGAAGCGGCGGCGATTACCATCAGTGCTCTCGGTGGAGGAGGCGCGTCGTCTCCTCGTGGCGAGCGAAGATCACCCGAATGTGCGCATGGGCTTCCGCAATCGGGCGATCATCGGCGTTCTACTGTACTGTGGGCTTCGCCGGTCGGAAGTCCTGGCGCTGGAGGTTCGCGACGTGGACCTGAAGGCGGGATGGCTGAAGGTGCGCAGTGGGAAAGGCATGAAGGACCGGCTTATTCCGCTGCTTCCGGAAGTGTCGGGCATGCTGGCGGACTGGCTGGAGTTTCGGCCTGAGGTCGCCGAAGGGGCGCTATTCCTTGGCCGCCAGGGGAAGCCGCTGGCGCTGAACTCGCTGCTGCGCGTGTTTGATCGCGTTTGCCTGCTGGCTGGCGTGAAGCGAGAAGGCGTGACACTTCATACCCTGCGGCATACCTTCGCTTCGTTGCTCTTGCAGGAGGGATGCGATCTGGTCTCAATCAGGGATATGCTCGGGCACTCGGACTTGGCGACAACCTCGATCTACCTGCAGGTCAGCGCGCCGCACCTGCAGGCGGCGGTGGGGCTGCATCCTTTGTCGGTGTGAGCAGGTCTGCTGACCGTTTCCGGTTGCTTGCCAGACGGCTGGATGATAGAGTGTGGGCGGAGAGCCCCATCAGCACAACGGAGGGACATCATCTGACATGGGAACTCTGTGGGTCCGCTATCTGCTTCCTCTGGTTCGCCCGTTGCTTATGGGCCTGGGCAGCAACACTGACGTGCACCTTAGAGGTGAAACTGTGGCGGAGGAGCGGCGGCGAGAGTTGGCTGAGGTATGCTGCAGAGCAGGCTGGTCGCTGAAGCTGGTCTCATTTCCTGGCTACTGGAGTTTCAACCGGGAGAGAGGCAACTCACGCATCTGTTTCCAGTTGAGGAGCGACGGTAGAGTGACGATCAAGTTCGTAACGAGAGAGGATGTGGTTGGCAGAGACTGGGGCCTCTGGCACTTCGCGGGTTACGGCAGTGAGGGGCCGAACAACTACTACGTGTTCATGGACGCCGAGAATGAGCGGGCGTCAGTGATGGATCTGCTGCCGCTTCTGCAACAGGCATGGGATCGGCTGCAGGAACTGCCATAGTCAGGGCCATTGTGATAGAATGGGCAGACCCGTTGCGGAGGATAGGGCAACGCAGAGGTGCGACCTGAGCGCCGCGGCGGGGGCCGCACGGATAGAGGCAGCGGAGGACGTTTCTCCGCTGCCTTTTCCAGTCTATCCGGTGGCCCCCAAAGCGATAAACCTGCCGTTGCCGTTTCCCCGCCGTTAGCGCTCCAGCACCGGCTTGAGCGTCAAGCCGAAGTCCACCCTCGCGGCCTGGCGTTGCACTTCCTCGAAGTCGTAGCAGAGGTACTGCATCGTTACCTGAAGGTCGCTGTGACCCAGCAGAAGCTGCACCTGGCGGATGTTGAGGCCACCCTCCAGCCAGCGCTTCGCGGCGAACCTGCGCAGGCTGTGGAGCGTGTAGCGGTTTCCTGTGGTGTCACGCAGGCCGGTGGCCTCCAGCCACTTATTGAGCCACGCTTGCAGGGCGCTTTGCTGGAGCGGCTTGCCGAGGCGTCCACAGAAGACCGGCCCCTCGGTCGGGAACCCGGCCTTCGCGTGTAGGGCGTGGAGCGCCGCCAGCAGTTCCTCGAAGACCGCCACTTCCCTTTGCTTGTCTCCCTTGCCAATAATGCGCAGGCGTCTGGCCGGCAGGTTCACTGCGGACCAATCCAGGCCGAGGAGCTCGGCGCGGCGCAGGCCACTGGTCGCCATCGCCAGCAGCGCTGCGCGTTCGGTCGGTCCCTTGGTCGCGTCGAGCAGGGCGCTGACCTCATCGGGCGAGGGGCAGGGCTGTATCTTCTGCTTCTTTCGTGGCCTCTGTACGAGGTCAACGGGATTGGTCGAGGCGTGGCCGGCGCGGCAGGCCCAGCGGAAGAGGCTGGAGAGGGCGTTGAGCGCTCGGCGAACCGTCGCGTCTGAGAGGTCGCGCAGGGAGGCTGTATAGCGCTCCAGTAGCTGCGGCGTTACGTTGGCAAGGGGTAGGTCCGCCTGATCGCCGATGAAGGCCAGGAAGCGCTTGTAGTCGGCGCGGTAGCCTTGCACGGTGAGGGGCGAGCGGCGAGCGACCGTCTGCAAGTAGTCGAGGTACTCGCTAACTGCGGCCTGGAGGCCCATGTTGCCATGAATAACATCAGCAACATGGGTGCAAGTTTTGGTAGTAGTGGGATGGTTCACAGGTCTACCTCCAGCGGGGGCAGGGGGTGCTGTGACTTGGTGAGGGTTAGAGGTACTCCGGCTTTGCGGATGTCCAGGAGCGACCGGTTGACGAAGTTGCGGGTTTGTCCGAGTGTGCTCACCAGACCTGAGCGGCCTAGCTGCTGGTAGAG
>JBDKRC010000054.1:0-38377 GCA_039683575.1 Armatimonadia bacterium | reverse complement strand
GCGGCGTGCGGCGACGCTGAGCGGGCGGGCATAGCCGCCGGTCAGGAAGTCTGAGACGACAAAGATGATCGCGCGGCGGGTCAGCACGCGGTTGACGTACTCCAGCGCCTGCGCGAGGTTGGTGCTGCGTCGCTGGGGGCTGGTGTAGAGCACCTCGCGGATGACGCGGAGGACCTGGCGACGGCCCTTGGTGGGTGGAATGTAGGCCTCGACCTCATCCGTGAAAACCAGCAGCCCGACCTTGTCATTGTTGCGGATGGCAGAGAAGGCGAGCGTGGCAGCGGCCTCGGCCATGGTCTCGGCCTTGGTAGTCGCGCAGGTGCCGAAATTCATGCTGCCACTGGCGTCCACGACCAGCATCACAGTCAGTTCGCGTTCCTCGACATAGCGGCGGACGTAGGGCTTGCGCGTCCGGGCAGATACACGCCAGTCAATGGTGCGGACATCGTCGCCCGGGACGTACTGGCGTACCTCGGCGAATTCCATCCCCTGGCCCTTGAACGTGGACTGGTACTGGCCCGCGAACACGTCATTGGCGAGGTGATCGGTATAGATCTCGATCTGGCGAATTCGTTTCAGAAGTTCGTTGGGTAGCATGGTGTGAGAGATCACGGCGAAAACAGAGAACAGAGAACGGAAAACAGGCCGACGGGGGACGACAGCTTAGTCGATGTCGAAGCCCTGGAGGCCGTCGCGTGTCAGGTTTATGTCCGGATAGTTGTTTCCTGCGGGCAGGATAGCACTGGCTTGCAGATACTTCACGTGGCCATCGACGAACAGGTAGTTGCGGGCGCCGCCCGACTGCCACCAGCCTACCGCCGGCGGATTGTGGTTGCTGAGCCACTCGGAAGCGAGCGCCTTGCGGGCGGGATATGCCACTTGGGCCAGGGATTGTGAGACGCAGCCCACGGTCGTCGCCCCGTACAGGTCAGTGGTGGCCATGGCGTTGACCTGCTGCGGCGTGTGGTAGAAGCAGGCCGCGTAAGCGTAGGACGTCGCGTCCCATACGCCCGGGGCCGTGGCATCAGACGGGCAGACCAGGATGTCAACGCCACGACCGGTTGAGATGTTAGGGTTCGTCGGGTCTACCGGGTCGCGCCGGGCGCCGAAGGCCAGGTACGGCTGCAGCGGCCAGCGCCAGCGCCGCCCCATCCACAGCATCGGGTCTCCAGTGTTCGGAAAGCACTCGTCATAGTCGCCAGTGTACATGGCAAACGCGGTGCCGATCTGGCGGAGGTTCGAGGCGCAAACCGTTTTGCGGCCGGCCTCGCGAGCCTTGGCGATGACGGGAAACAGTATCGCGGCCAGTATGGCGATGATGCCAATGACAACGAGAAGTTCGATTAGGGTGAAAGCGGCACGCCTTTGTATCTTTCGCCTGCCAGACGCGATCATGGAATCTCTATCGTCTCAAACACGCGGCGCACGATGTCGTCGCTCGTGATCTGCTCCGCCTCAGCCTCGTAGGAGATGATGACGCGGTGGCGCAGGACGTCCATGCCGACCTCCAGCACGTCATCCGGGGTGACGTAGGCGCGGCCGTGGATGAAAGCGTTGGCACGGGCGCAGAGGGCGAGATAGAGCGTGGCGCGGGGGGAAGCGCCATATTCGATCAGGCTTTCGCACTCCTGCAGACGGGTGAGGTTCTCTTCGACTGCGGCAGTGTGGCCGGCAGCGGTGCGCTCGGGGCTCTTGCGCCAGCGCTCACGGATCTCCTTGGCAGCCGCAGCGGGCTCGCGCGTGGCCCAGACGAGGTCCACGATATAGCGCTCCAGTACCTCTTCCATGTGGATGTGGTGGATGGCCTGGCGGGCGGACATGATCTCGGCAGTCGTCGCCGTCATGGTAGCCGTGGGCGTGTCTATAGCAGTCCAGCGGCGCAAAATGTCCAGTTCCTGCTGCCGGGTCGGATAGTCCACCTTGAGCTTCATCATGAAGCGGTCTACCTGGGCCTCCGGGAGCGGGTACGTGCCCTCCTGCTCGATCGGGTTCTGGGTGGCGAGGACCAGGAAGGGGGCCTGCAGCGGGAAGGTCTTCTCGCCGATGGTGACCTGGCGCTCCTGCATGGCCTCGAGCAGCGCGCTCTGGACCTTGGCAGGGGCGCGGTTGATCTCGTCGGCAAGGATCAGGTTGGAGAATATGGGGCCCTGCCGAGCGAAGAAGTCGTGTTCCTTCTCGTTGTAGATCATGGTGCCGACGATGTCACCGGGCAGGAGGTCGGGAGTGAACTGGATGCGCTGGAAGTTGAGGTCCAGGCATTGGCCCAGCGTACGCACGGCCAGCGTCTTGGCGAGTCCGGGAACGCCCTCGAGCAGCGCGTGACCGTCCGCGATGAGCGTGATCAGCAGGCGGTCGATGAGGTAGTCCTGACCGACGATGACCTTGCCGATCTCGGCCTTGACGCGTTTGACCCAGAGGCTCTGGGCGGCAATGTACTCTTCGAGTTGTTTCAGATCCAAGATGGTACTCCCCTGCAGTCGGAGACGGGAAAGACGCCCGTCCAACGGAAATAGTGGATCAGCCGGGCGAGACGCCCGGCCTGCGCGCGGCATAGGAGTCGGCTGGCCAGCCGCCTTACATGGCGGCGGTCAGGGAAGCTACCGTGGCCTCGTCCAGCCGCTGGCAAAGACCGGTCATCAGGTCAACGCACTGCTGGTAGTCGCGCAGATGCATGATTGCGGCATGGCTGTGGATGTGCCGGGTGGGTACGCCGATGACAAGGCTCGGAACTCCGGTAGCATAAACATGTATGCGCCCGCCGTCGGTTCCCCCGCCGGTGAGGACGGTGGTCTGATAAGGCAGTCCGAGTTCCTTGCAGGTGGCGATGGCCAGGTCGCGGAGGCGGAGGTTGGGGATCATGCTGCCATCGAGAACGTAGATGACTGGGCCCTGGCCCATTTTGACGGGAGACTCGTGCTCTTCGATGCCAGGCATGTCGCCCGAGATGGCCGTCTCGGCAATCAGGGCCACGTTCGGCTTGATGGCGTCCACAGCCGTCTGGGCGCCGCGGAGGCCGACTTCCTCCTGAACGGTGCCGGCCCCGTAGACGGTGTTGGGGTGATCCAGGCCGGAGAGACGGTCGAGGGTTTCCATGAACATGGCCACACCCGCGCGGTTGTCCCAGGCCTTGCCGAGCAGCATGTCCGGGTCGGACATTCGCGCGAAGGCGCTTTCGGGGACGATGCAGTCGCCGGGCAGAATGCCGAAGGCGTCCTGGGCCTGGTCCTTGTCCGTGGCGCCGACATCAATGAACATATCGTTCATGTCGACGACGTCATTGCGCTTGTCGGCCCGGAGCAGGTGAGGCGGCTTGCTGCCCACGATGCCCAGAACAGGGCCCTTGTTGGTGAGGATGCGAACACGCTGGGCAAGCAGGACCTGGCTCCACCAGCCGCCGAGGGGGGCGAACTTGACGAAGCCCTCCTTGGTAACCAGCTTGACCATGAAGCCGATCTCGTCCATGTGGCCGGCGATCATGACGCGGCACGAGCCCTGGCCCTCCTTGCGGCAGATGACGCTGCCGAGGTTGTCACGGCTGATCTCGCCGAGACCTTCGAGGTTCTCGGCCACATAGCGGGCAACGGGGGCCTCGAACCCGGACGGGCCGTCGAGTTCGCTGATTTCGCGCAGCAGGTCAATCGTTGGTTTCATTGTGGTGCCCTCTCTTGCGTCTGCGGGAGTTGTACATGAGGCTGAGTTGCGTGAGTAACAGGGTCTTGCGGTTGCCGTAGGACAACAGCGGGATCATCAGAAGAGTGAAGACCAGCACGCGGGTGATGGTCCACGTCCAGCTCCCCGGGGAAGGCGCCACGAAGATGCTGGCCGTAAGGTAGGAAAGGTAGAGAACGGCACAGGCGTAGACGAACGGGGCGAGCGCAAAGATGAAGAGCTTGGCGGTCTGGTAGAAGCCCTGCGCGTAGCGCGGTAGCACCACTGCCAGGCTGGCAACTGCGGTCAAGGCGTACCCGACGCTCGCCGCGGCGGCCAGTTGCTCCAGTGTGCCGTGGTTTCGGACGAAATAGAGACAGCCAATCCCGCTGACGCCCGCACCGATGAGCTTTACGACCACGGCCATGAACTCACGGTTATTGGCAATCAGGAGGCTGTTGGTGGCCATGGGCAGGGCGAGGAAGACGCTTGCCATTGCCAGGGTCTGAGCGGCGCCGGTTGATAGCGCGAACTGCGGCAGAATGCCGCTCACAAGGGGTGGCAGCATCACATAGGCGAGACCGGCGATGAAGGGCATGAAGAAGGCCGAGACCAGGGTGGGCATGACTATCTGGCGACGAAGCTCATCCGGATCGCGATCGGCGGCGCCATAGGCCTGCAAGATGCGCGGCCAGATCACAAACCCGGCGGATTCGGGGATGGCGAACAGGTACGCCGCCATCTGCATGGCCACGCTGTAGAGCCCCATGCTGTAGTCCCCGAGGTAGTGGCCGATGATGGCGCCATCAATGGTGCGCAGTAGTGTGTCGGAGAAGATCACCGCAGCAATGGGCAGGCCGCTTAGGGCGAGGCGCAGGGCCACACGAGGCTTGAAGCGCGGCCTGATGTACAGGGGGGCAAAGAGGTGGAGCGACAGCAGCGAGATGCACCAGGCGGCGAGGGTGCCGGCCATGGCGCCCAGCACTCCGTACTTCCACGCGCCGAGGATCGTCAGGGCGAAAGTGGCGATGGTGTCAATGGCTCCGACGATGCCCAGCGCGCCGAAATTACCCCAGGCGCGGATAATGGTGCGATAGAGGGTATAGGTCTGTTGGGCCAGAAGCCAACCAGCGCCGATGATGATGGCGACAGCCTTGGTGATGTCGCCGGTGGGGTTGGTGAGGCCGTAGATGGCCATGCCGACCGCGGCGATGACCGTCAGGCCGATGGTCCAGGTGATGCCGACATCCTCGACCTCTTCTACCCGCGACTCGTCGCCCTTGCCAATATAGATGGAGACAGCCTTGTTGGTACCGTGGAGGATGCCCAGGTGGGCATTGAAGAGGTACTTGATCCCAATATCAACGATCCGGCGGATGCCCTGGGCATGGGGGCCGATGAGGCGCATCACGATGATCGAGCGCAGCACTCCGGCGAGCATGCTGAAATAGGAGCTGCCGCCGATGATGAGCACAGCGGTGGTAACGCGCATCTCGGTGATCTTGCGGTGCGCGCTTGTAGGTGAAGGAGCGGCCATAGATTGGTGAACTCGGATATGAAAGGCTGCGGATGAAGGCAGGCGGCATGAAGGCGCACGAGCGCCTGGCGCGGTTCCACTCTGGGACAGCCGCCCGCACACCGGGGGATAGCACGAGCATGAGTTACCGTGCAAACGCTGTGCCAGTTACGGCATCAGTATAGCATAAAGACGGAGCCCTTTACAGCCGAACACCTGTGCAGCACAGATGTGGCTTACCTCAGACTCCGTTGTTGATGGTCGCGTCTTTCTACCCCGTCAGATAGGCCTGCCCGGCCGGGGTCTTGGCCCACCATCTGAGCATCTGAATGCGATAGACGGCGTACCCCTCGTGCCGTGACGGGTCTTCCTTCGGTGGTATGGCAGCCAGAGCGCCGGGATCCTCGCCCTTGTGCTTCTCCGCGAGGGCCTTCCACGTGAGCGTACTGGCCGCGGTTGCGTCATGGGCCGTCGTCTTGGCAATGCCGTTCAGAGCAGCTTCGAGGTCCCGGCAGCAGATCAGTCCGCCGCGATCCGCCGAAAGCTCCGAGCGCTGCTGCCAGGCGTGGGCGAGGGCTCCGAGCTTGATCCGGTCCTCACGATGTACGCCGGCGTCCCAGCCCCCGTGGTGGTGCTTGAGCAGTTCGAGCATGTCGATTTCCACGTCGGTGATGCTGCGTGGGCTGCGCTCAAGAGCCATCATGGTCATCTGCAGGTATGGCACATGTCCAGCAGCAACCATGGCGCTGAAGCGGCCTATGGCAAAGAGTTGTTCTGCATGGGAGAGACTGTTCATCACACCTGTCGTCAGCGAAATGGTTGGCGGATCGCCACGGGTGATGCAGCAGACCATGCGGCGCTCCGGGCAGACATACATTGTCCAGTGCGGCACGCCGAGGGCGTCTGCAGCTTCCTGGCAGACCTGGACTATCTCAGGATGGCGATGCTCATCGAGGTGCACTGAGCCGCTGATAGCCGTTTCCCAGGAGTCACTGTCTTTCCAGAACTCCATGATATTGGGCAGGAGCTTGGCGAAGACCGGGTTGTGGTCCATCTTGTCGCGATACTTCAGGTCTTCCTCATACAGCCAGTCCGCCGGCCCCGAGGGCTGCGGTTCGGGCGCAGCCGTGGTTACACCCACTATGGCCCCAACGCCTTCCTGCAGTTCCGTCTTGATGGCGTCAGTACCGGAGAGATCTTCGAGGGAGTCGAACTCCGCAGGCTCATGTTGGGGGAGAATTTCTTCTTCCTCGGGCACAAATTCATCCGCCAGGCCGCCAAGGTCGTCCAGGTCTTCACTGACAGCATTCTCGGAGGTGCGTTGTACTACAAAGGGATCCGGAGCAATGTCGTGGAGGCGCTCGAGGCGTTCGGCGGAGGCGGGGTCAATCGCGCGCAGCTTCTCCCAGGCCTGCTGATTATCCCGGTTCTGGTGGATGATCTCCTGGTATTCGAGCGAGGCCTTGCGGGGGCTGTCCAGACGCACGTGCAGGTCGGCAATCCAGAAACGCACCTCGACGAAGGTGGGGTCAACCTCCAGGGCGTCGCGGGCGGAGTTCATCGCCTGCTCGTAGTGATGCTTGGCTGCGTGCTGCTCGGCCTCCTTGAACTTGTAGAAGGCTCTGGTGCGTTCAGCAGTCATTTCCTCGGTTGCCATCAAAACCACCTCCATCGATCATCGCCGACGGTACCGCATCCAGGTAAGCGAGGGTTGGGCCATGTCTGGAGGAGGGTATTCCCTGCCTGGCTCTGATTTCCTGCTTTCATAACATCTGAATCAGGATATTGAACATTTCATGAGCCAGGGGGCAGAAATAGGTCTGCAGGGGTTGCATTTGCCACGGCAGGCTGTTATACTATCGGAGTAGTTAACATTCTCAGGGCGTTTCCTGGGAGTGGGCGTCGCACGAGCCCACTCCTTTTTGTTTTGTGGGGTGGGCATATGAAGCAGTCGCCAAAACATCCCGTGGTGGAACAGATCGAGGAAGAAGTCGAGCGGACGCTGCGCAACTTCGGGTACGAACTGGTGCTGATGAAGTTCGGGGGGCCGCCCGGGAACCAGACGCTATCGGTATACATTGACAAGCCAGGCGGGGTCACGACGGCTGACTGCCAGTATGTCACAGAGCGGTTGTCGGTACTGCTGGACGTACTGGATCCCGTGCCAGGACGGTATAACCTGGTGGTGTCATCGCCCGGGGTGAATCGGCCGATCACGAGGGACGAGGATTTCACGAGGTTTGCAGGGCGTAAGGTGGCGGTGACATACCGGGATGCCGAGGGCAAGCGGGCGACGCTGCGGGGAGAGCTCAAGGGCCTTGAGGGCGAGGACGTGGTCGTGGCGGTGGATGAGGGTCCCCGGTCGCTGGCGCTGGACACTGTGGAGCAGGCCCATTTGCTTCATGAGTGGGATGAGACGGACTAGGCAGATAGAGATCCAAGTGCGGAGATAACTAAGGTTTTCCCATCATTATTGGGGAGTTGACGCTGATGAACGGAGAGTTCATTGAGGCTCTCGAGCAGCTTCAGAAGGAAAAAGACATTCCCATGGCCTCGCTGGTGCAGACGGTAGAGGCGGCGATGGCGTCGGCATACCGCAAGCACTTTGGGTCAACTGAAGAGGTTCGCTTGCAGATTGACCAGGCGGCGCGGACGGTGCGTCTGATGGTCAGGACCCCGATTCTGCCTGAGCAACCCGAGGGCGCCGAGCCGGTTGACCTCGAGGAACTCGAGGCTGCGGGGCTTTTGCGCTATGAAGAGCACGAGGTAGATACCGCGACCTTCGGCCGCATCGCCGCCCAGACTGCCAAGCAGGTGGTCATGCAGCGGATTCGCGAAGCGGAGCGCGAGATCGTCTTCGACGAGTTCTCCCACCGCATGGGTGAGGTTGTGACCGGCGAAGTGCAGCGCAAGGATGCCCGCAACGTCTTCGTGGCGTTGGGTCGGGCCGAAGCGCTGCTGCCGGCGCATGAGCAGATCCCCGGCGAGCCGTACCGCTTCAACGACCGGCTCAAGGTGTACCTGCTCGACGTCCGCAAAACCACCAAGACGCCGCAGATTGTCGTATCGCGAACCCATCCGGCGCTGGTAACGCGGCTGTTCGAGCTCGAAGTGCCAGAAGTCTTCGACGGGATCGTGCAGATCAAGTCGGTTGCCCGTGAGCCCGGAGCACGGTCAAAAGTCGCTGTAGTCTCAACCGACCCGCAGGTGGATGCTGTCGGCGCATGCGTCGGGCATCGCGGCGCGCGGGTGCAGGCGATTGTTGATGAGCTCCGTGGCGAGAAGATTGACATCGTTCGCTACAACGAAGACATCCGCGAATACCTCAAGAGCGCCCTCAGCCCGGCGCGCGTGAGCCAGGTCATCGCTAACCTCGAAGACCAGTCGGCCACGGTCATCGCTCCGGACAACCAGTTGTCACTGGCCATCGGCCGGCGCGGACAGAACGTGCGGCTGGCGGCGCAGCTCACCGGCTGGCGCATCGACATCCGCAGCGAGAGCCAGTGGGCCGAAACGCCCGAGGCGGCGGCAGTGGAAGCCGCAGCGGCGGCTGCAGCGGCCGAGGCTCCCAAGGAGAAGCGGTTCCGCATCTACGAGCTGGCCAAGGAACTGGAAGTCGAGAGCAAGGACCTCGTGGAGATCCTGCAGGAAGAGGGCGTGGAGGTTTCCAGCCACGCCAGCACGGTATCCGAGGAAGTTGCGACAATGCTGCGCGAGCTCCTCAGCGGTGGCGAGGGGACGCTGACGGAGATCGAATAGACTCAGGTAAGGCGGGCGACGCCCGTCCGAGTGAGATGATGATTGTGACGGCGGGTTGGGTTACCGCCTGACGTTGCCTGGTGGTGAGGCGGAAAGCACGCGGAGATTCCGCGGAGGTGTCTTATTTTGGCGAAAGTACGGGTATTCTCACTGGCCAAGGAGATGGGCTTGCAGACCGAAGCTCTGCTGGCCGCTCTGTCCAAGCTTGGTGTCGAGAACGTCACCAAGGCGTCCGCCATTGATGAGGAAACGGCGAATACGGTACGTGAGATCATCAATGAGCAGGCGGTAAAGGCGAAGGCACAGGAGGAAGAGCGGGTCGAGGAAGAAGCTGCGGCGAAGGCAGCCGCTGCCGCCACCAAGCCTGTAGCGGTTGTCGCGCCTCCCGTCGAGGAGAAGAAAGCTCCGGAGAAGGCCCCGGTACCCACCCCGACGCCTGCCGAACGCGCCGCCAAGGACAAAGAAGAGCGGGAGCGCAAAGAGCGCGAAGGGCGTCTGCCGGGTGGGCCGCCTCGCCTGCATGAAGGCCTCATGGAACTGGAAGAGCATCTGGCGGCCATGCAGGAGAAGTCGGTCGAGCAGGAGACGCAGCTTGTCAAGTCCATCCCCGACATGGCAAAGCGCCCCTCTGGCAACCGTCCTCCCGACGCCATTGACGTTCCCCCGGTTGTGACCGTGCTCGGGCACATCGACCACGGCAAGACAAGTCTGCTGGACGCGCTGCGCAGCACGCAGGTCGCGGCGGGCGAGGCCGGCGGGATTACCCAACATATCGGTGCCTCCGAGATTGTACATGACAACAAGCCGCTGGTGTTCCTCGACACTCCGGGCCACGCCGCCTTCACGGCGATGCGGGCCCGTGGAGCGCAGATCACTGATGTGGCGGTTATCATCGTGGCGGCGGATGACGGCATCATGCCGCAGACGGTAGAGGCCATCAACCACGCCAAGGCCGCGAACGTTCCGATCGTGGTCGCAGTCAACAAGGTGGACCTGCCGGACTCCAACGTGGACCGCGTCAAGCAGCAGTTGCTGGAGCACGAACTGGTTCCCGAAGAGTGGGGCGGCAGCACTGTTGTGGTCCCGATCTCCGCCAAGACCGGTCAGGGCCTCGATGACTTGCTGGAGATCCTGCACATCGTCACTGAAGTTCAGGAACTGTGGGCCGACCCGAACGCTGACATGGCTGGTATCGTCGTCGAGGCGCGCCTGGATCAGAGCCAGGGGCCGGTGGCGACGGTGCTCGTGCGCAACGGAAGCCTGAAGGTCGGCGACGTCGTGGTCTGCGGCACCGCTCATGGGCGCGTGCGACGGCTCCGCAACTGGCTTGGCAAGACCATCAAGAGCGTCGAGGCGGGGCATCCGGCTGAGGTCATCGGCCTGTCGGACGTGCCGGAGTCTGGCGACCTGATGATCAAGGCTCCCAACCCGAAGGAAGCGCGCGTCATAGCCGAGCGCAATGCCATGCAACAGCGCGACCGTGACATGGTTGGCGCGCAGGGAACGGCCCTGCGTGAGCTTTACCACACGCTGCAAGGCGGCATGGTCAAGGACCTCAACGTAATCATCAAGGCAGACGCGTGGGGTTCGGCACAGGCTCTGGAGAGCTCGCTGCTGCAGCTCAACGACGAGCTGGACGAAGTCAAGGTCAACATCCTGCACACCGGTGTGGGTGCTGTGACTGAGTCCGATGTCCTGTTGGCCACAGCCTCCAAGGCCATCGTGGTTGGCTTCCATGTTGAAGCCGATGCCGCGGTCATGGCAGCGGCGGCCAATGAGGGTGTGGAAGTCCGCACCTACCGCATCATCTACCAGGTGCTGGATGACTTCCGGGCGGCTGCCTACGGCATGCTCGAGCCCGTCATCGAGACCAAGTACCTCGGCAAAGCCGAGGTCCTGCAGATCTTCAAGATCTCCCGTGTGGGCTTTGTCGCCGGGTCGCGCGTCCAGGATGGCGAGTTGCGACCGAACGCCGACATCGTGGTAACTCGCGACGGGCAGGAGATCTTCCGCGGCAAGCTGACCTCGTTGCGGCACTTCAACCAGGACGTGTCACTGGTGCAGGCGCCGAGCGAGTGTGGTATCGCCTCCGGCGACTACCGCGGCTGGAAGCCGGGAGATGTCGTGGAAGCGACGATGCAAGTCGCTACCGAGCGGAAGATGCCGGCGCGGACTGCCTAATAGCGTACGGCGGGGTAAGAGTCCCGCGCTAAAGCCATGAATGCCATTGTGGGGTTACTGACGGTTGAACTTTACGTTCCTGATGCCATGTCTCTGAAGGATAAGCGGAGCGTGGTGTCGAGCCTGCTCTCGCGGGTGAGTAACAAGTTCAACGTGGCGGTGGCGGAGATTGACGCGCTCGACAACCACCGGCGGGCGGTCATTGCAGCCACGACGGTGGGAAATGACCTGCAGCACGTCACTCGGATGCTTGATACGGTGCTCAACTTCATCGAAAGTGAGCCCCGGGCGGTGGTTGAGAGCAGCGAGAGTGAGTATCTCTAGTACCAGAGCGGCGAGGATGCCATGAATCTGCGGTTGGAACGTGTGGCGCAACTGATCCGCGACGAGATTGCACAGATGCTTCGTCGCGACATCCACGACCCTCTCATCGGCTTCGTGACCATCACGGACGTCGAGGTCTCCTCTGACCTGAGGCATGCCAAGGTGTTCTTCAGTGTGCTGGGCGACGAAGAACAGGTCAAGAACAGCATCAAAGGCCTGCTGCGGGCGCGCAAGTACATGAACGCCCGCCTCTCCGAAACGATCGAACTGCGTTACATCCCCAAGCTTCGCTTCATATACGACGAGACGGCTGTCAAGGCCCAGCGGATGGCTGAGGCGCTTCAGCGCGAACATGAGACGCTGGCGCCCACACTTGAAGCGCACGCAGCAGAGGAAGCCGCGGCCGTGGCGGCGGAGGCTGGAGCAGCAGCAGCAGAAGAAGAACCCGACGAGGACGAAGACTGGGACGAAGAAGACGACCTCGACGACGAAGATTTTGATGAAGATGAGGAGGCGGAGAAAGAGCAATGACGAAGCAGTTGCTCCCTCCGCCGCCGGAACTGCTGGCCCTCCTGCAAACGAGGGCCAGTTTCGTAATAGGCCTGCACAAAGGGCCTGACGGAGACGCTCTGGGCGCCGGCCTGGCCTTGTACCAGGCGTTGGTGGCGCAGGGCAAGCAAGTGCAGATCGTGGCCCCGACCGACGTGGCGCGGCACTACCGTTGGCTTCCGCAGGCAGACCGGCTGGCTCAGGCCATCCAGGGCCGGCCCGATGTTGCTATCTACGTGGACTGTGACGGTGCTGACCGGCTGGGCGAACTGCAGGAGGCCATGAATGCCTCCGAAGTCGTTGTTCAGATAGATCACCACAGCGGGGCTGCTTTCGGGCAGGTGCAGTATGTGGACGGATCGGCAGCCGCCGCGGCCCTGCTCGTGCGCCGGCTGCTCCGGGCGCTGGGCTGGGACCTCACGGGTGACATTGCGACATGTCTCTACACCGGTACCGCTACGGATACCGGTTTTTTTCGTTTCGAAAACACCAACGAAGAGGCGTTCGCAGTTGCTGCGGAGATGGTGGCACGCGGAGTCGTGCCTTCTGCGGTGGCGGCACTGGTGAGTGAAACCCGTCCCCTGGGGCGAATGAAGCTGACCGGGCGGGCCTTGCAGGCCCTGCAGGTGGCGGACGAGGGCCGCATCGCATGGACGGTGTTGAGACCGCAGGACTACCTCGAAACCGGTAGCACCGTCGGCGACACCGAAGGTATTGTAGACTTTCTCAAGCAGGTTGAGGGGCAGCAAGTGGCGGTGCTTGTGAAGGCGCCCGGGCATGAGGGGCAGTGGCAGGTGAGCCTGCGTGCGCCCGTGGTGGATGTGGCCGACATCGCCCGGGGGTTCGGCGGGGGCGGCCATGCTCGCGCGGCGGGCTTTGACTATGAGGGCGAACTCGGCGACCTGCTGGCAAAGCTGCTGCTAACTCTCAAAGAGGCTCTGGCAAAGCTGGTGCCGCGGCTGTGAACGGGTTCCTGAACCTGCTCAAGCCACCGGGGATGACCTCTCATGACGTAGTGCAAGTCGCGAGGCGGACCTTGCGTACGAAGGCCATCGGCCACACCGGCACGCTCGACCCGGCGGCCGCCGGGGTACTGGTCCTGACGGTGGGCTACGCAACCCGTCTGGGAGAGTACGTCGCCGACGCGGTAAAGGGCTATCGCGCGGAGATTGCGCTTGGTGTGACGACGGACAGCGGTGATGTGGAAGGCGCTGTGACGGCGCGGGCCTCAGCAGCCGACGTGACTGAGGAGCGTGTGCGGGCGGCACTGGGCGACTTGACGGGGACCGTGACGATGCGGCCGCCGGTGCATTCCGCGGTGCGGGTGAACGGGGAGAGACTGTACAAGCTGGCCCGGGCCGGCGAGGCAGTGGAAGCGCCGGAGCGAGTTGTCGAGGTGTATGCGCTGGAGTTGCTGGAGTTTGTCGCCTGCACCGATACCGCCCTCGTCAGAGTGGATGTCACCTGCTCGAAGGGAACGTATATCCGTTCGCTCGCGACGATGTTGGGGGAGAAGCTCGGGTGCGGCGCTCACCTTAGCATGCTCATCCGGACCCGTGTCGGCGCCATGCGGATTGACGAAGCGGTGACGCTGGAGGAATTGGCGGCTGATCCGGCGCGCCCTCTGCTCACAGCGCAGCAGGCCATTCCAGACCTGCCACGCGTCATGGTGAGTGAGCCCCAGCGGGAAGCACTCGTGCACGGGCAGGCGGTGCAGGCCGTGGAATTGGCGCAGGGGCCGGTTTTGGTTTATGATGAAGCGGGGGAACTGGTGTGTCTGGGCGAGAGTTCGGGGGAACTCATTCAGCCGCACAAGGTCTTTCAGAAATCGCAGCACTAGAGCCAGGAACCATGCGCGTCATCGAAGGTATCGAAAACCTGCCACTGCCTGAGCAGCCGCGAGCGGTATGCGTCGGGGCGCTCGACGGGTTCCATGTGGGACACCAGTACTTGCTCAGCCGCCTGTGCGCACTGGCCAACGAGCGGGACCTGGAATCCGCCATTGTAACCTTCGAGCCCATACCCGCGCAGTTCTTCGCCCCGCCGACGGCCCCGCCGCGGCGTCTGGTGACTCGCGAGGAACGCATCGCGCTGGCCGAGTCGCTGTGCTGTGACCTGATGGTGATCCTGCGCTTTGACGCGGAAGTGGCGGGTTGGACCGCGGAGCGGTTCATGCAGGACGTGCTCCTCGGCGGCATGCATGCGCGGCTGATGATGGCCAGCAGCAACCATGCGATGGGCCACGATCACGCAGACATGGCGGCCATGGCGGGCATCGCCCGGCGCATCGGTCTCGAGTGTATCGAGGTCCCGCTGCTGCAACTTGGCTCCTTCAGCGTGAGTAGCTCCCAGGTGCGCCAGTTGCTGTGGGAGGGGCGGGTGGAGGAAGCCACCGCGCTGCTGGGAAGACACTATTCCCTCGTGGGTGAGGTCGTCGGGGGACGAGGAATAGCACGGGAGCTTGGTTTCCCGACCGCAAACCTGGTGCCGCCGCCCGAGAAGCTGATACCAGGGGATGGAGTGTACGCCGGGATCGCTCAAGTTGAGAGCGAAGTGGGAAATGCGCCAGCACCACACGCGGTCTGGGCGGCAGCGATCTCAGTGGGTAATGCTCCGACCTTTGATCTGGGCAAGCGGGTGATCGAGGCTCACATCCTGACTGAGGAGCCGATAGACCTGACAGGCGGGAAACTCCGACTGCAGTTTGTGCAACGGCTCAGGGACCAGCAGAAGTTTGATTCGCCAACAGAGTTGGCTGAACAGATAGCGCTTGACGTCAAACTGACACGCGAACTATGTGCGTCGACCGCCCGCGAGCTAAGGCGGACCGGCGTCTTCTGTTCGTCAGAGAAAGGAAGCTAACCATGTACAAGATCGCGTTGTTGCCCTGTGACGGAATCGGGCCGGAGGTTGTAGCAGAGGGTTTGAAGGTTCTCGAAGTCGTCGCTCGCAAGTTTGACGTCAAGTATGAGACAATCCCGTACGACATCGGTGGTGCGCGGTATCTCAAGACCGGCGAGGTACTGCCGGACTCGGTGATGGACGAACTGCGGCAGGTGGATGCGATCTACCTCGGCGCTGTCGGGCATCCCGACGTCCAGCCGGGCATCCTGGAGCATGGCATCCTGTTGAAGCTGCGGTTTGGCCTCGATCAGTATGTGAACCTGCGCCCGGTGAAGCTCTACCCGGGCGTCGAAACCCCGCTGAAGGACAAGGGCCCCGAGGACATCGACTTCATCGTAGTGCGCGAGAATACCGAGGACATGTACGTCGGCATCGGCGGCAGCATGAAGAAGGGCACGCCCGACGAGGTCGCTACCCAACTTGCCGTCTACACGCGCAAGGGTACCGAGCGGATCATCCGCTATGCCTTCGAACTCGCCCGCAAGCGGGCCAGGAACAACACGCTCACCATGGTTGATAAGGCCAACGTGCTGACCCACGGCCATGACCTGTGGACCCGCACCTTCGCTGAGGTTGGCCAGGAGTACGCGGATATCACTCAGGAACATGCCTTCGTGGATGCTTGCTGCATGTGGTTTGTGAAGAATCCCGAGTGGTTCGACGTGATTGTGACCACCAACATGTTCGGCGACATCATCACCGACCTCGGTGCGATGATCCAGGGCGGAATGGGCGTCGCGGCGTCGGGCAACATCAACCCCGAGGGCGTCTCGATGTTCGAGCCGATCCACGGCAGCGCGCCAAAGCACGCCGGCCTCGGCAAGGCCTGTCCCGTCGCGGCCATCGCGGCCGTGCAGATGATGCTCGAGACGCTTGGAGAGCAGGAGGCCGCCGACGCGGTAGACAGCGCCATTACGAGGGCCCTGGCGACTGGGAAAGTGCCGACCACAACCGGCCCGGAGGGTTCGACGCAGAAGACTGGCGATCTGGTCGCCAGCTTGATCTAACGGTACGTTCCGAACGCACGAACATGGGCCCGGCAGTGCCGGGCCCATGTTTTTTGGGGAAGAGAGTGACCGCTACTCGGCCATCTTGGCGTTGATCACGGTCTCCGGCCCGTTGCCCTCGGCACCGGATGCGAATATCCGGACGCGGTAGGAGAGGGGAAGCCCCCTCTGTCCAAGCATTATGCGAGGACTGGAGACGCGGAAGTGGAAGCTGCCGTCCATGTCGGTCCAGTGGCGGATACCGGGCACCGTGCCGACGACCTCGCCTGTCTCGCTGTTGAGCACATCAGTCACGACCACCAGGAACGTCCGCTGTGGCATGCGCCCGATCACGTCGTAGTTCGGGCCGAGGCTGGCACCCTCCTGGGGCGCGCTGAGCATCAGGCCGCCCTCGCCCTGCACGAGTGACGCAGTCACCTGACCAGGAGTGCACTGGGCGATAACCAGAGCCTCCGGCCCCTTCTCATTCCGATTGGCCTCGTATACTCTTACGCGGTACTGCAAATCCATCCCCGACCCACCAACGACTACCCGCGGGCTGGCCACACGGAACCTGAATGAACCATCCTCGTTGGTCCAGTGCCGGATGCCCGGAACCGTGTAGAGGACCTCATTGGTATCGCAGCGAACGAGGTCGGTGACCACTACGAGGAACGCTCGATAGGGCATGGAGCCGACAACTTCATAGCTGGGGCCAAGTATCGCCCCCTCTCGGGGCGACATGATCGTAGGTTGCTCCAACGCCAGTGCCTGAGTGGCAGCCAGCACAACACCGAGCATCAGCAGGGCCAGTATCTTCCTCATGGCATCTCGCTCCCTATTCCACAGAGTTTTACCCACCACACGCGAGTGGACAGGCGTACTGACGAAGGGGCGGCGGAAGAAGTTCTTGTAGAAGTAAGAAACCCAGGCTGACGGGGCACAAAAAAAGCGCCCCCAGTCGTGGGGGCGCGGGATGATCTCGCTGCGGCTCAGTTCAGCGGGCCATCTTACAGTCGATGGCGGTCTCCGGCCCGTCTCCGTTAGCTGAGCTCTCGAAGACGCGTACGCGGTAGATCAGCTCAGTCTGCTTCTCGCCGATCGAGACACGGGGGCTGGCGACCCGGAAATGGAAGCTGCCATCGTCGAAGGTCCAGTGGCGAATACCGGGCACAGAGCGCAGCGTAAGACCGGTCTTAGCATCAATGCAGTCCGTCATGACGACGAGGAAGGCCCTGTAGGGCATCTTGCCGAGAACGTCGTAGTTGGGGCCGAGTTCCGCGCCTGGCTGGGGCATGGTGACTGTAGGCTGCTCGAGCGCGAAAGCCAGTGTGGCCGTTAGCGCGAATAACAACGTTACCATGAGCATCTTCTTCATATGCGTCCTCCTCTACTGGCACGATGTGACGTCGCGTTATTGTGCCACAGTCTGTCGGAGGGCGCAACTACTCATTTGCCGGTTGTGAGTAACCGGTACCATCTTCCCGCAGGCAGGGAAGGTACTTTAGCGTTGGCATAGAATGGGACTCGCGAAGTGACTATCTTGCCGGGAGGGAAATCCATGTCACGACGTGGTTTCACGCTGATTGAATTGCTAGTAGTCATTGCGATCATCGCGATCTTGGCAGCCATTCTCTTCCCTGTGTTTGCCAAGGCGAGAGCCAAAGCCCGCCAGGCCAGTTGCCTCTCCAATGTTCGCCAGCTCTCCACAGCGGTCCTATCGTACGCACAGGACTATGATGAGGGGTTGCCGATGGGTATGAGCTACAACCCCAGCCAAACCGGATGGTGGTACCTCGTCAAGCCCTACATTGACCCCGGTATCCCGGTATCGGCCGCTTCCCGAAAGGGCATTCTTGTCTGCCCTGAGTATGAGAGCAGCTATCCTGATGGTGTGGCGTCCACGTATCCTGCCTGTAGCTACGCGCCCAACCGCTACATCATGGAAACCAATTACGCCTACTCGCTGTCCGACTGCAATGTGCCCACCGGGCTGGTGCTGCTGGCTCCCGGCCGCAACACCATCGGCACGTACGGGCGCGACGATGGCTCCGGTGATGTCCAGTACATGGCTGCGCGGGGACGCCATAACGAAGGCGCCAACTATGCCTTCTGCGACGGCCACGCAAAGTGGTACAAGGCCCCCGCCCCATGGAACGCGCAAAGCGGCGGCGGAGTCTGCGTCAAGTGGGCCGACACCACGTACACGAACGCACGCTTCTATCCGTACCGGTAGCGCCGGCGCAAGGCGCGGTCCGGCCTAACCCCAATGATTGAGACTGCCCGAAGGCCCCAGGGAGGCTTCTATGAGCGATAGCGAAGTCGTGCGCCAATGTTGGGAAGGCGCTGAGCCGGAGTACCTGACGACACTCACACCGCTGGCAGTGAGGGCTCATGACCTCATCGGCCTCGTGTGCCTCAATGGCGGTGGCCAACCGCCGCACATGACGGTGGACCTGCCAGGGATATTCGAGCGGATCAAGGCCCAACCACAGGTCCCGGTGACGGTCACGTCCACCTTCGACTGCAACGGCGGGCCCTACCAGTTCCCGCGCGAAGACAACGCCTACCAGCGGCGCATGGACATGCACGTACTTGAGCGGCTGCTGCTGGTTCCGGGTGACACCCGGCGCGCCTGGGAGCTCTTTCGGCGCATGAAGGCGAACCTGCCGACCCTGGATGGCATCTGTGTGTTTGAGGAGCCAACAGAGAAGTGGCCAACCTGGCCGCAGGAAGCTCTGGATGCTTACCAGCGGGGCCTGCAGGAGCTTCCGTACCCACAGGACCGCGAGCAGATGGCGGAGCAGAAGCGGATCTCGGTGGCGGAGATCGAGCAGATGGATCAGATCTTCCTGCGCCCGCACCACTTCATGTGCATCATGTGCTTTGCGGGCGGTGGCGGCAACGCGCCACTCGAAGTAGATAACCTCTACGAAGTGCTCATGAAGATGAAGCAGAACCCTGACCTCAAGGTGACGCTCATTGAGGGCGCCTGCATGGTCTGCCCGCCCTGCCACGGCTGGGAGCCCAGGAGTGGGACCTGTCTGGCCGGATGCGGGTTGCGTGACCGCCGCAAGGACCTCGACACGCTGCAGCTTCTGGACCTGCTGCCTGGAGACACTCTGACGGCGCGAGAACTGTTCCAGCGCTTCACCGAGCGCGTTCCTTCTGCAACGCTGATATGCCAGTACGCCGAGCACACCATTCCCGAGTGGCAAGCCTGCGGCAGTTGCTTCACCGGTAAGTTCCAGGAAGGTCTGGCAGCAGGTCTGTAGGGGCGAACCGTGGTCTGCCCGCTGTACCCGATCAGACGCAGCCGAGTGCCAGGGTTGCCCCGCTGTGGTATGATGTACAGCACGTAAGCGAATCAGCGTTTTTCGGGCGGACCTCGGTCCGCCCCTGCTGTAGGTTTGAGGAGTCACATGGCAGATTTTGTGGATGTCGCGACAATTGAGGTGGAGTCGGGGAAGGGCGGGGATGGCCTGGTCCATTTCCGCCGGATCAAGTTCGTGCCGCGTGCTGGTCCCGGCGGTGGCGATGGCGGCAAGGGTGGCGACGTCATCCTGCGCGTCGACCCACACATGCGTACCCTACTGGACTTCAAGTACAAATCATCCTTCCGCGCCGAACAGGGCGCCAACGGTGGCAGCTTCGGCAAAACCGGCGGGGGCGGCCAGGACCTCATCGTCCGGGTTCCGCCCGGCACCGTGGTGTTCGACGAAGAAACGGGGCAGCAGGTTGCGGACCTGGTGGGGCCGGGCTATGAGCTGATTGCAGCCAGGGGTGGGCGCGGCGGACGCGGCAACGAACGCTTCAAGACCTCGACGCGTCAGGCCCCCAACTTCGCCGAAGGTGGCGTTCCCGAGCAGCATTTCCGCCTGCGGCTCGAACTCAAGCTGTTGGCGGATGTCGGCATCATTGGGTTCCCAAGTGTGGGCAAATCCACGCTCATCTCACGCATCTCGGCGGCTAAGCCGAAGATCGCCGACTACCACTTCACGACCTTGACACCGAATCTCGGCGTGGTGCGGCTGGATGAGAACCGGGAATTTGTAGTCGCCGACATGCCGGGGCTGATCGAGGGTGCGAGCGAGGGCATTGGTCTCGGGCATGAGTTCCTGCGGCACGTGGAGCGCACGCGGGTGCTTATCCACCTTCTGGACGCCTCGGGCATCGAAGGTCGCGATCCCTTGCAGGACTTCGAGACGATCAACCGCGAGCTTGCCCTCTACAGCGACAACCTGGCCAGCCTGCCGCAAATCGTCGCGCTCAACAAAGTGGATCTGACGGAGGGTCGCGAGTACGCTCCGCTGTACCGGCAGGAGCTTGAGCAGCGCGGGCATAGGGTGCTCGAGATCTCGGCGGCCACGGGTGAAGGACTGCCGGCGCTAATGCAGGCCGTGTGGGATGAACTGGAGAAGGCTGGCGGCCCGGCGCCTATGAAGCTTGAGGAAGCCGAGCCGGTCGTGCTGGAGATGCCGGCCGAGGAAGAGCGGGAACTGCGCGTTCAGAAGCTCGGTGACGGAGTTTTCGCGGTCAGCGGCACCGATGTCGAGATGATGATGGCGCGGGCGGACCTGCAACATGGCGAAGGCATCCGGCGCGCGCAGCGTGCCCTTGAGAAAATGGGCGTCATTCTGCAACTTGAGGAGTTGGGAGCCCAACTCGGGGACACCGTCTTCATCGGTGAGACTGAGATGGAGTACCGTCCGGACTACAGCTAGAAGCTAGGGTCAGCAGTAGGGGGCCTGCAAAGCCCCCTACAGCCCTTATCATTTCCCAGCCGTCAGTTCGGCCTCAACCCCCGCCCAGTCCAACAGCCCCCGCGTTGCTCCCATCGAAGTGACCACGGAGCCGGAGTTCACTGTGCCTGCCTTCAGCGCCTCGCGCATTGGCAGCCCACGGTGCAGAGCGGCCAGGCAACCCGACGCGAAGGCATCGCCCGCGCCCAGGTTTGATACGACCTTCACCGCTGGTGCTGGCAGATAGTGGTGCTCCGCGCCATCGTAGCCCCGAGCCCCGTCCGACCCCATGGTCATCACCACAGTCTTGCATCCCGCATCATATAGCGCCTGCATGGCCTGCTTCTCATCCCCGTCGCCTCGGTCCTCTTGCATCCCGGTGAGCCGGTATGCCTCCGTTTTGTTTACGAAAATGACGTCCGTCGCCGCGAGTACGTCTCGCAGACCGGACAGGCCAAGTTTGACTTGCTCGCCGCCAGGGTTGATAGCCAGTTTCAGATCATTGGTCGCGGCGACAGCGGCTACGTCATTCCAGAGGGCGGCACTTGAGCCGCTCAGAGAACTCAAGTAGACCCGCTTCGTCTGACGCAACAGGTCCCAGTTTATGTCGTCGTGGGACAGCGTGCAGGAAGCGCCGCGGTGTACAAGCACTGTGCGGTCCCCGGTCGGCCCGGTAAGGATGACCGAATACCCCGTAGCCATCTGCGGGTTCCGGGTCATCATCCGCGTTTCAACTCCGCTCTCGCGGAGTGACCGCTCGATCATGTTGCCGGCGTCGTCCTGGCCCACCTCGCAGATGGCGGCAGCGTGCAGCCCGAGCTTTGCGAAGGCGATAGCGGTGTTGGTAGCGCCGCCTCCGGTAGAGATGAACAGGTGATCCACGGCCACCTTCGCGCCATATTCATAGGCCAGGTATGCCTCCTCCCGCTCGTAGTGCTCGATGCGGATCAGGTGCGTCTGATCCGAGGAGACGAAGACATCCTGGGTGGCGCTGCCGATGCAGATGACGTCAAACATATGTGCCGGTTCAGTCCCTTCAGTGTACGCGGAGCACGCGCTGCCCTGTTACCGATAGCGTCGTGACAGCCTGCCAGGGCAGTTCAGTGGGCACATTTCCACACTCGCAGTGGCTGTGCCTCCCTTGAACAAAATCCTTGGTTCGGGGAAGGTTTGAGGTTTACAGGTGCGGAATGAGTCCAGATACAGGCAATAACCCCCCGCATGAGCGAACCGACGGTTAGTGGTCAGGCTGATTCTGGCCCCGCGGTGGCAGGCAGGGGTGGGATCCCAAAGGAGTGAATTTGCTATGACGGAATCATGGCTGCAGACCATGGACCTGGGCTTGGTACATTTCATGGCCTACCCGGCGGTAGGTAAGGACGATAACCCCGACCTGATCCTCTCCACAGTGAAGGCTCTCGCAGAGGACGACTTCTTCGGCGTGGTCGAAGTGCGGCCGAGCAAGCTGCCGGGTGTACACGCCCAGATCAAGGCCATCTGCGATCAGTCGGGCGTCAAGATCGGTGTTGGCGCCCAGCCGTTGCTGCTTGGCAAAAAGCTGAGCCTCAATAGCCTCGACGTGAATGGCCGCCAGGCCGCCGTGGACGAAGTCAAGATCGGCATAGATGCCAGCTACGAAATGGGCGCCCGCATCTGCGCCTGTCTGTCTGGCCCCCGCGCCGACAATGACGATGACAACAAGCGGATGATGGACGCGATGGTGCAGTCCTGCGTGGAGCTTGCCAAGTACTCACAGAGCAAGTCCAATGGCGACGACCTCGTGTGGCTGTCGGTCGAGCAGTTTGACACCCACGTCGACAAGGGCTGCCTGATCGGTAGCAGCGCCGAGACCGCTGAACTGGCCGAGCGCGTTCGGGCGGAAGTCGGTAACTTCGGTATCACCATCGACCTGTCGCACGTGCCGATCCTCCACGAGGACATGCAGGACCTGGTCGCCACCCTGGCGCCCTACATCATCCACCTGCACGCCGGCAATGCCGTCGCCCATGAAGGCCTCGAAGCCTATGGCGACCAGCACCCGCGCTTTGGCTTCCCCGGCGGCTCCAATGACATGGAAGAGCTGAAGGCCTATCTGGCCGCGCTGATCTACGCTGGCGTCTTCCAGAACGAAGTGCCCACCGGCAAGATGGTCTTCACCTTCGAGGTCAAGCCGGTTGGCGACGAGTCCAGCGAACTGATCATCGCCCACACCAAGCGCACCTTCCGGAAGGCGTGGGCCGAGCTCTAGGGGAAGACCCCGCGTCATTTCCGGCTGTAGGGCGGGGGCTCGTACCCCGCCCGCCGTCATCTCTGACTAAGAGGCGCGGGTACCCCGCTCCACAATCGACTAACAGGGAGGGGCATCCTGTCCCGATTGGCGGGTGTCCGCTCAGAAATCGAGACAGGCAGCCCCTCCCGCCGCTTTTGTACAGGATACTATGAAGATCATCATTGCACCTGATTCATTCAAGGGCTCGTTGACTGCTCTGGAGGTCTGCGATGCGGCGCGGGAGGGGGCGCTGCGCGCTATCCCGGCGGCCGAGGTCCTCACCGTGCCCATGGCCGATGGGGGAGAGGGGACCGTGCAGTCGCTGGTAGACGCCACTGGCGGGCGTCTGGTAACAGCAACCGTCACCGGCCCGCTGGGAGAGCCGGTCGAGGCCAGCTACGGCCTCCTCGGCGACGGGCAGACGGCAGTCATCGAAATGGCTGCCGCCTCCGGGCTGCCGTTGGTGCCGCCAGACCTGCGTAATCCGCTGAACACCACGACCTACGGCACCGGGGAGCTCATCAAGGCCGCACTCGATGCCGGCGCGCGGAAGCTTATTGTCGGGATAGGTGGCAGCGCCACCACTGAGGCTGGTCTGGGCATGGCGGCCGCGCTCGGAGCGCGGCTTCTGGACGAGGGTGGCGACGAGATCGAGCCAACCGGTGCCGGACTGGCGAACCTGAGCAGCATTGACCTCAGCGGTTTTGATTCCCGAGTGCGCGCGGCACAGATACGCGTCGCGTGTGACGTGGACAATCCCCTGTACGGCCCGACTGGTGCCGCGCATGTCTACGGACCCCAGAAGGGGGCCACGCCCGAGATCGTCGAGCAGCTTGACCGGGGCCTGCAGAGGTTTGCCGAAGTGGCGCAGCGTGACCTCGGCGTAGACGTGGCGCAGATGCCTGGAGCGGGCGCCGCCGGTGGCCTCGGGGCAGGGCTCGTCGGCTTCTGCGGAGCCACCCTCGAGCCGGGGGTCAAGATCGTCATCGATACGGTAGGCTTGCGCGCCAAGATGGAGCAGGCCGACCTGTGCCTGACGGGAGAGGGTCGGATCGACTACCAGACGGCCTTCGGCAAGACCTGCAAGGGCGTTGCAGACGTGGCGCGGGAAATGGGGGTGCCGGTAGTCGCTTTTGGGGGATCGGTCTCAACCGAGGCCGAGAATCTGCACGAGTTTTTGACTGCAGTCTTCTCGATCTGCACCGGGCCTGCGGAGCTAGAGCGACTAATGGAAGCTGACACTGCTCGGCGCCTCGTAAGTTTCACTGCTGAACAGATAGTGCGATGTTATTCAGCCGCCTGCGAGCGGCATCGGAGGGTCTGACCATGAAAGTTGGTATGCTGACCGCGCCGTTCTCGAATGATGACATGGATACTGTCGTGAATTTCGCCGCCGAGGCAGGCTTTGATTCACTGGAAATCCGCGGGCCGAGCAAGCACTGTGACCTCGACAACCTCGATGTCGAGGCGCTGCAGGACGCTGTCAGTCAGGCCGACCTGGAGATCTCCAGCATTGCGGCATATGTAGACATCACCAATGGTGATGCCGCGACCCGCGAGGCCAACCGTGACATCATAGACAAAGCGCTCAATGCCGTCGAGAAGCTGGAATGTGGTGTCCTGTGCTGCACCGCCGGATTGCCGCCCGCTGGCATGACACGCGAGCAGTGCATCGTCCAGGAAGCCGCGCCGTACTTCCGCGAGCTCACCAAGAAGGCGGCGGACAAAGGCGTCAAGATTGCGATGGAGAACTGGTTTGCCACCAACATCCGCTGCCTCAGCCAGTGGGACATGATCTTCAACGAAGTGCCTGCCGACAACTTCGGCCTCAACTTCGATCCCGGCCACCTCGTGTGGCAAGGCATTGACCACCTGTATGCAGTCGAGAAGTTCGCTTCGCGCATCTTCCACACGCACGCTAAGGACGTCGAGATCAAGCAGCACAAGCTGTCCTATCTGGGCAACCAGGAGTCCGGCTGGTGGCGCTATGTCATACCGGGCTTCGGCGACATTGACTGGGGCGTGTACTGCGCGCGGCTGCGGGCCAACGGCTTCAACGGCGTGCTCTCGATCGAGCATGAAGACTCGGCGGTCGGCCGCGAGGAAGGCTTCGAACTCGGCCTCGGCTACCTCAGACTCTGGGCAGACGGATCATAGCAACCCACGCGTAGTACGGGCGTCTCGCCCGTCATCAAACACCGCGTAGTACGGGCGTCTCGCCCGTCACCGAACACCGCGTAGTACGGGCGTCTCGCCCGTAAGCACTACCAATGGAGGAGCGGACGCAATGGCACGTCAGATCAAGATCACTGCCGGCGACGTGTCGGCAATGGCAACTTTGAACGACAGCGGAATGGCGAACCTCATCTGGGAAGCCTGCCCGATCAAGAGCACGGCCCGGACCTGGGGCGACGAGATATATTTCGACATTGACGTGGACACCGAGGGCGAAGACCTCAAGCCGACCGTCGGCATGGGCGACTTGGCCTACTGGCCTCCAGGGCCGGCCTTCTGCATCTTCTTCGGGCCCACCCCGATGAGCAGTGGGGACGAGATCCGCCCTGCCAGCCCGGTCAGCATTTTCGGCCAGGTCGAAGGCGACCCCACGGTCTTCAAAGCCGTCCGGAGTGGAACGCCCATCACCATCGAACGCGTGGAGTAGGGAATGAAGCCGGCGCTGCGGGTGCGGCCATACCAGATGCTGTGCCTGATCTGCCGCCAGGGCCATGAGCTTGCGGGCTCGCAGGGCGAGACGGCACAGACGTTGGCGGAGATCATCCGCCACGAGCCGGACGTGCCGGTGATGCTGGTCTGCAACGCGCATGACGTCTACGCCTACCAGGATCCTGGCCCAGCCGACGATGTGGGGGAAGATGAGTTCAACCGCAAGCGCGACCTGGACATCCTGCAGGCGTTGGACCTTGCTCCCGGCAGCATCCTTCCCGCCCGCACGTTGCTTCACCGCATACTCAAGGCCATCCCGACAGTGGATGGCCTTTGTGGTCATGGCGATGCCCCTGCTGCCTGGCGGGGTTGCCCGCGTGCTGATGCCGGGCACTACGAAGCCGGCGCGGCGAAGGGAATCGCGGCTCTCATCCAACCTCGCGACCCAGCGCAGATGACCGCTGACAAAGCGGCCTCAGTCGCAGCGATGGAAGCGGCGGACGAGTTGCTGATCCGCCCGCACGTTATCATGTGCGCGGTCTGCAACTACGGCAACCGCGAGGGGCGATATGAGCCGCTGGCCGAGGACAACATCGTCGAGTTCATCGACCTCCTCCGGCGCCGGCCCGACCTCAGGATTACGATGGCCCAGGGCGCGGATTGGATGATCTGCGCGCCCTGCCCGCAGCGAGTGGCCGACCTGAACGCCTGCGTCAACGTGGCCGGCTCCGGCGGCCTGTCCAACGAGAAGCGTGACCTGGACCTGTTGCGGGTGCTGGGCCTTCGGTATGGGAGTAGTCTGCCCGCGAGGGAAATGCTGCGACTGATCTTCGAGCGCGTTCCTGACACGCAGGGCATCTGCCGCCGCGACAACCCATCGCTCTCTGTTTGGTGGGATGGTTGCGGCGAGGCCAACCGCGAAGCAGGCAATGCGGGCTATGCCAGGGGGCGGGAGATGCTGTCGCGCGAACTGAACCTATAGTACCGCGCTCTCGCACGCTCTCTTCCCAGCGGGGCAGGCGGCCCGCCTGCCCGCCGCGGAAGAACCGCCCGCCTTGCTGGCCACGGGCACGCACCACCTCAGGAGAACCACCATGGCTTACCTGATGGGCATTGATGTTGGCACCAGTGGCACCAAGACGATCATTGTCAATGACAAAGGCAAGATCATCGCCCGCGCTACCGTTGAGTACCCGCTCTACTCACCACATCCCGGATGGTCAGAGCAGGATCCGGCGGACTGGTGGCAGGCGACCGTCGAGTCGATCCGCCAGGTACTCGCGCAGGCGAGGCTGACCGGCAAGCAGATCGCCGGTATCGGGCTATCCGGGCAGATGCACGGCTCGGTCTTCCTCGACTGCAGCGGCCAGGTGATCCGGCGCGCCCTGCTTTGGAACGACCAACGCACCGCCCCACAATGCGACTTCATCACGGGCACGGTCGGCCGCAAGACCATCATCGCCGAAACCTGCAACCCGGTCCTCACCGGCTTTCAGGCGCCCAAGATCATCTGGCTGCGTGACCACGAGCCACAGAACTACGAGCGCCTTGCCCAGGTGCTGTTGCCCAAGGACTACATTCGCTACCGGCTGACAGGTGACTTTGCTACTGAGGTGTCGGATGCCTCGGGCACTGCCCTGTTCAATGTCCCCGAGCGCCGCTGGTCAAAGACTATCCTCGACAAACTGAGCCTGCCACACGAGTGGTTTCCTCGTGTCTATGAATCGCCTGAGGTTACCGGCGGCCTCAGCAAATCAGTCGCCGCGCTGACCGGCCTGAAAGAGGGCACGCCAGTGGTCGGCGGGGGGGGCGATCAGGCCGCGGGAGGGGTCGGCAACGGGATTGTGGAGCCGGGAGCCGTGTCCTGCACCACCGGAACCTCCGGCGTGGTGTTTGCCTACCTCGATCAGCCGGTAATGGATGACAAGCTGCGCACACACACCTTCTGCCACGCGGTCCCGGGCAAATGGCATGTCATGGGCGTGATGCTCGCCGCCGGCGGGTCACTGCGCTGGTTGCGAGACACGATGTTCAGCGAGGAAAAGCAGGTCGCGGCTCAGCTTGGAGTGGATCCCTACGAACTGATCACAGCCGAGGCCACGAAGGCGCCGGTCGGCAGCGAGGGCCTCTTGTTCCTGCCGTATCTCACCGGCGAGCGTTGTCCCCACCCCGATCCGTACGCCCGCGGCGTCTTCTTTGGACTCGCGCTGCGCCATGAAAAGCGCCATCTCGCACGCGCGGTCCTCGAGGGCGTGGCTTTCGGCCTCCGCGACTCCTTCGATCTCATTGCGGGTCTGGGATTGGACATGCCACAGGTGCGTGCGTCCGGTGGCGGAGCGCGAAGCAAAGTCTGGCGGCAGATTCAGGCGGACGTGTCCGGTCGCGAGATGAGCACGATCAATGTGGATGAAGGCGCTGCCTTCGGCGCGGCCTTGTTGGCAGGGGTCGGCGCGCAGATCTATCCCGATGTGGTTACTGCTTGTCGTCAGACGATTAAGGTCAAAGATACAATGAAATCAGATGATTCGTCGGCTGCAAAATACGAGCAGCTATACGATTTGTATAAGCGAATCTATGCGCATCTGAAGGGTGATTTTGAGGCCCTGGCGAAGCTCACCTGACACCACGAATCTCATTAGCGATGATCACACAGAATCCGCGTGCTCCCTGCCGCGGGTTCTTTTTTTTCATGTTATATGACCTGATTGGCGAAAACTTTCGATGATGCTATGCCAATTCGCGTAGAACCTGTTGACAAGCGTTGAATCCAAAGTGTATATACACCTAGACACGCTTTTCGCAAGGTGCGAGTTTCACCGCGCACGTCGGCACAATCTTCCGAAAGGGAGCGAACCTCCGATGGCCAAGACTTGCGGTTGCACAGCGTCAGCAGCACCAAAGAAGGCAGCACCGAAGAAGGCTGCGCCCAAGAAGGCCGAGCCGAAGAAGGCAGCACCGAAGAAGGCCGCGCCCAAGAAGGCCGAGCCGAAGAAGGCAGCACCGAAGAAGGCCGCGCCCAAGAAGGCCGCGCCGAAGAAGGCTGCACCGAAGAAGGCCGCACCCAAGAAGGCCGCGCCGAAGAAAGCTGCACCGAAGAAAGCCGCACCCAAGAAGGCAGCACCGAAGAAGTAGCGCCAGGTTAGACGCCACCGCGAGACCTGGAGGCCCAGGGTCTCAGGGAGGCAAAGCGTCCGTTGCAGGATGCTGATGTCGACGGCGAAAGCGTGGGGCCAAACCTTGCTCAGTAGTTGATTCATGAAAACGCCGCCCGGCTGCATCGGGGCGGCGTCGTCATCTTTACTGGCTCCCCGATCGTCCACCCCCACCGAAACCAATATTGTCAGCCTGAAGGTCAGTTCGCCGTCCGCGGCGAATTCGTATTCACTCCCTTTCGTGCGCCTGCGCGACAGGGATGATCCGGCGTCAGCCGGACCGCCAAGGAGGAACGGACTAATGCCCCAACTCGGAAAAGTGCTCACCGCTATGGTCACCCCCTTCGATGCTGACCTGCGGTTGGATTTGGATCAGGCTGCCCGTGTGGCAGCGCATCTCGTCGAGAACGGTTCAGACGGCATCGTAGTAGCAGGGACCACCGGTGAGGCGCCAACCCTCACGAAGCCCGAGAAGCTGGAGTTGTTCAAGGCTGTCAAAGACACGGTCGGCGAAGCCGCGACGATCATCGCCGGAACCGGCAGCAACAACACTGCCGACAGCATCGAGATCACCAAAGCCGTCAATGGCATGGGTCTAGATGGCGTCATGCTCACCGGACCGTATTACAACAAGCCCTCACAGGAAGGCTTCTACCAGCACTTCAAGGCCATCGCCCAGGTGACGGACCTGCCGGTTGTGCTCTACAACGTTCCGGGCCGGACCAGCAAGAATATCGAGGCCTCGACTGTCCTGCGCCTCGCCGAGGAACTGGATAATGTGGTCGCCCTCAAGGAAGCCGGCGGCGACTTCGAGCAGATCAGCGCAATCTGCGCTGGCAAGCCGGATGATTTCATCGTCTATTCGGGCGAAGATCTGCTTACTCTTCCGATGCTGTCCGTCGGCTGCTACGGCGTGATCAGTGTCGCTTCCCATCTCGCTGGCAAGCAGATCGCAGCCATGATCGCAGCCTTCGACGCAGGCCAGGTGACAGAGGCGGCTCGGCTGCACCAGTCGCTGCTCGGCATCTACAAGGCCTGCTTCCTCGCCTCTGGCAATCCCGCGTGTGTTAAGCGCGGTCTCGAGATCATCGGCGTTCCCGCCGGCGGCTTGCGTCTGCCGCTCGTCGAGGCCAATGAAGCCGACACCGCGGCTATGCGTAAGGCCTGCCAGGAGTTGGGGCTGATCTAGGTCCGCGCGCACGCGGCAGCAGGAGGGGCTAGTGAGCATCGAGCAGGTCACGTGTCTGCTGCAGGAGGTGGCGGAGGACGTCGCCATCTGCCAGCGGTGTGGCCTTGGGATGACGCGCACGCTGACGGTTCCGGGTGAGGGGCCGCCAGATGCGCGCCTCATGCTCATTGGTGAGGGGCCGGGAGAGCAGGAAGACCGTACCGGGCGTCCTTTCGTGGGAGCGGCCGGCAAACTCCTCAACCAGCTTCTGCTCCGCGCCGGTCTGCGACGCCCGGATGTCTTCATCACGAACATCGTGAAGTGCCGTCCCCCGGGCAATCGCGCCCCCACGCCTGATGAAGCAGCGGCTTGCCGTCCTTACCTCGAGACACAGATCGCTCTGATCAACCCCAGAATCATCTGCCTGCTCGGACGCGCCGCTGCCCAGGTAGTGCTGGACGCCCCTGTGTCCATCGGCAGGATCCACGGCGTGCCACACGAGCAGGACGGGATTATCTACGTCCCCCTCTACCATCCGGCCGCGGCCCTGCACCAACCCAGCCTGCAGCCTGTGCTCGTCGAGGACATGGAGCGCCTGCGCAGTATGCTGCAGGAATGATGATTCCTGCAGGAATGAATTGTGACTGAACAAGACTTCTCTGACGAGACTCAAAGACTAGCGGTAGATCAACTGGAAGAAGCGGAAGGCAGCCAGCCCCAAACGTCTTTGCCCCTTGACCTTCTGCGGATGTGGTGATTGCTGTGACTGAAATGATTTTCGATGATGCTGTACGCGTGATCTCCCTCGGCGGGATGGGCGACATCGGCAAGAACATGACGCTGATCGCGCAGCGTGACTCGATGATCGCGGTGGACTGCGGCCTCATGTTCCCGGATGAAGAGCATCCGGGCGTAGATGTCATTCTCCCCGACTTCACATACGTGATGGAGAACGCCGAAAAGATGGCTGGCGTCGTCCTCACGCATGGACATGAGGATCACATCGGCGGCCTCCCGTACCTTCTCGAGGAACTGCCCCTCAAAGTCTACGGCACCGCGCTCACCCTGGGCCTGCTCGAAGCTAAACTCGCTGAATATCACCCCGCCGACGGCTATGAACTGATTGAGGTCGCGCCCGGCGAACGCTTTACCGTCGGCGATTTCGATCTCGAACTCGTGCGCGTCAGCCACAGCATCCCCGATGGCATGGGCCTCGCGATCAGAACGGTGGCGGGGACCATCTTCCACACTGGCGACTTCAAATTTGACCAAACGCCTATCGGCTGCCCCGGTCCGGATTTTGGTCGTCTGGCCGAGCTGGGCATAGAAGGCGTGGTATGCCTCCTCTCTGACTGCACCAATGTGGAGCGTCGCGGCTACTGCCCCTCCGAAGCAGTCGTCGGGGAGACCCTGCGCCGCGTCTTCCGCGATGCTCCTGGCCGCATTATTGTCACCACCTTCGCCTCAAACGTGGGCCGGGTGCAGCAAGTCATTGACCAGTCTCTGGCCTGTGGGCGCCACGTCGCCATTACTGGCCGCAGCATGGAACGCATCTCGGCGACCGCGCAGCGCCTTGGCTATCTCAATGCGCCCGAAGGCGCCCTCATCGACATCCGCGACATTGACGATCTACCACCGGAGCGGGTGACCGTGGTCACTACCGGTAGCCAGGGCGAGCCTCTGTCGGCGCTCTCGCGCATGTCCCGTGGCAGTCACCGCCACGTGCGCATTCAGGAAGGCGACACCGTCGTCATGAGCGCCAGCCCCATTCCGGGCAACGAGTCCCTGATCTGGCGCACCATCAACCGCCTCTTTGCCGAGGGCGCCCGCGTCATCTACGGCAGCGACTCCGGAGTGCATGTTTCCGGACACGCGTACCGCGAAGAGCTGAAGCTGATGCTCTCTCTGACCAAGCCCCAATTCGCGATTCCCGTCCATGGCGACCAACGCCATCTCGTACTGTATGCCGACCTCGCCTGCGAGATGGGTATCAGCCGCGACCGCGTGTTCATCCTCAGGCCCGGCGCCACCGTGGAGTTCCGCAATGAGAAAGCCTACCGCGGACCGAACGTCCCGGCCGGCTCGGTTAACGTGGATGGGCTCGGCGTTGGTGATGTCGGCGACGTGGTGATCAACGACCGGCAGATCCTGGCGAGCGAGGGCATCTTCCTGCCGGTACTGGTAATCGAGCGTGACACCTGCCAACTCCTCGCCCCGCCAGAGATCTACTCTCGCGGCTTCGTATACATGGACGAGTCAGTGGAACTGATCGACCAGGCCAAAGAACGGATTTTACAGACCGTTACCGCCTTCCACGAAGAGGGAGGCGGCGAACCGGACGCCCTCTATGATCGTGTCAAATCAGCGGTTGGCAAGTTGCTCTATGAGCTCACCGAGCGCCGTCCGATGGTCCTTCCGGTCATCATGCCGGTGGGCGAGGAAGCTCCCGAAGAGGAAGAGCCCGTCGAAGCCGACGACGAGACCGAGATTCAGGTCGGCCTCGCTGATGACGAAGATTTCGAGGACCTTCTGTAGCGCGTCTTCCGCCGAATCCTCCCCGGGAGTGTGCGATGGCTCAAGCCCCGCCGCCGTCTCGTTCGCGCAAGCCGCTCAGGATTGCTATACCGCTCCTGCTTGTGGCGCTGCTGGCCCTGGCCCTGTATTTCCTCTTGCGCGGCAATGACGCCTCAGCTCGCGACAGCATTCGCGCCAGTGGTCTGGTCGAAGCGCGAACCATTGAGCTCTCCTCTGAAGTCTCCGGCATGATCATCGAGCGTCCTATCGACAAGGGCCAGCCCGTGCGCGCGGGGCAGCTCATAGCGACCATCGCCAGCGAAACAAGCGCCGCCGAGCTCCGTCGCACCGAGGCCGCGCTGGTGACAGCGCGGGACCAGGCCACACGCGCCGACGCCGCCGTGCGTCTGCAGCAGGGCGTGTCTGCGGGGGAGATTGAGAAGGCCGCCGCTGGCGTGGGCACTGCTGCGGCGCGCGAAGCGGACGTCGCCGCCGGCTCGCGTAAACAGGAAATCGAGGCTGCGCAGGCCGCCGTCCGTCAGGCCGCCGGGGCGCGTGATGCCGCGAAAGAGCAGCTACGCGAACTACAGGCTGGCCTGCGGCCCGAGGAGGTACGGCAGGCCGAAGACGCCTACGAGGCCGCGACCGCCCAGGTCGCGAGTGCCCGCTCCACGCTGGCTGACCTTGAGGCTGGCGCGCGCCCCCAGGAACTCGAGGCGATGGGCGCCCAGGTCAACCGGGCCGAAGCCGCCGCCGAGAAGGCTGCCAAGGACTACCGCCGTGGCGAAGGCCTTGTTAGCCAGGGAGCGATTCCTCCCAGTCAGATGGATGCGCTACGCGCCGCCAACGAGTCTGCCCAGTCGGACCTGAAGGCCGCGCGCGAGCAACTCGCCCTGCTGCGCGCCGGGACTCGTACCGACCAGATAGCCGCCGCTCGCGGCCAGTTACAGCGCGCCGTCGCCCAGCAGCGTTCGGCGCAGGAAGCCCTCTCCCTGGCCCGTCAGGGGCCGCGTCGCGAAGAGATAGACCGTGCTGCCGCAGCCCTGCGTCAGGCCGAAGGCGCAAACGAAGCCGCGGAGGCCAACCTGCGTCTCGCTCTCGCTGGCGCCCGTCCGGGCGAGCGTGAGACTTCGCGACGACAAGTTACCGAGGCCCGCGCCACCTTGCGCCAGGCTCGCGAAAACGAAAAGCAAGTCCCCGTCCGCATCGCAGAGGCCCAGACCGCGCGAGCTCAGGTTGTCCAGGCAGAGGCTGCCGTTGCCGCGGCTCGTGCCAGTCTCGACAAGTTCCGCCTGACCGCCTCCTCTTCTGGCATGATCGACGACACTCACCTGAGAGTGGGCGAGATAGTCAAACCCGGGTCCTCCATCGCGACCATGGTTGACTTCACCGACACCTGGGTCACGGTCTACGTGCCGGAACCAATGCTATCGCGCCTCGTCATCGGGCAATCGGCAACCGTGACCGTGGACGGCTTGCCAGACCGCAACTTCAGTGGCACGATCCGCAGAATTGCTCAGCAAGCCGAATTCACACCCAAGTTCGTCCAGACCTACGAAGAGCGCACCCGCACAGTATTCGCCGTAGAGATCGCCGTATCCAATGAGCAGGGCTTGCTGAAGCCAGGAATGCCTGCCGACGCGGTAATCCAGGCCGCTCCCGAAAAACAGGCGCTCCAGCCGGTGCGGCCCCATGCCTGACCTCGCCCTGGATATCTCGGGCTTGCGCAAGAGCTTCGGCAACGTGGTGGCATGTGAGGACCTGACACTACAGGTCGAGGTGGGGCAGATCGCCGGTCTCGTCGGCCCCGATGGCGCGGGCAAAACCACCAGCTTCCGCATGCTCTGCGGCATTCTCCCCGCCGACGGCGGACACGCCGTGGTCGGCGGTGCTGAAGTCACTACCGACCCCGAAGCGGTCAAGCAGCACCTCGGTTACCTTCCCCAGCAGTTCAGTCTCCACCGTGACCTAACCATCGACGAGAACATCCGCTACATGGCGGACCTGTACATGGTGCCGCACGCCGAGTGGAGGGCGCGGGCTGACGAACTGCTCGACATCACCTACCTCACGCCCTTTCGCAAGCGTCTTGCCGGCCGCCTCTCCGGCGGCATGCGCCAGAAGCTCGCCCTCGTTTGCTCTCTGATCCATCGCCCCCGGGTCCTGCTGCTCGACGAGCCCACCACCGGTGTAGACCCCGTCTCGCGGCGCGACTTCTGGAAGATCCTCTACGACCTCCCACGGCAGGGCGTCACCATCCTCATCAGCACGCCGTACATGGACGAAGCCGCCCGGTGCAGCAAGCTTGCCTTCATGTCCGAGGGCAGGCTACTCGCCGTAGACACGCCCCAGGCCCTCCGCAGCCGCCTGCCCTACCAGATGATCGAGGTTCGCTGCCGACCCCAGCGCGAAGCCCGCACGGCGCTGCAACACGAGCCGGGCGTCGCTTCCGTCGAAGTTTTCGGTGACCGTCTTCACATCGCCCTTCGTCCCGGAACCACGTCGGACGCCCTCAAACCAGCCCTGAAAGCGGCCGGCGTCGAATGCGAGGAGGTCTCGACTGTCGAACCATCTCTCGAGGACGTCTTTATGGCGCTTACTCTTGAGGGACAAACCGAACTGACGGCCTGACTATGCCCACCGCAGTAGCCGTGGATAAACTGGTAAAGAAGTTCGGTACTTTCACGGCGGTCAACGGCGTGAGCTTCAACGTGGCACAGGGCGAGGTCTTCGGCTTCCTCGGCCCCAACGGCTCGGGCAAGTCCACGACCATCCGCATGCTCTGTGGCCTGCTCCTGCCAACCTCCGGCACCGCCACCGTGGCCGGTTTCGACGTCCGTCGTGAGCCCGAGAAGATCAAGGCGAACATGGGCTACATGCCCCAACTCTTCTCCCTTTACCAGGACCTTACGGTCGCTGAGAACATCGAGTTCTACGGAGGAATGTACGCGGTCCCCCGCGCCCTCATCGTCGAGCGTCTGTCGTATCTCTCGGAGCGCCTCGAACTCGGCGTGGTGCTGGACCGCTTCACCGGCACCCTCTCCACCGGCTGGCGTCAGCGCCTCGCCCTCGCCACAACCATCATTCACAAGCCGCCGTTGCTCTTTCTCGACGAGCCAACGAGCGGTGTTGACCCCATCACCCGTCGCCTGTTCTGGGAGGTCATCGACGACCTCGCCAACGACGGCGCCACCATCTTCGTCACCACCCATGTCATGGACGAGGCAGAGCACTGCACCCGGCTCGCGATGATGCACTATGGCGATCTCATTGTCGAAGGCGCGCCGGCGCAGTTGCGCCAGGACATCGTGCGCAACATGGTCGAGGTGCGGGCCACGCCCCTCTGGAACGCTCTGGAAGCGCTTGAGCATGCGCCCGAGGTCGTGGAGGCCGCGCTTTTCGGGGATGCAATGCATGCGGAGGTGCACGAGGACATTGCGGATCCCGAGGCGACCGTGCGTATTGCACTTGAGCGGGCTGGCGTTCAGGTCGAGCAGGTCGAGCGAGTCCTGCCAACGATGGAGGACGTCTTCGTCTCCCTCGCCCGCCGTCATGAGCCTGCCGACCGCGCGGGGAGGAAGGGCTGATGCGCCGCACCCTCGCCGTCGCCCGTGCCGAATGGATTCACAACCTGCGCGATCCACGCAGCCTCTTTGTCATTCTCGCCCTGCCCGTCCTCCTGCTGCTCCTCTACGGCTACGGGATCAACTACGATCTGCGCGACATCACCTTCGCCGTATATGACCTCGACGACAGCGAGGTTTCTCGCGACATCATCCAGAGCTTCATTCAGAGCGGCTATTTCAAGCTAACAGAAGTCATCACGGACGACCGGCGGGTGAGGGACTTGCTCGACGGCAATCGGGTGGTGTTCGTGCTCGTGCTGCCGCCCAACCTTCAGGGCGCCCTCGGCGCTGGCCGCCCCGCAGATGTGCAAGTCCTCATCAATGGCGTCGAGACCACCCGCGCCAGCGCCGCGCAAGGCTACATTGACGCCGCCCTTGCTCGCTACTCCCAGACGCTGATCGCCGACTACGCGCGCCGCCAGGGCATCTCTCCGCCTCAGCCGCTTACCGTCCACTCCACCATCCTCTACAACCCCGGCCTGAGCAGCAGCAGCTTCATCGTGCCCGGCCTCATCGCCATCCTGGTCGCGATCCTGTCCGCCCTTCTCACCTCGACCGCCATCGTTCGCGAGCGCGAGTGGGGCAGCTTCGAGACGCTCGTAACCTCTCCGGTGCAAGCGCCCAACATTATGATCGGCAAGATCCTACCGTACGTGGCCATCGCTTTCGTTGATGTGCTCCTGTCAGTGCTTACCGGTGTCCTCGTCTTCCATGTCGTGCCGGTCGGCAGCGTTGCCCTTCTTCTGGGGGTGAGCTTCCTCTATCTGCTGGCCTCCCTCGCCACGGGAATCCTCTTCTCGACTGTCGCCCGCACGCAGCAGCTCGCAATCCTGGTCGCCATGCTGTCGACTCTCCTGCCCACGATCCTGCTCTCCGGCTTCGTCTTCCCGATCCGCAGCATGCCGCTGCCGCTTCGGATCGTGTCGCAGTTCCTCCCGCCTACACACTTCCTGATCATCATCCGCTCGATCTACCTCAAAGCTGGCGGCCTGGCAGTTCTCTGGCCACAGGTACTCATCCTGGCGCTCTTTGCGTTCGTGCTCGTAACGCTGGCCGCCAAACGTTTCAAAAAGCGCCTCTAGGCTGATAACCATGAACCTCTCTCGCCTGCGCTATATCATCAAGAAGGAGTTCCTGCGGATTCGCCGTGATCCCGCGGTGCTGCGGCTGGTGTTGTTGGCTCCGCTGATCCAGCTTATCCTCTTTGGCTATGGCGCGACCACTGACGTCCGCGACGTCTCCGTCGCCATCTGCGATCTGGACCGCAGTCCCGACAGCCGCCAGTTGATCACCGAGATCGATCACAGTCACTATTTCCGGGTCGCGGCACTGCCCGACGATCCGCGCCTGCTCTCCGCCTTGCTCTTGCGTGGCACGGCGGAACTCGCCCTGCTCATTCCGGATGATTTCATGACGCGCCTCAAAACGGGCGATGGTGCCGAGCTTGGCCTGTACGTTGACGGCAGCGACGCCAATACCGCCGGCCTCGCCACCTCCTACTTTGTGCGCCTTTTGCAGGAGCGCGGTCTGCGCTGGCAGCAGCGCCTCGCCCGCGCCGACGGCACCTTTGGCACTTCCGTTCCGCAGCTCCAGGCGCAACAGCGCGTCTGGTACAACGTGGACCTCAAAAGCGTCAACTACATGGTCCCCGGCGTCTTCGGCATGATCGTGCTGGTCGTGACCATCAACCTCTCCGGCCTCGCCATCGTCCGCGAACGCGAAGCCGGCACGCTTGAGCAACTGCTGGTCACTCCGCTGCGCACCAGCGAACTCCTCTTGGGCAAAATGATCCCGATGGGTGTAATCGGCATGCTCGAGTCCGTCCTCGTCGTCCTCTTTGCCCTCGGCTGGTTCCACGTTCCCTTCCGTGGTAGCTTCGTGCTGCTGTTCTCCATGGCCGCCGTATTCCTCGTCGCCTGTCTCGGCCTGGGGCTCCTCGTCTCGGTACTGTCCCGCACCCAGCAGGAAGCGCAGATTCTCGTCTTCCTGGTCATCATGCCGTCCGTACTGCTGTCCGGTTTCATGTTCCCCATCGCCAACATGCCGCCGGTGATCGGTGCGCTGACATACGGGATCCCCGCCCGTTACTTTCTCGAAATCGTCCGCGGCCTCTTCCTCCGGGGGGTAGGCGTAAGCATACTCTGGCCGCAAATGCTGGCCCTCACGCTCCTGGCGCTAGCACTCCTGGCGCTCGGCATCGGCCTCATGCGCAAGCGACTGTAGCTCTCCTCTCGCCTCTCTTCTCTCGCGTCCCGGAGGGACGCTCATTACTAAGGCCGGCATTTCAATGCCGGACGCCCTCGGCTGTACCCTCCTCTTCTTGTCACCCTCTCACACCGCCTGCTATAATCCCCCCAGCCTTCGTGGACAAGGAG
>JBDKRC010000053.1:0-6776 GCA_039683575.1 Armatimonadia bacterium | reverse complement strand
CGCCCGCCTGTTGGCCCCCCGGGGCGGGCGAGCCGCCCGCCGTACTGGTCTAAGCTAGCGCCAATGCCCCCCTGTGGTCATTTCCCCAGTATTGTGAGAACCTCAGCCGCTCGCACGGTCGCCGTCAAGCGACGGTGCGCCGCTGTGGTGCCTATAGGTAGCCCAGCGCGCCGAGGCGTGCCTCAATGCGCTCCAGGTCTTCGGGAGCGTAGTCCGGCTGAATGCTGTCGCAGGCAGCGGCAATCTCGTACTCCCGAACGTGAGGCCGGATCCTGGGGGCCATGATGTGTTCGAGCACGTGGCCGTCCATGTGGGGCGGAATGGGGACGCCAAGGAGGGCCAGGGCCGTTGGGGCAATGTCTGCGAGAGTGCCCTCAACGGGAATATCCGTGGGGATGATGTCGGGCCCGCAGGCCACGAAGATGCCGTGGGGACGGTGTGAACCCAGCCACAGCAGCGGGCTATCCGGGGCGATATTGACAGTGACGCGCGAGCCATCCGGCAGGAGAGTGCTAAGGCCGGAGATACGTGGCTCCTCAACGAATCCAAGGTGCAGGTCGGCGAAGATGCCCACGTTGGGGCCGGCGAAGAGTTCAGGGCCTCGCCTGACCTCAGTCACGGCGGGCACACCGCTCACCGGGTCAGTGGCAGACATGAACAGGCGGGTAATCTCCTCTTCGAGAGCCTCCTGCTGCGGGCCCGGCTCGACCATACCCAGCGGGTCGCGGCCTTTGAGGTTCAGCCAGATCTCACCGGTCATCATGGCCAGATACGTGAAGGCGAGGCTCTGGGAGAAATCGATGCCAGCGAGATGCAGTGCGGTGAAGCCCTGGGAGCGGGCGGAGGAGCTGAGCGGGCGCAGGCGGCGGCGGAGGTCCCAGGGTATGTGCTTGCAGACTGCCGCTTTCATGCGACTGGGCAGGGGCGGCATAGGAGTGCCCTGGGCTACCATCAGCCCGGCGGCCTGAAGCAGGGGACGCACACAAGAGGGACCCAGCGGACTGGCGCCCATGCCATGGTCGGAAAGGAACAGCAGGTTGACATCCGAGCCAACCTCATCCAGAAGGTCCCCAAGACAGCGGTCAATGTGCTGGTAGACGGACAGTAGCGGATCGCTGCCGCGGCTGTGACGGTCACACGCGGCGTGATGCGGCCAGAGCAGATGCCCACCGATGTCGGCTTCGCGAATCACGCCAAAAAACAGGTCAGCGGGCTGGAGAGCGTGGAGGTGGCTGAAGAGCCGGCAGGTCCGCTCAGTATCGGAATGGAGCTGGCGCAGGACCGAGTCGCGGTCATGGGGATCGCAGTGCAGCCCGCAACCGCCTTCGCCCTCCAGCCAGAACTCGCGGCCAAAGCGTTCGACAAGCTGCGCTCCGAGATCGGCGGGGTGAGCGAAACCGGGGCTCTCTGGCGACGGGGCCAGCCAGTCCACCACTCCCAGGCCATTGAAAGGCCGCAGGGGGTAGCTCAGGGGCACACGGGCGACGGTTGATTGCAGTCCGGCGGCGCTGGCAATCTCCCATACTGCCGGAAGCTTGCGGTCGGCCGCGGTGGGAAGGGCCAGGCGATACTCCCCTGGGACCCGCTCCTGAAAGTTGTAGACTCCATGGCCACCGGGCTGGGCGCCAGTAGCGGCGGTGGCCCAGGCCGAGGCGGTCAACTGGTTATAGGTGGAGCGCAGGCGGCCTGATACGCCCGAGGCCATGCACGTTGCCAGGTTGGGCAGAAGCCCCGCCGCCGCCCAGTGCTGCAACAATTCCGGGTCCATGCCGTCAAGGCCGATGATCCAGACAGGCTTAGGCGTACGCAGCAACTCCTTGTGGGAACAGAACGGACTGGATCGAAAAGCCGTCACTGCCAAAGACGCCGCACTACGAGCCGTGATTCCTCAGCATTACCTCAAGAATGTTCAAAGACTATACCCAACACACACCACGATTACACCTGCAGGCGCAACAAATTGCTGGCAGGTTCCCGGACAGGGCAGGGGGAAGTGAACGTCCGTGTGGCCTGGAGGGCCGTGTTGGCTGGTTGCGGGGAATAGCAGAGAGGTGCAGCTTAATGCGACATTTGATCCTTGTGCTCGGAAGCTTGCTGGCGATGTGGTCGGCAGGGCTTGCCCAGGAGGCAAAAATGGACCCGCGAGTGGCCTATGCGCCGGATGTCGTTGGTGTCGGGCGGCTATTCATGATCGCGATCAAGGCGCCCGCCGAGGCGCCGCAGATCAAGCCCACCGTGCCACCGGAAGTGCAACTCCTCGATCAGACGCCCGCGGGCTCAAAGGCAGACGTCCGGCGGTACTACTTCAAGTCGCTCAAGCCCGGCAAGGGCGTCACGGTCCAGTTCGACCACCCGGAGGGGCCGCTGTCCGTGACCTTCGAGGTATGGTCGTTTGAGGACCTCAACGCCTACCGCACCCTCAAAGGCCAGCAACTGCCGCGACGCTGGCCGCTCGGCAAGCCCCTGCCAGAGCTCAAGGAGAAGCAGACGCTGACGACGGAGAAGCAGAAAGAGGCAGCGCGCAAGGGCGGCGGCGGGGCGACCCAGTGGCTGCAGATGTCGGACGATGACATCTGGAACCTGCAGCCCGACAGCACCATCCCCCGCTGGCACTGGGTCAACGTGCAGTACGGCTGCCCCGTGCACGGCAAAGAAATATACCAGAAGAAGGCCTTCTATCCCTGGATCAAGGACACCAAATACCCCTACAACTGGAAAATCGAATGCCCCGTCGGGCACGAGCTGTATCCCTCCAACGACTTCGGGCGCGGTGACTTCACGAGCGGCCCCTTCCCCGATGACGGCATTGGCGGTGGCTATGTAGCCGCCGACGGCAAGCACTACGGCTTCATCGCCGAGATCGCCCAGAAGTATGACCACGTGATGCTGAGTGTGGCTCCCTCCTGCGCCCAGTCTTACATGGCAACCGGCGATATCAAGTACGTCCACAAGGCCCTGGTGGCAATGTCTCGTCTGGCCGTGGAGTACGCCTACCTCGCGACGATGACACAGCACCGCCACCGGAACACCGTCTCGCAGGTAGAGCGCTTCGGGCAGGGCAGGTTCGACGAGGGGCCGATCATCGGCTACACAGGTCTGACCGTATACCCCATCGACCAGCCGGGCTATCAGGTGAGCCACGCGGAGGCGTATGACAAGATCTTCGAGGCCATAGACAAGGACCCCGAGATCGTGCCGTTCCTGCAGAAGAAGGGCTTCACCGACGTCAAGACCGGCGAGGATGTCCGCCGCTTCATCGAGACCCACCTGATGGCGACCTGGATGCAGGGTGCCATGGACGGGGCCACCAACTCCAACGCCCCGTTCCACCAGTGGGGCCTCGCCAAGATGGCGGAGATGCTGAACTACAAGGGCGGCACCGACTTCCTCGATTGGCTGTACAACGGCGGCGGGAAGATGCGGGTGTTCGTGCCCAACGACTACTTCCGCGACGGAGCCCCCTACGAGAGCACCGGCGGCTACAACGGGATGCACGTAACGGCCCTCGGCCCCATCATCGACTCCATCGAGCACATGCGGGAACTGCGGCCGGACACGGTCACCGAGGAGAAGTACCCCGCCCTGAGCAAGTCCCGCCGCTACCGCAACGTATTCGACTTCTGCATGGACACCATGCTGATTGACCGCACCTTCCCGCTGATCGGCGACAGTGGCTCCCACCCGCAGTATGGGAAGCTGGCCAAGGCTACCTACCACGACGCGGACAACCGGGGCTTCGAGCATATCTACAAGCACACGAAGGACCCGAAGTTCGCCTGGGCGCTGGCGAAGACCCCCGGCTGGTCGCCCTCGCTGGAGTTCCCCTACACTCGTAAGCAGATCGAGAAGGAAGCTGCCAAGGTTCCGGATACCTGGAACGACGCCAGTTCCCTGCACGACGGGTATGGCATCGGCATCCTGCGCGATGGCAAGGGCGACAACAAGCGGGCGCTGTGGATGATGTACGGCCGGGCGCGCGGGCATACCCAGGATAACCTGATGGACATCGGCCTCGCCGCCGAGCAAGGTACGATCCTGCAGCACATGGGCTATCCGCGCAACTGGGGCCATTGGGAGTATGTCTGGAGCAGCCACCACGTGGCGCGCATGTGGCCGTACCTGGATATGACGGCGCAGGCGCAGCTATTCGGCGACGCCGGCGTAGCCCAGGTATTCGAGGCACGGGCGGCTGCCCATTCTGAGTACAGCGACGACGGCACTAAGGCGGAGGTGCCGGCTGACTACTGGCAGCGCCGAATGCTGGCCTTAGTCAACGTCAGCCCTGATGAATTCTACTGCGTGGACCTCTACCGCTTCAGCGGCGGCAAAGAGCACTGGTGGGCTTTCCACTGCCAGGAGGGCGAATTCTCCACGACCGGCCTGCAGTTGACCAAACAGGACCAGGGCACCCTCGCCGGCCCTGACGTCCCCTACGGTGACGATGCCTGGCTCAAGGCCCACACCACCGGCAAGAGCATGTACGGCTATTCAGGCGTGATGTTCCCCTTCCCGTACCTCTACAACGTCCAGAAGGCGCAGAGCGACGGTGGCTGGAGTGCGAACTGGAAGCTGAAGACCGGCGAGGGCCTGCAATTCCGCCTGACCGTCCCGCAGTCCAAGGGCTTCGAGGTGAACGTAACCGACGGCACCTCGCCAGCGGGCGGCAACCCCTATGAGATGAAGTGGCTGATGCTCCACCGGCAGGGCGGCGAGCCGCTGCGCAGCCAGGTCGTAGGGCTCATGGAGACCTACCGCGACAAGCCGGTAATCGAGAGCGCGACCGCTCTGGCAGTCTCAGGACAGGATGAGACCGGGTACGAGGCTATGGGGTGTGTGGTCAAGACCGCCGACCGCACCGACACGATCCTGGCCTCCGCCGACCCGAAGGTCGAGCGGCAGGCAGCCGGCGACCTCAAGTTCGCCGGACGCTTCGGGCTGTACGCGGAGAAGGACGGGGTGCCCGTGGCCATGAGCCTCGTAGGCGGGACAGTGCTCAGCAAGGGCGGGTTCGGGATCAAGATCGCGGAGCCCGAGTACCGCGCGCGCATCGTGAAGGTGGATCGCAAGGCCGGGACAGTGACCCTGCAGCCCGCCCCGCCGGCCCCCGAGGCCATGAAGGGCGCGACCATCTTCATCACCAACCCCAAGCGCCGCCTGGCCTACAAGGTCATCGGCGTCAAGCCGGTCACGGGCGGCGTGGAACTCGCGCTGAACATGGACTCCCGCATCGGCACCGGACAAGTCACCGGCGCGGCAGACTTCAAGGTACTGACTGATACCCCCTTCACACTGCAGCGCTATGCCTACTACGAGGGCGCCAGGGTAGTCAATGAGAAGCGGGACGCCGAGTACCGCCTCAACGAGGTCCGCAGCGGCAGCGCAGCCTTCATCGACCAACAGGCCCATCCCGAGGCCAAGGCAGCCAGGCTTGGCGAGCAATTCCCGAAGGGCTCATGGTTCGAGGTATACGACTTCGGCGTCGGTGACGAGGTAGTGTGGCCCTACACGGTAAGCGTAACACGAACCGGCACGGGGATCTACCATGTAGAATCGCCGGTGCCGGTCGCGCTGACTCTGCCGGAGAGAGAGAAGGCCAAATAGCCCTGCCGCGACTCGTCCACACAGTCGGCCCAGCGGGGCCAGCCAACACAATGGCTGGTCCCGCTTTCGTTTTGCTGCGAATCCCGTGGCAGAACTACTCAACGGTCCTCTCGTCTACAGCCTCATACGCCATTTACTGGCAGATGACAGACGCCGTGGAGGAGTACCGCGATGTTGAGGTTGAAGATTATTGCGTTGGCGACGGTTCTAGTGGCTGGGGCCGTCGTCATGCCTGTTGTGCCGGCGCGCGCAGCCATGACGGCCTTCGTGGAACTATCGCGCCCCCAGAGTGATGACATGGGGAGGTATGTGGGCCTGAGACAGGAAGCCACCAAGCCTGTCATGGGCTTTGTCGCAGCCGGTTCCGGGCTGCGGTCAGTCATGGTCAACGGCTCCCCGGCCTATGTCTTCCCCACCAGATTCCGCCCCCTGGGTGCGCCCGAGGGGATGTCAGAGTTTGGGTTCCGCGTCCCGCTGGTGTTGGAGCCCGGTGACCCGCTCAATGTGGTAGTCACGGGCGCAGATGGCGATTCCCGCGACTTCGTCTTCCAGCCGGACACCGAAGAGGCGCTGGCACGGCTGCGTGCGCTGCGGGCAGAGCGCCGAGAGGCTTTCTATGATCTGCGCCTGGCCAACGCGCTGGCCGCCGAGGAAGACTATGGAGAGGCATTTCCACTGTTCGACTCGTTTGCGGTTGCCGAGCCCGGTTTCGTCTTCGGCCCCTTCTTCGAGGGCCTGGCCTTCGAGGACGATGACGATGACTTCGATGCGCTGAGATTCTTCAGGCGCACCGTTGACCTCGATGACGCCTTCATACCAGGCCATCTCGAGTTGGGCGATGAATTCGTGCGGACCCGTGACTTCGACCGTGCCGAGCGGGAGTTTGGCACAGTGCTGCGCCGCAATCCGGACCTGGCAGAGGCGCATTTCCGGCTTGGTGAGGCGCTATCGGCAAGGGGAGACTTCCGCAACGCCCAAAAGGAGCTTAATCAGGCCGTAAGCGTCAACCCGACCATGGCTCCAGCCCATTTTGCGCTGGGCCGGGCCCTGGCGGCGCAGGGCCGCAACGAAGACGCCTCTCGCGCGTTCAGCGAGGCACTGCGCGTGAACCCCAAGTTCTCTGCTGCTTACCACAATATGGGAGCGCTCTCCCAGGAGCAGGGCAAGCTTGGCCA
>JBDKRC010000052.1:0-4525 GCA_039683575.1 Armatimonadia bacterium | reverse complement strand
GTAGCAGGAGACAAGCGAAAGCGCTAACAGGAAGCGGCGCGCCATGAAACTTTGGAGAGCACGCTCCATACCATCCTCAAATCCTTTATTTACCTAATGTTAGCACGAAACAAGGGGCGCTGTGTGTGTTCTCCGGACACAGCTTTGTGGCACCCTGTCTCAGCCCGTGTGCCCGTCGTCGCGCACGATCAGCAGCGGCACGTCCAACGCGTGCCGGACCGGGTTGATGGTATTGCCGAAGATGAGGTCTTTCAGCCCCCCGTGGCCGTGCGCGCCCATCACCACCAGGTCCGCCTGTACCTTCCGCGCGTAACGGACGATCTCGCGGCGCGGGTCGGAGGAGTGGCACATGGCCGTTTCCACCTCCACGCCCTGGGCGCGCAGCGCCTGGGCGATGTCCTCCAGGTACTTGCCGCCTGCGCGCACCTCCGCGGTCGAGGAGAGCGGCCCGTAAAGCTGGCTGGTCACGTCCTCCTCCACGTGCATGAGGAACAGCTTGGCGCCGTAGGACTTGGCCATCGCGGCGCCATGGCGGATGGCCCGGCGGTCCAGCGCGGAATGGTCGAGCGGCACCAGGATGCGCCGGTAGGCCGGGATGGCGAACTCCCCGGTGGCGGGTTCCGGGAGCGTGACCGGCTGCCGCCCGAAGCGCCGCACCCAGCGCGTGATCAGCGGCTCGAGCGATACCCAGAGCAACAGGGCGGCCAGAACCCCGCCCACGGCGACCACCAGCAGCCAGACGAGCGGCCTCCAGGGACCGGCCCCCTCCAGCATTTTCGCCACCCAGGCGATCACCAGGCGCACGTTGAGCGCCACGATGACGAGGGTCGTGGCCCACGCCAGCCACCTTACCCATGCCCGGTTGGCGAATTCACCCATGCGTTCGCGGTCGCTGGTGAAGTGTACCAGCGGGATGACGGCGAAGGGAAGCTGGAGGCTGAGGATGACCTGGCTGAGGATCAGGAGCCGGTAGGTTCCCTGGTCGCCCGCCACCCAGATGGTGATGGCGGCGGGGATCACGGCCAGCATGCGCGTGATGAGGCGGCGGAGCCACGGGCGCATGCGGAAGTTTAGAAAGCCCTCCATCACGATCTGCCCCGCCATGGTTCCGGTGATCGTGGAGGACTGCCCCGCGGCCAGCAGCGCCACGGCGAACACCACGCTGGCGGCGGCGGTGCCGAGCAGCGGCGCCAGTAGCAAGTGGGCCTGCTGGATCTCCGTAACCACCAACCCGCGCTTGTAGAACACCGCCGCCGCCACCACCAGGATGGCCGCGTTCACCAGCAGCGCCCCGTTCAACGCCACTACCGAATCCACGAGGTTGTAGCGGCAGGCCGTACGCTTGGCCGCGCGGTCCCGCCCGATGGCGCGCGTCTGCACCAGCGCCGAGTGCAGGTAGAGGTTGTGCGGCATCACGGTCGCGCCCAGGATGCCGATGGCCACATACAGGCTGTCGCCGTTGAGCCGCGGCACCAGGCCCGCCCCCATCTCCACCAGCGAGGGCTTCGCCAGCAGGATTTCAAGCAGGAAGCAGCCGCCGATCACCGTGATCAGGGAGAGTACGAAGGCCTCCAGCGTGCGGATGCCGAGGCCTTGCAGCCACAGCAGCAGCAGGGTATCGGTGGCGGTGATGAGCACCCCCACCAGCAGCGGGATGCCGAACAGCAGGTTGAACCCGATGGCCGCCCCCAATACCTCCGCCAGGTCGCAGGCGGCGATGGCAACTTCGCAGAGCACCCACAACGCGTAGGCAATCGGCCGCGGGTAAGATTCCCGGCATGCCTGCGCCAGGTCGCGCCCGCGCACGATGCCCAGCCGCGCGCTCAGCGTTTGCAGCAGGATGGCCATGAGGTTGGACATCACCAGCACCCACAGCAACTGGTAGCCGAAGCGCGCCCCGCCTTCCAGGTCCGTGGCCCAGTTGCCCGGGTCCATATAACCCACGCTCACCAGGTAGGCCGGCCCCGCGAAAGCGAACATGCGCCGCCAGATCGACACCTGCCCGGTACCCACGCTCGAGTGAACGTCCGCGAGCGATTTGCTCTCCTCCGCCAGGGCCATTTGATTAACTATAGTTAAACGCAGCCGCGCCGGGCAATTACAGTCCGGCGGCGCTTGGTATGATAGCGTACGCAAGCATGATCGAGGTGGAGACCCGCGCGGCAAGCCGCCGGACATGGGTAGTGGCGCTTCTGGCGGGCGCCCTGCGGATCGCCTGTTACGCGCCCGTGCTCTGGTCCCTGGTGCACCAATGGAGCACGGACGACGATATGGGCCACGGGTTCTTCGTCCCCGTGGTGGCCGGCTACCTGGTATGGCAAAGGCGCGAGCGGCTGCGAGCGATCGAGCCCTCGCCGTGCTGGTGGGGCATGCTGCTGGTGCTGTGCGGCATGGCGCAGAGCTATATCGCGCGCATGGGTACGGAGCTGTTCCTTTCGCGCACGGCGTTCCTGGTTTCGCTGACGGGCGCGGTGCTGTTTCTCGGCGGCCGGGCGTACCTGCGCGCGCTCGCCTTCCCGCTATTCGTGCTGCTGTTCATGGTGCCGATTCCGGGGATTATCTACGGGAAGATCACCTTCCCCCTGCAATTGCTCGCCAGCCGGTTGGCGCACAATGCGCTGCTGCTGATGGACATTCCCGTCCTGCGCGAGGGCAACGTGCTCGTGCTGCCGGAGCAGACGCTCTCTGTGGTGGAGGCGTGCAGCGGCATCCGCTCGCGGCTTTCGCTCACCTTCCTGGCGCTGTTTTACAGCTACCTTTTCGAGACGCGCAAGTGGATGCGGGTGGTGCTGTTCGTGGCCACCATTCCCATCGCCATCATCGCCAACGCGGGCCGCGTGACGCTGACGGGCGTGCTGGCGGAGTACCGCCCGGAACTGGCGGAGGGTTTCTTCCACGCCGCCTCGGGCTGGGTGATCTTCATGATCGCCCTGGCCATCCTGCTGGCTTTTCACAAGGCGCTGGCCGGGGCGGCGGCGCTGTGGCGAAAACGGGCGGGCTGAACGCCCCCCACTCTTATCCTGAATTCCGAAATTGAGCGATAGATAGTCCTCCTCTGCGAGGGATTCCGGCAGCGGCATTCTGGATCAGGTTTGAGGGGCCGGGACCAACTTCGGCGAAATTGGAAACTCACAAGCCAGGATGCTGTTCAGCAAAGGGATCCTCGATTGTAGGCCACCCCAGCTTTGGGACAGGTGGACCACCAGATGGCGGCCCGCTCGGCCGAGAATGGCTCCGCAAGTGAGCACCTGGGTGCGGATCGTCGCCGGTGTACGATAGCCAGGCAGTCCGGCGGAGCGCTGGAACTCGGAGAGCAGATTGAACAAAAGCAGCACCGCTCGAAAGGCGGCTTCGGTGGCGAAAAACTGCTTCAGGCAGAAGCCATCGGCGCCCAGGTCGTGCTTCAATTCGGCGATTCGGTTCTCCATGTCGGCGCGTCGGTTGTAGTCGCGCCAGATCTGCTCGGGAACATCGGTGCAACTGGTGACGAAGACGCGGAAGGTATAGCCCGGCACGTCGATCAACTTCCGGCCCACACTGTCCCTGCCCTCGCGCATGCGTTCGCGGATGACGACGAAGCGCCTCTCGACTTTCCAACTATGCAGGCGGAGCCGGAATTCGCCGGCCGCGAAGTTCTCGTCCAGTTCCCGCCATTGCTCCACTCGTTGCGCTGCCCGTTTGACCCATTTCGTCAAGCGGGCGACTACAATGTAGGGCAGCCGGCGCTGTTCCAGAAAGCTCAGCAGCTGGTCCTCGAAGAAGCCCGAATCAGCTCGTAGCAGGCGGATCTTCTGGCGCTGTCCCCACAGCGCGAGAGCTTCTTTGAGAAATTCCTCCACCCCACGGGCGGTTCCGCAGTTGCCGCTGCGGAGCCAGCCGTGGAGGAGGAAATGCGCTTCACTCAGCACGGCTAGCAGGGGATGATGGCTGGGACGGCCGTGCTTGCGCGGATTGTGACCCTTGAGCGATCCCTGCTGCTGGCCGTAGCGCTCGAACACTGTCGAATCCAGATCCAACGTGTAGCCGTCGGGGCGCAGCGGCAGCCGTTGCATCTGCCACTCCGTCAGCGGCTCGTAGAGGCGTTGCACGTGGCCCATTCCAAATTCTCGGAACAGATTCCGGATAGTGTCATCGATGGGAAAGCGTTTCATGCCCAACAAGGCATGCAGCGCCTGGTCACTCCGCAGCAAGGCCGCATGAGCGAAGCGTTTTGCACCCACCAGCACGGTGAGCAGGAAAGCCACGAAAGTGGCCGTGGGCTCAATTTGATTGGGGGACTTCCACTGGATGGGCATGTACCGTCGAAGCTGCCCCACCAGATCGATCTTCTGTAGAAAGGAAACGAAGACGGCCACTCCGCCAAAGGGAGTTACCGCCCGTTTGGTCTCACGCAGGATCAGCCGCTCGCTGGACAGCAGAGCGGTGATTTCCCACGGAACAGATTTGTCCGCGGTCGGGGTCTCCACCCTTCTGTTGTCTCAAAGGTTACCGCTCACCCGCAGTTGAACTTCGGTTTTGAGGCTTA
>JBDKRC010000051.1:0-22763 GCA_039683575.1 Armatimonadia bacterium | reverse complement strand
CACGCCTCACGCCTCACGCCTCACGCCTCACGCCTCACGCCTCACGCCTCACGCCTCACGCCTCACGCCTCACGCCTCACGCCTCACGCCTCACGCCTCACGCCTCGCCGTCAGGCCCGAAGGGCCGTCCGGAATCTAGCCAGGGCCGCAAGGCCCTGGTTCCCAGCCCAGGATCATCTAGAGCCCCGAAGGGGCGGCAGCCTCTCTCACGCCCCCATCTCCTCCATAACCTCCCCCACCACATAAAGCCCTCCCGTCACCAGCACGCAATCCCTCACCCCTGCCTCGGCCTTTGCCGCCTCGAATGCCTCCGGCACGCTCTGCGTCACAACAACCCGCTTCCACATCCCCTCGCACGCCCTCTCCAGCTCCCCCACCGGCAACGCCCGCGGGTTCCGCGCCTGCGTGAGCACCACCACCTCCACCAAAGGCGCCAGCGTCCCACAGAACGCCCCCGCATCCTTCTCCCCCATCAATCCCACCACCGCCACCAGCCGCTCATACTCCAACATGCCCGGCAAAGCCCCCGCCAAGGCCTTCGCCGACGGCTCGTTGTGCGCGACGTCCAAAACCACCCACGGCCGCACGCCCACCACCTCCAGCCGCCCCGGCCATCGCAGCTTCCGGGCCCCCTCCCGCACCGCCTCATTCGAGATCTCCCATCCCCTTTCCCGCAGAACCTCCACCACCCCCAGCGCCGTTGCCAGGTTCACCGCCTGATGCTCCCCCACCAGCGGCAACTCCACCGCCACCTCCCCCTCCGCCAACTCCACCGTAACCTCCTGCCCCGGCCGCGGCACCTCCCCCTCATCTCCCTCCGGTATCGCCAACCTCCCCGCCTCCCGCCTCGCGAGGACCTTCGGCGCAACCCGCAGCGGCGCCCCGGCCTCTCGCGCCACCTCCCGCAACACCGCTTCCGCCGCCTCTGCCTGCGGCGCACATACCACCGGCACCCCCGCCTTCATGATCCCCGCCTTCTCCCGCGCAATCTCCTCGATCGAGTGCCCCAGTATCTCCGTATGGTCCAGCCCCAGCGTAGTAATCGCGCAAGCCACCGGCTCGCAGGTGTTCGTCGCATCCAGCCTCCCACCCAGCCCCGTCTCCATCACCGCCACCTGCACGCCGCGCCGCCGAAACAGCAGGTAAGCCATCGCCGTATACGCCTCAAAGAACGTCGACGGGTTCAGCTTCCCTTCGGCCCGCATCGCCTCAATCGGCCCCTGTACCTCCCCCACTGCCCACGCAATCTCCTCCTCCGCAGCCATCTCCCCCGCAATCCGTATCCTCTCCCTGAAAGACACCAGATGCGGCGACGTGAAGAGCCCCGTAACCAGCCCCGCCTCCCGCAACACACTCTCCAGTATCGCCGCCGTAGACCCCTTCCCCTTGGTCCCCGCGATATGCACACAATCGAGCCCCTGCTGCGGGTTACCCAGAAGCTCCAGCAGCCGCCAGATCGTGTCTAGATTCACAGTCTCAGCGAAATGCCGCCGAAACCCCAGCCGCTCAAAATCCACCAGCGACTCCAGATAAGCCACAGCTTCCGGGTAGTTCATGGCACTATTCTACCGTTCCCAGTGACACTGCACCAGAGGCAGCCGCTGGCGCGTGGGGCCCACACTCCGTGGCGGCCACTGCCGTTTGCCTCGTCCCGCAGGGACGTTCATCACCGAGGCCGGCATTTCAATGCCGGCTGGCGCGCTCAATGCCGGCCACGCAGGTCCTCCCCCCACCCCCGGCGAATCACCCTCCCCGCATCCATAATCCGAGGTACCGCATGACCCAGGCCGCCGCACAAATCACCACTGCACCCGCCACCCCACAGGGCCTCGTCCACCTCACCGCTCGCTCCGTCGTCATCGCCATCATCCTCACCGTCGCGATCTTTGTCGGTATCACCCGCGTGGGCTTCATCCAGATCAACTGGGTCCCCTACATGGTCCCGCCGGTCCCGGCGATGCTCTTCCTGCTCATCCTCACCGGCCTCAACGCTTTCCTCACGCGCACCGGCCTCGGCAACCGCCTCCCCGCCGCCTTCAAGCCGCTCTCGCGCGGCGAACTGCTCATGATCTACGCTGGCATGTGCGTCGCCCTCGCCATGGAGCGCGGCGGCTATGTCATCCACTACCTCCTCACCGCCAAGTACTTCGCCACCGAGGTCAACGGCTGGGAGAACTTCTTCAACTTCTACCCCAAGTACTGGATCCCCCAGGACTCCCGCGTCATCCTCCAGTGGTTCGAGACCTCCCCCGACGGCCAGGTCCCCTGGAGCTACTGGTGGCCCTTCCTGGCGTGGTGGGGCGGCTTCTCCCTGCTGCTAATCGCCGCCATGATGTCCATCTCCGCCTTCTTCCGCCGCCAGTGGACCGAATCCGAGCGCCTGACCTACCCCTTGCTCTTCCTGCCGATTGAGATGACCGGCGGCCTCGACAGCAAATCCGGCGGCATGAGCGCCTCCGTGGCCAGCGGCTTTTTCAGCAACAAGCTCATGTGGATCGGCTTCGGCCTTGCCACCGCCTTCAACCTCCTAAACATCCTGCACTCCTTCTTCCCCGGCATGCCGCAGATCCGTACGACCATACCCCTCGATGAGAACCTCACGGATCCGCCCTGGCGCTACCTGCGCCCCATCTCCCTCAGCATGGCCCTTGAGGTCTGGGGCCTCGGCTACCTGGTGTCCGGCGAAGTCCTCCTGTCCACGTGGCTCTTCTACTGGTTCATCAAAATCGTCAAGCTGATCGGCCTCTCCGCCGGTTACCGCGCTGTTGGCTTCCCCTTCTACCAGGAACTCAGTGCCGGGGGCTGCATCGCCGTCGCCGGCTTCCTCATGTACGTCGCGCGCCCCCACTTCCGCCAGGTCTGGCAGGACATCATCAAGGGCCCCAACCAGCACGACGCCAACGAGGCCATGCCCTTCCGCTACTTAGCCATCGTCTTTCTCGCCTCCACCGTCGGCATGGTTTACATGCTCACGACCGCTGGCATCCCGCTCACTCTAGTCGTCTTCTTCTTCGCAGTCCTGTACATGTTCGTCCTCGTCGCCGCCCGCATCCGCGCCGAGGTCGGCCCGCCCGTCACCTGGACCGTCCCCTACGGCTTTGACACCATTGTCCCGCAGCACTTCCTGGGCACCCGCGCCATGCAGCACATGCTCGGCCCGCAAGGCTTCGTGCTCTACAACGCCCTCTTCTTCATCGGCCGCACAGTCTTCGCCCACGCCACCGCCCAGTACTTCACCGACGGCCTGCGCCTCGCCGACGTCGGCCACGTCCACCGCCGCTCCATCAACTCGATGATGATCATCACCTGCGTCGTCGGCCTCGCCCTCGCATACTGGTTCCACCTCGACGTTGGATACAAGTATGGTCAGGGCCTCATCGGCGCCAAAATCGGCCGCGCGGGCACCGGCTGGGCGATGTCGTGGTCCAAGGGCAATTACAACCTCATCCGCAACGCTCTCGACAAGCCCACGGGCCCGGACTTCCTCCGCCTCGCCTTCTACGCAGCAGGCTTCCTCTTCACCACGGGCCTCACGATCGCACGCACCCGCCTCACCGCCTTCCCGCTCCACCCCTTAGGCTTCGTCATGGCCACTCTCTACGGCGACCACAGCCCGTACTGGTTCCCCTTCTTCATAGCGTGGTTAGCCCAGCGCCTCGCCCTGCGCTACGGTGGCCTCCCGCTCTACCGCAAGACAGTACCGATCTTCCTCGGCCTAGTCCTCGGCCACGTCCTGGTAGGCGGAGTAATCTGGCGCATCATCATCAACTATTTCATTGATCCGGTCATCTCATCAAGGTACTATGTAAACCTCGGCGGTTAACCTTGCCGCTATCACCGACCAACCCCGGAATGGGGACTGACCCTGATTTCGCAACCTGACCTTCCGAGTCCCTCAAACCGTCATGCGAAATTGGGGTCTGTCCCCGTTCCCGACATTTCGCCGCTCTGGTCGTCGCCGTTGTCTCCCAACTGACAACTGACAACTGACAACTGATTCCCCGTGGAGGCCAACACATGCAACGCCTCACCCTCACCGCGATCCTCACCCTGCTCGTCTCCGCCGCCTTCGCCCAGAGCCCCCTCGTCCTGACCATCGACTCCGGTCCCACAACCGCGCCCTCCAACTACGAATGCACCGCCGGCCACTCCGTCCTCACCCACCTCATCTCCCTGCAAAACAGCCTCGTCCGCTACCAGTTCCGCTACTCTGGCTGCACTGACCCCTCTCACGGCGACCTGCGCCCGTCCGCGGAGGGCAACTTCGGTATGCCCGAGCCTGTCCCAGCCAACTGGTACTGGGGCGGCTTCTTCCGCATGACCATCAACGGCGAGGAAGTGACGAGATACAAGCTCCGCGACATGCGCGCCACCGAATCCGGCGCCCGCGGCGGCTTTCAGGTCATCTGGGAGCACCCCGATGCCGAAGTATCCATGCGCATCATCCTCCCGCCCGCCAGCAACCACGTCCGCGCCCTGCTCAAGTGGCAGCCGCGCCCGGGCAAAGCCCTCAAGGAGGTCAAGGTCAACCTGACCTGCTACCCCAGTTTCTTCACCAATCGGCGCAAGGGCGAGCGCCATTGCATGACGCCCCGCACTGACGCCAAAGAGCCCCAGACGCTGACTCTGGAGCCCGACAAGGACACGTTCCTGTATTACTACGACACGGTCTTCGACGTCGCCAAAGGCGAGGGTGCCGGACCCTGCGCTGCCATCGTCGCCCCCGAAGCCCTGCAAAGCGGCGTCGTCCGCATCACCAACTACCCCGTAGTGACCGAACTGACCCTCAAGCCAGACGCGAAGGAAGCGCGTTTCTGCTTCTACGACCTCAAGGGACGCACCAACGCGGAGGCCGAAAAGTACCTCCGGACCTGCGGCGCCCAGGACCTGTCGGACCTGCAAAAGGAAGACTTCCGCCCGCTCCCGCTCCAGTCACTCAAAGCCGATGCCCTGACCAGCGAATCGAACCAACTGCTGGCCGATGCCGCCGAAGAGGGCAAAGCCTACAAACCACAGGTGGAGAAACTGCTGGGGCAGATAACCAGCCTCAAAGCCCAGGCCGACGCTGGCGATTGGGTAGCCGAGGCCCAGCTATCGGACACCATCCAAAGCTCCGCCGACCTCTTCTGGAAGCTAAGAGCCCAGGCTCTCCTGAACCGCACGAAGTAGCCGTAGCCGTCTCGCCTCTTCGGAGGGGCCGTGCTTCAGCCGGCCCACGCCGTTATCCCCGACCAGCTTTCATCACAAGGAGGGGCCGAATGCCGACAGCCTCATCGTAGGCATCCGGCCCACGCCGTCATCCCCGACCACCACACGCCAAAAATGGGGACGGAGCCTTTGCGCGCCAACACCTCTCGCCAGAACCAACTCACCTGGCGCCGCGCAAAGGCTCCGTCCCCATTTTTCCCAATCTAGAGGTTCCCCCTCCGACTGTTTTCTGTTCTCTGTTTTCTGTTTTCGCCGTCCCTCTCCCCACTACCGCCCCACCTAGACCAGAACCGCCCGCGCGCACGGGTTGTCGCACCTCACGGTCGACAGCCTCACCGTCGGCATCCGGCCCACGCCGTCATCCCCGACCACCACACGCCAAAAATGGGGACGGAGACTTTGCGCGCCAACACCTCTCGCCAGAACCAACTCACCTGGCGCCGCGCAAAGGCTCCGTCCCCATTTTCCCCAATCTAGAGGTTCCCCCTCCGACTGTTTTCCGTTCTCCGTTTTCTGTTTTCGCCGTCCCTCTCCCCACTACCGCCCCATATAAACCCGAACCGCCCGCGCGTCTAGCAGATCCCCAAACTGCCCGCCGCCCGGCCCCACGATCCGCCGCTGGTCAAACGCCACCTCAAGATCCGTCCCCGCCACGCTCGGCACTTTGAAGCTCACCGGCACCACCTGCGCGTACGGGTTGGCGCATATCACATACGTTGCATCCTTATACCGCAGCGCCCGCATTGCAATGGCCTTGTTGTCCGTCTCCACCGCCACCGACTCTCCTTCAAGCAGAATCGGCGCCAGCGCTTTCATCTCCGTCCCCACCCGCTTGATCATCTCCCAAAGCTCCGGCGCGTCCCGCTTCACCGAATAGTCCAGCGTGGTCTTCGACGCCGCCATCTGGAAGGGATATACAAAGAACCCCTGCGCTCCGCGCGCCAGTGACAGATACACCATGCACCGGAATTCCTCCGCTGTCGGCGCCCGGCCAGTGGTTTTCGGGTCGAGCCGCGGGTCCTGGGTATGCGCGGCCCCTGCGATCTGGATCACAGGCCACACCGGCTTCTCCCCGCCCGCCACCTGCATCGCCCGCTGCAGCAGCGCATCCACCGACCGCAGGTCCCCTGCCGGCTCCGGCTCCGTCCATGGCATCAGCACATCACACCACGGCACGTACGGCTCCAGCCGCGACACCGAACTGAGCGCCAGGTACACCGGCCGCCGCGGGTCGAGCTTGCGCAGCCGCCCGTACAGGTCCGCCATCGCCAGCGGGTGCGCGGGCGGGCTCTGCGCCTCCGGCCTCTGCAGCACATACCACCCCGTCACCGTCGGGTCCACCTGGTACTTACTGTACACGTTCTTCCAAAACTCTTGGTCGGCATTGGCTGAGGAGATGATCGCACTCAACCCCAGCTTAGACACCGCCTCGATGGCATCTGCTCCGGCCCTCCGGGACGGCAGCACGAGGGTATTGAACCCCGCCTCCGCCGCATCCACAAAATCCGGCTTCTCCAGCGCATAGAAGATCCCCACCGGCATCCGCAACTGCCCGTTCACCCACAGCCGCATCCGCTCATCATAGCCCGTCTCCGCGGCCTTCGGGTCAGTCTTCATCAGCGGCAGATCAAGCTCCCCCACCTGAGCCTTGCCGTCATAGGCCATGATCTGCACCATATATGACTCCGCCAGCAGCCCCGATGTCGGCAGCGACACCTGCCACCGCCCGCTCTCATCCGCCGCAAACTCATTCGAGCTCACCCCCGCCCCCGTCAACCTCGCCACCATCCGCAGCTTCCCCCGAAGCTCCGGTGTCGCATTTACGATCCCCGTCGCCGATACATCCGCGATAGGGATCGAGGGCAGAATCGTCGAGCGAAACGCCGGCCGCACCAGCCGCCCCTCCAAAAGCCCCGGCAGCGCCATGCCCACCTGATCGTACACCACATCCTGCTGCTTCCCCACCACCCGCACCGTCAGCGCAGCCGCCTTGTCGGCCGGGTAGCTGTACCGCAGCGCCACTTCCCGCGACTGCCCCGCCCCCAGCGTCACTGCCATCCCCGTCTTCGCCGTGGGTCCCTTGAGCGCGGCCGCTTCAAGCTCCACTCGTCCCGTAACTTCCTCCTCCGAGTGGTTGGTCAGCTTCAGTTGAGCCTCCCGCGCGCCCTTCACATTGGTGAGCACCCCCGGCGCCAGCACCTCACACTGCACCTCGGTCGGATAGGTCTTCAGCGAGGCCGCGTCCAGGGTCAGGATCCCCGCCCCATGGATCCGTACCAGCACCACGGCCTGCCGCGCCGCCGGGAGCACATGCACACGCCAGGTCACCGACCGCCACGCCGGGCTCGGGTCCAGTGGCATCGCCTCCGCCGCAAGCTGCGGCGTCTTCCATTCCTGCACCGAGAAGTCGTCAGTGAAGGTGACCAGCGACGCCTCAGGCAGCGGGCTGCCCTTGGTGCGGTAAGACAACGTCAGTAGCAGTTCAGAAGGATGGGGATCAGGCAACGTAACGGGGTAAGAGAAAATCCCAAACGCGACGGGGTAGATGGTGCCCTCAAGCTGCACCGCCTTCTTGCCGAAGGCCGCTCCCCCGACGCTCTTGCCGCTGACATACTTAACCTCCCCCCAGTTGGCAAACGACCACCCCTCCGGCACCCCCTCAGTGCCAAGCGCCTCAAAGCCTCCGTTGAGCAAAAGCTCCGCCGCCCCCGCCGGCACCGCGAATAGCAGCGCGATCAGGGCTAACACCTGAAGCTGCCTCAGCACCGGAAGCTGTCTCGATACCTGTGGAAGGGCGCCACATACCTGTGGAAGGGCTCTCCAGAGCCCGACCGCGCGCCAACACCAGAACACACCGCCTCCACGCGTCGTCCCGCTCCCCACACCAACCCGCGTAGGACGGGCGTCTCGCCCCTCACCGGTCCAGCCCCCACGCGTAGTGCGGGCGTCTCGCCCGCCCCCACCGGACTGGCTGTTGGGCGCTCTGCCCTCTACTCGGTTGTCACGGTAGCTGCGCAATCGCCTCCACCTCAATCAGTACGTCAAGCGGTAGCCGCGCCACCTGCACCGTACTGCGCGCCGGCGGATCATGCGGGAAGTACTCCGCATATATAGCATTGAACTCGGCGAAATGTTCCATGTTCTGCAGGAACACGGTTGTCTTCACGACCCGCCACATCGCGGTCCCGCAATCATCCAAAAGCAGCGTCAGGCTATCCAGCACCCGCCGCGTCTGCTCCGCAATGCCACCCTCAACGGGCTTCTTCGTCTCCGGGTCCAGAGGGATCACACCCGAACAGAACAAGAACCCTCCGGCCCGCACCGCCTGCGAGTAGGGCCCCACCGCCGGAGGAATCCGCTCGCTACGCAAACACCGCTTCTCACTCATGGCACATCTCTCCTCAAAGCGAAGTCTATGGCCGTTCCTCCGCCGCCAAACCCCAGGCCGTCGCCGTTAGCCGTCAGCCGTTTCTGACCCCTGACCCCCGCCATTTGGGGGGCACTGCCCCCGACAGCCCCCCAACACGCGTGTCATTCTGAGGAGCGTCGTCTGCGACGAAGAATCTCCGGCCCCCACCAAGCCCCGCGATCCTTCACTTCGTTCAGGATGACAACCTCGCGCGCCCGCCGTTCCTGCCCCCTGAAACCTGATCCCTGACCCCTGCCTCTCACTCATGCCATGTCCGCGCCGACAGCAGCGCCAGCACCGGCAGGATCTCCAGCCTTCCCGCAATCATCCACACCATCAGCAGCACCTTCGACCCCGCTGGCAGCGCCGCCACTGCCCCTACCGGCAGCAGGCTCGGGCCAACATTGCTCAACGCCGATAGCGACAGCGACAGGCTACCCAGCGCCTCGTGGCCCGAATTGAGCGAGATGATGATCCCGCCGACGACCCCGGCGATAAGCCACGCAGACCCCATGGCCGCCATGGACCCCACCGTCCGCGCCTCCAGCACATGCCCTTCGAGCACCACCGGCAGCGTCGCGCCCTCGGGATGCGACAGTTTCCGGATCTCCTGCCGCAGGCTGCGGTTCAGCACCATCGCTCGCACGATCTTCAGCCCACCTGCCGTTGACCCCGCGCACCCGCCGAGCAGCAACATGAACACGAACAACTGCCGTGCCGCCGGGCCAAAGAACGCGTGCTCCAGCGGCAGCGTCACATGCCCCGTCGTGCTCACGAGCGACACCACCTGAAAGCTCGCCAGCCGCCACGTCTCATACCCCACGTTGCCGCCGATCTGCCCCGTCGCTGTCGGCTGTCCAAGGTTCGCCCACGTCGCCGGTACGCTCAGGCTCTCGATCATGATCAGGGCCAGCCCAAACAGCATCAGCATCCAGTAGCGCCGCGCCTCCACCCCGGTAAACAGCACCTTGACCCGTCCCGTGATCGCCCGGTACAAAAGCAGGTAATTCAGCCCGCTCAGCGCCATGAAGATCATGGTCGCCAGTTCAATCGGCAGCGCATATGGGTGTCCGTTCGCCCGGAAGTACGCCAGCCCCATGTCATGCGGCGACATCCCGCCCGTCGAGGTGGTTGTGAACCCATAGTTTATGGCATCAAACAATCCAACCCGCAGCAGCACGAGCACCGCAATGTTGAACACCAGGAGCAGGCCGTAGATCATCCACGTGATGATCACCGTGCGCCGCATGCTCGGCACGGGCCGCGGCACCGTCGCTTTCGAGGCCTCCGTCTGAAACAGCCGGTGCGCCGCGTTCCCCTGATAGCTCACCAGCAGGAAGAACGACAGGATGCCCAGTCCCCCCAGAAGCTGGCTGGTAGACCGCCAGAACAGCACGGTCTTCGGAACCACATCCAGCCCCGCGAACGCCGTCAGGCCTGTCGTTGTCAGCCCGCTAACCGACTCGAAAAGCGTGTCGATGTAAGGGTGGTGCAGCATCGCCTGCATCGGGATCGACGCCACCAGCGAGCACACCCCCCATGCCCCCGTGCAGAGCAGCACCGCTTCCCGCGTCCCCAGCCGCCCCCTCCCCATGAACCTCCTCAGCAGCAGCCCCACCACCGCTGTCACTGCCCCGGTCACCAAAAACGCCCCCGCCGCCCGCCCTTCCCGATAGATGATCCCCACCACTGCAGGCAGCACCAGGAGCACGCCGAACCCGGTCAGGATCTGCCCCAGATACCCACCCACGATCATGAGCCGCTGCCTCAGGTAGCGGTAATTGCGGCTCATCGTCTCCCTGTCAGTATGCATCATCTCTCAACCGCGTGGGTCGCCACTTCATGGCGGCCGGTGGGGGCGGACCGTGGTCCGCCCGGCCTCTGCTGTATGGCAAAGCGACGTCCGCGTCGCAACGGAGCTCGTACCCTGCCGGCCGTCATCACCGACGAAAATGGGGACTGACACCATTTTCCCCAACCTACCCGGTCATCTACCACCAACGCCGCTCGGAAAATGGTGTCTGTCCCCGTTTTCCCACATTCTCCCGCTCCCCCTCCGCGCTCTCTACTCCAGCGACCTCAAATACCCAAGCTGCCGCCCAATCTTCTCCTCCAGGTCCATCTCACGGAAGTCCTCGACGGAGATGAAACCGCCATACCCCATCGCCTTGAGCTCGCTTACAAACAGCGGCACATCAATGATGCTGTCTGCCAGGTCCACCGTGTCCCACCGGTACTGAAGCTGCCCCTTCTCATTGCGCTCGGTGGCCACCGGCTGCCCGCCGCCCGCATGCACGTGCGCCACGTAGTCGCCCAGCAGGTCGAGCCCCATCTTGGTCGGCTCATGCCCCTGCCCCAGGCTCATGTTAGCTATATCGAAAATCACGCCCACATCCTTCGGGTCGAACTCTTTGACCACGAGGTAAGCCTGCGACGCGCTGCAAGCCACGGTGTTGCGGTGGATCTCCAGAAGCACCCGCACGCCGTTGGCCCGCGTGATCTTCAGGGCCTCTTCAAACGCCTTGATCGTATCGGAGATGAGCTCCCGATGGTTTCCCTCATGGTCATACCCACGCGGCGCCCCGATGCGGAACTTGCTGATGCCCCACTTGGCGCAACCCTCCGCCACCTTCTTCACTTCCTCAAGCTGCGTCGCGGCCATGCTCGTGGCCAGCCCCACGATCTCCAGCCCGAACTCCTTGCTAACCGCCAGGAGCTCCTCGCCCCGCTCGCTCAGATTGTCGGGCGAGAAGTCATTCTTCACGTTACCCCAGGGCGAGTAGTCCTTATCTTTCTGGGCCTCAGGAATATACCGGCACCGCCACTCACCACCATCAAACCCAAGTCTCCCCAAAACCTCCGCCGTCTCCCGCATGTCATACTGCGGCATCATCACAGTAGTAGCACAAATCTTCATAACCAATCTCCCTGAACTGCCGTCTTATGTTAGCGTGGGGCCGACACTCCGTGCCGGCCTCGCCGTTCGCCGTAGCCGTAGGTGCGCGGGCATCCTGCCCGCCTCTCGCCGTGTGGAGGGGCCGAGCTTCAGCCGGCCCGCCGTTGTCCCCGACCACCTCCGCCACCGCCTCTCGCCGTCTGGAGGGGCCGCATGCGCAGCCCAACCGCGCAGCCGGCCCGCCGTTATCTCCACCTCCACCCCTGCCTTTGCCTTATCCTGCCCATCCGCCGTTCATCCTGTCCATCCTGTCCTCTCTCCCCATCACACCCCGTAAAACATCAAATAAGCCCCATTGATACCCATATTCGGCCCCAACCCCTTCAAATACTCCAGCTTCGCCGCCTCCGCCTTCTCCCGCGCCTCTCGCAGCGCCTTCTTGTCGCCCTCCCCGGCCTTCTCCGCCGCCTTCGCCAACACCCAGTCCCGGTTGAGCTTCGCAAAGTCCACCGCGATCCGCACGAACTCCACCCTCTTGGCCAGCTTCTCATCCGCCCCCGCGAGCCTCTTCGCCTCGTCCAGATACCCGTTCAACTGCGCCAGGAACTCGTCGGTGAACTGCCCCGCCAGTAGCTCCTGGTTGACCTTGTACCCCTCGTACTTGTTGCTCGCGGCCAGCTTGTCCGACATCTGCTCCAGCGCCTCATAGTACTTCTTCACGGGCGCCGCCGCCGGTCCGAAGCCAGTCTTGTAGTAGTCATCCAGGATCTCATCCACGCTCTTGGACGGGTCCCACAGCAGCCGGATCGTGATGTAGTAATCGATCCCATTGAGCGCCCAGTGGTTCATGCAGGTATCGAAGTCCGTCACCTTCATGCCATTGTCAGCGCACATCTTCAGGTCCGCCCCGAGCCGGTGCGGGTAGAACACCGGGAACCCCATGCCGGTCATGTACAGGTTCGGTCGCAGGAACAACCCGCCCGGCGCGGCCTTGGCCCACGCCATCCATGCGTCCTGCGATACCTTCCGCGCTGCATCGTTCAGATACGTGAACCCCACGTACCCGATGAACACGTTCGGGTGCAGTTTCACATGCAGCGGCGGCGTGCTGTAGCACGAGTAGGCATACGCTCCGAGCTTCCGGTCAGGCATCTCCTTGGCCACAATCTCCGCGACCGCATTATAGAACTTCACATACCGGTCTGTAAGCGAAACGTGCTTGCCTTCCTTGATCCTAAACTCGATCACCGGACCGTCCTTGGCGTCCCACGCCTCACACTTCTCGCAAGTGCAGAAATACTGCGGCCCGCCATCATTGGGCGATATGGACGCACAGTACAGCGACGGGTCGGCCTTCAGCTTCGCAATCGCATCCGCCGCCACTTGCTTCTGCAACTCCGGGTTCGACACGCAGAGCCGCGCCCGTTCGGTTGACTTTGTCCCCTGGTTCCGCGTCCCATCCGGCTGTAGTGCAAACCAGTCTGGGTGGTCCTTGCCGAACCGCTCCCAGTAGTCCCCAAACGCATGCCCGTACGACATCTGCCCCTGCTTGCCATTGCGGTTGTGCAGCCACCAGTCCGCCCCCGACGCAAACAGCGCCTCCGCCTGCTCCTTCGTGATCCCGAGCTTATCCAGCCCCGCCTGCTGCCGCTCATTCCACTTCGGCATCCGAATATGCCGCTGGATCACCGGCGGCGTGAAGCTGTAGTCGAGATTCCCCGGCACCGTAACGGTCTTGACCGAGGGCACCACTTCCCCAAGCTCTCCGGGCCACAGCCACCGGCAGCCCAGCCGCTCCAGAAGCTCCATCGCGGCCCAGGTGGTGCCGTTGGTCCCATAGTTGGTCGCCGACCAATCGCACCCGCTGACCACCAGCTCCTTGGCATCAGCCTTGAGCCGGATCTCCTCGCCAGCCATCTTCGGCGGGAACCCGGTAGCCTTCCCATTCACCGCGCCCGACACGATCCGTACAGGAAGCATCCCCGCCGGCACCGCCGCCGGCTCCCGCACAATCTCCACCTTGGCCCCACTCATCTTCTCCAGATAAGTCTGCAGCTTCAAGCCAGCCACCTCGGCACTCTCCGACGGCTTGGACTGCAGAACAATAACGCTAGCCGACACACCATCCTTGACCAAAGTAAGATCCGCAAACCCCGCCGTAGCCAGCGCCATCAGCGCTATACCAATTAGCAGTCTCATTGCCATACCTCCCGTACTCCAACCCGTATGCCTGTAGGAGCGGTCACCAGACCGCGATATCACCGACCAGGCCTCGCCTAGCCGCTCTCGCACGCCGTAGCCGTAGGTGCGCGGGCATCCTGCCCGCAGCCGTCATCACCGACCACCCCCTCGCCCCCAACCGCCTCCCCCTCTGCTCCTCCTCACGCCTCTCGCCGTATCCTCTTCATCCTTGCCTCTATCCTGTACATCCTGTAAAGCTCCTCCCCAACCGCCTCCCCTTAGTAACCGCTCGTTCGGTCCCCGATTCCCGATTCCCCATTCCCGATTCCCCGCCTCACCAACACGTATACCCGCCATCAATCACCAGATCATGCCCCGTCGTATAGCTCGCCGCGTCGCTCGCCAGATATACCACCGCCCCCACCAACTCCTCCGGCTGCGCCATCCGCCCCATTGGGATATACGGCATCCACCCATCGAAATACTGCGGGAACTGCTTGGTCAACTCGCTCAGCGTGTACCCCGGGCTGATGCTGTTGACCCGCACATTATGCTGTGCCCACTCGACGGCGAGGCTCCGGGTCAAGTGCATGACGCCGGCCTTCGACGAGTTGTAGCCAATCTGCGCCTGCGGGCGGTTGGCGATGCTCCCGGACATGCTGGCGACGTTGATGATGGACCCTGACTTCTGCCCAATCATGATCCGCCCGGCGGCCTGGCAGCACAGGAAGGTACCCTTGAGGTTGAGGTCTACCACCTTGTCCCAGTCTTGCTCGCTCATCTCCTCTGCCGGTGACCAGATGCAGATCCCGGCGCTGGTCACAAGAATATCCAGTCGCCCGAAGTGCGCCTTAACCTGGTCGAAGGCCGCGGTGACGCTGGCGCTGTTCGTGCAGTCGCACACGATGCCGATGGTCCCGTTGCCCATCTCGTCTGCCGACTGCTTCACCCGGTCTTCAAGCACATCGATCAGCGCGATCCTGGCGCCCATCTCCTGCAAAGCATCAGCGCAAGCCCGCCCAATCCCCCGCGCCCCGCCAGTGACTGCGGCAATCTTGCCGGTGAGATCAAACATCCGTTGAACTGACATGTAAGATTCTCCTCATGCAAAGCGTGTTCGGTGTTCTGGTTCGCCTGTATGGATACTGAAGCAGCACCCAACGCCGTTCGTCGTTGGCCGCTCGTCGTTGGCCGTTCGTCGTTGGCCGTTCGTCGTTGGCCGTTCGTCGCCAAGCCGTTGGTTGTTGCCGTTGTCGTTAGGCCCGAAGGGCCGCCCGGCATCTAGCCAGGGCCGCAAGGCCCTGGTCCCAAGCGCATCTCATCTTGAGCCCCGAAGGGGCGGCAGCCTCACCGCCACAGGAACTCCGGATCGTACTCTGTCCCAACGCGGTCGAGTCGTCGGTCGTTGAGGCGTTGCCGTCTTCGTCGTCGCTGCCTGTGTCGTTGACGTCTCTGTTGTCGTTAGGCCCGAAGGGCCGATCGGCATCTAGCCAGGGCCGCAAGGCCCTGGTACCGGGCACTACTCATCTTGAGCCCCGAAGGGGCGGCAGCCTCACCGCCACAGCAACTTCGGATCGTACTCTATCCCAAGCCGGTCAAGCAATTGCCGGAACTCCTCTTCGAAGCCAATCTCCCGGTGGTGGCTCTCCTGACCCTCAATGTACCGCCTTGTCTTCTCGAGCCCATCTGGATGCACACTATACGCACCGTATCCCGGTTGCCACGCGAATTCGCGTAGATCGACAAACGTCTCGTGAATCCACCGTGACGAATTGGCCTTGATCTCAGCCACTGCGTCTGACAACCCCACCTGCTTGTTCAGGCCCATCAGAATGTGCACGTGGTCTTCGGTGCCGCCGATGACGACATTCTGGCTCTTCTGAGCGCGGACAATACCGCCGATGTAATGATGAACGCGGGGCCGTATGTCCTCACGTATGAAAGGCTGTCGGTGCTTGGTGCTGAACACCACGTGGCAATATATCGCGACAAAGGTACCTGCCATTCGCTGTCGCCCCTTCGGGGCTCAAGCTAGTGGCCCCCCGGTTCCAGGGCCTTGCGGCCCTGGCTAGATTCCTTCTGGCCCTTCGGGCCAGCAGAGCATGCAATACAGTGCTTGCGGACATTCTCCTCAGGCCGTCAAGCCGTTGCCGTCAAGCCGTTGCCGTCAAGCCGTTGTCGTCAGGCCGTTGCCGTCGGGCCGTTGTCGTCAGGCCGTTGCCGTCGGGTCGTTGCCGTCGGGTCGTTGCCGTCTCTGTTGTCGTTAGGCCCGAAGGGCCGCCCGGCACCTAGCCAGGGCCGCAAGGCCCTGGTACCGGGCACTACCCATCTTGAGCCCCGAAGGGGCGGTAGCCTCACCGCCACAGCAACTCCGGATCGTGCTCGATCCCAACGCGGTCAAGCCGTCGGTCGTTGAGGCGTTGCCGTCTTCGTCGTCGCTGCCTATGTCATTGACGTCTCTGTGGTCGTTAGGCCCGAAGGGCCGCCCGGCACCTAGCCAGGGCCGCAAGGCCCTGGTACCAAGTGCATCTCATCTTGAGCCCCGAAGGGGCGGCAGCCTCACCGCCACAGCAACTTCGGATCGTACTCGATCCCAACGCGGTCAAGCCGTTGCCGTCTTCGTCGTCGCTGCCTGTGTCGTTGACGTTTCTGTTGTCGTTAGGCCCGAAGGGCCGCCCGGCATCTAGCCAGGGCCGCAAGGCCCTGGTCCCAAGCGCATCTCACATTGAGCCCCGAAGGGGCGGTAGCCTCATCGCCACAGCAACTCCGGATCGTACTCGATCCCAACGCGGTCAAGCCGTCGGTCGTTGAGGCGTTGTCGTCGTCGCTGCCTGTGTCGTTGACGTCTCTGTTGTCGTTAGGCCCGAAGGGCCGTCCGGCATCTAGCCAGGGCCGCAAGGCCCTGGTCCCAAGCGCATCTCATCTTGAGCCCCGAAGGGGCGGTAGCCTCACCGCCACAGCAACTTCGGATCGTACTCGATCCCAAGGCGGTCAAGCCGTCGGTCGTTGAGGCGTTGCCGTCTTCGTCGTCGCTGCCTGCGTCGTTGACGTCTCTGTGGTCGTTAGGCCCGAAGGGCCGTCCGGCATCTAGCCAGGGCCGCAAGGCCCTGGTCCCAAGCGCATCTCACATTGAGCCCCGAAGGGGCGGCAGCCTCACCGCCACAGCAACTTCGGATCGTGCTCGATCCCAACGCGGTCGAGCCGTCGGTCGTTGAGGCGTTGCCGTCTTCGTCGTCGCTGCCTGTGTCGTTGACGTTTCTGTTGTCGTTAGGCCCGAAGGGCCGCCCGGCATCTAGCCAGGGCCGCAAGGCCCTGGTACCAAGTGCATCTCATCTTGAGCCCCGAAGGGGCGGATTGCTAAGGTCCTTCCGATGGCACGATAGACTACTGTGTTGATTGTCACTATGATGGTCGGCTGCCGCTCCACATGATCCCGCGCCTCTCCTCGGTGAGCGTAGACTCCGTTCCGCGTCACCCGACACTTGCTCATATGCCGAAAACGCCGGAAAAGGGCCTCTACGTGGCTTACAGAGCGATTCGCAACTGCTCCAATCCTCCAAATCGCCGTAGCAGCCCTTCAGAGCCCAGTAGCGGCTGTTTTGCCCTGCCCTGAAACGGCTGGAATCCACCGTCTGGATTCGTTCTGACACCCGATTCCGCTCAGAGCCCCGTAGAGGCCCCTGAGAGCCGTTCTAAGCTAATCCGTTGCTCTGCTGGACGCAGCAGGGCCTGAGAGCCACACAGCGCCGAATCCGGTCGCACCATTTTTCGGTTTTGTGCAGCTTGGCGCCCCCCTCACGCACCAGAGTTCCCTTCCCGACTCGCCGATACCTTGTCACCTAATCCATCCTCTTCAGCGTCACTCCCGGCTCCACTACCTCGGCCAATCCCAGCCCACCAAAGCACAGGTAGAGCCACTCATCATGGTTCAAATCCGTCCTGCCAAGCAGGTGGTAGATCGACGTTGGCGACTGCCGCGCGGCCATCGCTCCCGTCGCCCGTGCCATCTGTGCCTCCACCCGCGGGTCGGGGCCCAGTTGGGCCTGGTAATATGCCAGCACCGCGAGGTTCAAAGCGCTCCTGCCGCCCCCAGAGAGCCACCACGCCGTTTCCTGGCCCACCATGTTGTCAATGAACTTGCTCTTCAGCACCTCCGCGTAGGTCTTCCTCATTCCCTCGTTCGGGGCCAGCAGGTGGGCCAGCATGTAGCTCTCCGCTGCCGCCCCGCCGAGGCTCTTGATCCGCGGCCTGAGCCACTCCTCATCCCGCACCGTAGCCTGCCTTTCTGCTTCATTGTTCATCATCGTCGCATAGGTCCATGCCGCGCCCAGGGTGCAGGTTATGGTATAGGTGTTCAACTCGGGGGCCATGATGCGTTTTGGTTCCTTCAGGCCGCCGGGTTGCAGCGGACGGCTACCATAGTCTGTAAGACACCACCCAACCCCGATTCCACCGCCCTCACAGCGGAAGTCTTCGCGATAGCGGAAATAGGCTCTGAGGCTCTCCTGGATGGCTCTGCGGTCCTTTGCGTCCGCATAGGCCGCCACCCGCGCCATGCCCAGCGCGATCTCCCCGCCGTCCGCCACATAGCACTCCTCCCCCCGACTGGTGATGCCATATCCCATCCGGTACCCCCCATCCGGCCGCTGCTCGGCGATCATGGCCTTGGCCCACTTGATCGCGCCGATCCGATAGCTCTTTTCCTGGAATATCTCATACCCGGCCAGCAGCGTCCGTGCCCCGCGGCTGTCGATGAAGTAGACCTTGCTGAACTTCCCGTCATCAGCCCCAGAGGCCGCCAGGAAGTCGCAGAGGTCCCTCAGAGCCTGTTTAGCATCCACCCGCCACACCGCCTCATCCACCACCCTTGAGCCCCGAATGAGGCTTACGTCGTGAGTGAAGTTTCGCCAGTCAAACGCCTTCAGCCGGCTCCAGCACTCAACACTGGTCACCTTGCCCTCAGCGGCCGGGACTGGGACGGTGCGGGCCATCGGTTTCGGGTAGAAGCGGCTCAGAAGCTCTGTACGCAGTTGTAGCGGTGCTTCCGCGATCTGGCGCTGGTAGACGGGCTGCTCGAAGACGACCGCCTCCAGTCGCTCGTTGGTCGGTACGAATCGTGGCGCGGCCTGACCAAGAAATGCGCCAGTGGCCATGAGGTGGGCGACGGACTTGATCAGGTCGCGCAGGGGAGCGGTTTGGGGCGCGGCGAGGTCCGTATGAGGCAGGCCCAGGGCGAACTGCAGGCTGCCCGCCTGAGGCCCGCCCAGGTGGGCTGTAATCGCTGCCAGGGGAGTCTGCCGGGGGCGGGTCGGTGCCGTGATGATGGGCATGAAGCGGACGGGCAGGTTGGCCTCGGGGAAGAGGCGCGCGTTGCCATATGTCGGTGCTGCCTGAACCGCCTGAGCCCCTGTGACTCTTAGCCTGACGGGCTGAAGGAGGAGCGGCTGATCCGGGGCGGTCTCAAGGTCGAGCGGCCCTTCCAGCAGGTCGCCGAAGAGCCTGGGCCAACGGCCTGCGGGGCCGGGTACCACTGCCTCACCGAGGGTCTTCTCGACCAGAGCGCGACCGGGCAGTGGAATGCCCGCAGCCGTTGCGGCTGCGGGGCTGACGGCGGCTTGCTCGAAGCGCAGGTTGCGGATCTCGAGGCGCTGCTGGCCGCCGGTGACCATGCTCTTGACGAGGCCGAAGTAGAGGCTGCTGAGCTTCTCGGGGTGCAGGTAGTCGCCGGGCTTGCCGCGGTCCTTGCTGGCATAGGCGCAGAAACTGGCGAGGTGGATGCGGACCTCGCGCCAGTTGCTCTCGAGCGGCACAACCTGCTTCCACCGCGAGCCGTCCTGTTCGCGGGCTTCGAGGCAGATCAGGGCCGTAGAGGGGCCGCCACGGGCTTCGAAGACCAAGCCGGCGGTTTGGGGGGCGAGGGTGGGGGAGAGGCCGGCGTACTGGAAGGCGACGAGGTTTTCGGTTGTGAAGACGTATGGTTTGGCGGCAGTGCCCTCGCCGGTCACGGTCATCTGGTCGGTGTCGCCCTTGTGGCTGAGGTCCCATTGTTGTGGGCCGGTCACTTGTTGCTGAACAGGGCCGAAGCTAGCGAGGGGGAGCCAACGATCGCCGACGCGGTAGAGTGGTTGGGCGAAGGCGTCGCCACCCAACAGCATCAGGTCGCCACCGGCTTTGAGAAAGCGGTCCAGCGCCTCGCGGCCAGCGGCGGGGTAGGCGGCGTATGGTATGACGAGGCAGGCCATGCCGTCAGCCGAGAGGGTCGCAGGGTCGAGCAGGTCAGCGGTTGAGATGGTGACGACCTGCGTGTCGGGAGTGGTCAGCAGGGGGACAAGGCTGGCGGGATTGGTGGGCGACCACTGGGCAAGGGCGGGGTCGTTCCAGAGGCCGAAGTTGACGGGTGTGGCGGCTAACGAGGCAGGGATGAGGGCCAGAAGAAGGAGGGGCAGAGCGACGCGCATGTTGAGGTCCTCGCGGGCTGTGGTTGGGTGACGGTATGTATTTAACATCGGGGGGAGGGGGATGTCAAAGAGGGGAGCGGAGGACAGGATGGGCAGGATGGACGGCGGGATTGACAGGATGTAAGGATGGAAGGATGGGGAGGATGAAGGCGAGGTTCTGACGGGGCGGCCGGAATGGGGACACCACGCGAAGGTATTGCGGATAGGTAGACGAAACTAGACCAGACATCGGGTAATCAGGCGGCGACAGGGCCAGTTGGCCACCGGTGAGAAGAAGAGAGCGATGTGATGGCGATGGCTGTCGGACACTACCGCAAGTCCTATGCTATGTGGATGCCCCTGGTGATTGGGCTGGCGTTAGTAGCTGCCTCGGGGGGCGGGGCAGCTACTCTCAACGTTCCTTCGGACGCCTATCCCACCATTCAGGCGGGGATTGATGGCGCAGCCGCTGGTGATGTGGTGGTGGTGGCCGCGGGCCGGTACAAAGAGAACATAGACTTCAAGGGTAAGGCGATCACCGTACAGAGCAGCAATCCGACCAGCCCGGCGGTGGTGGCGGCCACGATCATTGACGGGGACCAGAAGGGCAGAGTGGTTACCTTTTGGTCTTTTGAGACGAACGCCTCGGTCCTCGCCGGCTTCACCATTACCAACGGAGCCATGCCCAATAGCGTGGGCGGCGGCGTGTACTGCGAGGGCCCGTCATCGCCAACGGTGCGTAACAACATCATCACCGGCAACTCGGCGGGCTACAGCGGCGGCGGCGTTTTTCTTGGTGGCTCCTCGCCGACCCTGGCCAACAACATCATCAGCGGGAACACGGCCGGAAGAGCGGTCGGGGACGCCCAGGGCGGCGGTGTGTGCTGTTCGGGCGGGACGTTGACGGGTAACACGATCAGCGACAACTCCGCCACCGACGGTGGCGGAGTGTACTGCAATAATGCGATTCTGACCGGCAACACCATTACCCGCAACACGGCCAGCACGCCGGACGGCGCGGCCGGTGGCGGCGGCGTGTGGTGCGGTGGTGCGGCGACCCTGACCAACAACACGATCACCAACAACACAGTTCGCGCTGTCAACGGCGACGCCTCCGGCGGCGGCGTGCACTGCTGGGACTCGACCGTGATCAGCCACAATACCATCACGGGCAACTCGGCATATACCGGGGCCGGGGTGTGCTGCTATGGGAATTCGCTCACGCTGACCGACAACACCATCAGCGGCAACACGGCGATCAGCAACTATGGCCGAGGCGGCGGCGTGTTCTGCAATTCAGCGACCATTGCCAATAATCTCATAGAGGACAATTCGGCAACAGGCGAGGCCGGCGGGGTGTACTGTCAGCGGAGCGTAGTCACCATCACTGCGAACACTATCAGGGGTAATTCGGCACTCCTCCATGGCGGCGGCGTGCGCTGCGATGACGTACTAGCCCCTTCAGTCGTGAGCGACAACACCATCAGCGGCAACTCAGCGGCCAGCGGCGGCGGCCTGCTGTGCTCGTCCACCACCGCGACCCTCAGCAACAACACCATCAGTGGGAACTCGTCGAACGGTACCGAGTGGTACGATGGTGGCGGCGGTGTGTTCTGCGACTGCTCCGCCTTGACCTTGACCAATAACACTATCAGCGACAACACGGCGTACGGCGGCGGCGGTGTTAGGTACACCGGGTTTGAGTGGGCAACCTACTCAAACCGATTCAGTGGCAACACGGTCAACGGGAACTCGGCGACTTTCGGCGGCGGGGTGTTCTGCGATGAGCGCGTCGCGCCAGCCTTGGACAACAACACTATTGCGGACAATGCCGCGACCTACGGTGGCGGCGTGTTTTGCTTCAATTACGCGTCGCCGCTTCTGACCAACAACACCATCAGCGGCAACACCGCGACCTACGGCGGCGGCGTGTCCTGCGTCGGGTCGTCAGGGCCGATCATCGAGAACAGCATCATCGCCTTCAGCAGCAACGGGGGAGGGCTGTACGTGGACGTGACCCTCTACCCCGATAACCCCTGCCAGCCTGTCATTACCTACAGCGACGTATATGGCAACGTCGGGGGCGAGTATGTGAACTGGCCCGACCAGACCGGCACGAACGGCAACATCTGCCTCGACCCATGCTTCGTGAGTGCTGCACAGAGCAAGTTCTACCTCAGATCGCAAGCCGGGCACTGGAACGGCGCGGCGTGGGTGAATGACACCGTGACCAGCCCCTGCATTGATGCCGGCGATCCTGCCTCGCCCTTTGCTAACGAGCCGGCGCCTAACGGCGGGCGGATGAACATGGGCTAGGACGGTGACTCCGCCCATGCCTAAAATACGCAGGTCCCGACCGCGCCGACTGCCGTGACGATCGCGCCGACCGCGCCCGGGCCGGAAGACTTGCAGGGGACCGCCACTGGGTCGACCTGCGCCGCTGGGCGGACGATGACGTACCGCTACCACTGGGCGAAGCAGAAGGCTGATGGTAGTTGGGATCGCTGGAGCTACACCGGGCAGACGCTGCCGGCGGCGAGGGTGAAGATCGGGGAGACTTGGCGGGTGCGGGCGCAGGCGTCGGATGGGGTGACGACCAGCGCCTGGAAGATCGGGAGCAGCGCGACGATTG
>JBDKRC010000050.1:0-4078 GCA_039683575.1 Armatimonadia bacterium | reverse complement strand
CGGCATCTTCTTCGTTGTGAAGGTCCTCAACCGGCAGAACCGCGCCGGGAGAGGAGGTCTCTCCTGGCTGCCAGAGGGCCGTGCGCAGGTAGAGCAGGTCTCGGTGGCCACTCTTGATGTAGAAGTTGTAGCCGTTGGTGCGCTCCCCGCCACGATAGACCATGAGCATGTCGCAGCGGTCGGCAAGGAAGTCTTTGGCCGCGCGGATCATGGCACCGCCGACGCCCTTACTGCGCATGTCCTCGCGGGTGCCGACGGCGTTCTCGAAGGCGGTGGTGACGACCGCCCCGGGAGCGACCTGAAAGTCACGCTGATCGAGGGGAATCGCGCCGACCGGCTCACCGTCCATATAGGCGAGCGAGCAGGTCATGGCGGGCTCGGTCCTGTGCCATTGCTCTTCGGACAGGGGCGGAAAGATGGCATTGCGCACGGTGAGGATGTCGCTGACATCGGCCGGCGCGGCTTCACGGCAGACCAGGTTGTCCATGGGTGGCTGATTCGCCGCCAGAGGGCCGGATACCTGCCCGCAGGCGGCTACGGAAGAAAGGCGGAGGATTGTCGTCAGATTTCAGCAGGAAGTCGCAGGTGCATGTCAAATAACGGTTAGTGAGGACCTTGAGATCAGGCAAAGGAGCACCACGATGCGCAAGGGTTTCACGCTGATTGAGTTATTGGTCGTGATCGCCATCATCGCAATTCTGGCGGCGATCTTGTTCCCTGTCTTTGCCAAGGCGCGTGAGAAGGCACGCGCGACGAGTTGCCTTAACAACCTCAAGCAGTACGGCCTCGCATACATGCAGTATACGCAGGACTATGACGAGTGGTTTCCCGGCTTTCTGAACGGGAATACGACAATACTGCGGCGTGCCTGGTATGACGTGATCTCGCCGTACGTGAAGAACACGCAAATGTTGTACTGCCCCAGTTCAATGTACTACCTGGCTCCGAACCGGTATGCCACGACCAGTACGTTCAATCCGGCGTGGGGAGGTACGGATTACTATGGGTTCAACATGGGCACAATCCCGAACCCCTCTGAGAAATTCCTGCTCATGGATACCGCTGGCTCGAACGCAGCCAACGGGCCGGTAAGCAGCAAGTCATGCGCAGTATATGGGATGTATGTGGCGAGTGACGCGGCGTGGGGGGCCTGCCGGGGGCATATGTGGCCGGCCCATAACGACATGGCGAATGTGGCCTTCTGCGACGGCCATGCGAAGATCATGCCCATCAACCCGGAGACGGCGGGGACGACCACGACGGGGCGGAACAAGTACTGGACCGGTGCTACGCAGTAGACCTGGAGCTTGCAGCAGCAACCTTGGACGCCCCGCCCTTGTGGCGGGGCGTTTTTGTGTATGCCTGGAGCAATGGATACGGATTCGCGCCAAGTTGACGCTTTTTCTACATATTTGTGGCAGGAGAGGCAGAGCCTATTGTCGAATTCGTTGCTGTTCTCCATTTAGTTCGCACGAAGGAGCAGCGCAATGCGCAAGGGTTTCACGCTGATTGAGTTGTTGGTTGTAATCGCCATCATTGCCATTCTGGCGGCGATCCTGTTCCCGGTGTTTGCCAAGGCGCGCGAGAAGGCACGGCAGAGTTCGTGTTTGAGCAATGTCAAGCAGATCGGTCTGGCGCTTTTGCAGTACGCGCAGGACTATGACGAGACGTTCCCGATGCTGTATGACCACGGTACGCCCCGCAACGGTCTTATCCTGACGACCCAGCCGTACACCAAGAACTTCCAGGTACACGATTGCCCGAGCGCGGATCTCAAGTCCAACACCTCCTATCTGGGGAGCATGAGCTACGGCTACAATCCCTTCCTGATCAATGCGGACGCAGGGGCAAGACTCGGCGCAGTCACCCGCCCGGCGGAGATTGTGATGCTCGCCGATGTGATGCAGGACTCGAATGCGCCGGGGCGGTTGCTTGACCCGCTCAACTACGGGCCGATGCTCACCAAGTATGACGGCACAGAGTGCACGATCTGCGGCGGGTCACACAACTCGCTGATGCCTGCCAACGTTAACGGGCACGGCATTCAGCGCCCTGGCTTCAACGTGATCGAGCGGCACAATGGAACTGCCAACGTCGGTTTTGCCGATGGGCATGCGAAGGCGATGAAGCACCTGACGCTGTACAACAACCGGAACAACTACCCGTACTTCTCGCTCAACTAGGACGTCCGTCTGAGCGGATCGAAGGCCTCGCCCGAAATGGCGAGGCCTTCGTTGTGATTCGGGGGAAGGCAAGACTGAGGGCTCTGAGGTGTTCTGTCACAATTCCTTAGTCTGAAGGTGCGTGCGGCGACGGTGACGAAAGCTGTAAGTGCCTGCTTGGGTCGAGTCGCGTGTCGCACGGCGCTGTCTGTTCCCATTGTCTACTAGAACAAAGGTATTTCCATGCTGAAGAGCATGAGCCTGGACGAGAAGCTCGGACAACTGATCTGCCTGACGACGCTGGAGTGGGAGAATGCGGCCGGACTTGCCGCTGAGGGCCTGGTCGGCTCGCTGTATGGCTGCCAAGCCAGCCGGTTCGGGAGGGCTGAAGAGGTCGCGGAGCTTATCAATGACCTGCAGGGCGGGGCTCGCCAGCCGCTGTTAGTTGTGGGGGAGCAGGAAGACGGCAGCCATCTGAACTTCCCCGGCGGCACCCGATTTCCCGCTTACATGGCCATCGGCGCGACGCGGTCGGCTGAACTGGCTTACAGGTTCGGTGAGATCAACGCACGCGAGGCGCTGGCGGTCGGCTATAACTGGGTCTCCTGCCCCACCGTTGACGTCAACATCAACCCCGACAACCCCATCATCAACACCCGTTCGCTAGGGGAAGACCCCGAACTCGTATCGCAACTTGGCGGCGAGACTTGCCGCGCCATCGTGGAGCAGCGCGGACTGACGTGCGTGTGCCACTTTCCCGGCCACGGCGCGACAGACTGCGACTCACATGCGCGACTGCCGACCGTCACCCGAAGCGCCGAGGACATGCGGACGGTGGAACTGGCACCATATCTTCATGCCATCCCGCACGGGTGGATGAACTGCATCATGACGGCGCATATCCACTACCCGGCGTATGACACGGAGGCTGGGCTGCCGGCGACGTTGTCGCGCAATGTGCTGACCGGGCTGCTGCGCGAGAAGCTGGGCTACAAGGGCCTCATCGCGACCGACGGGATGGGGATGAAGGCAATCGCAGACAACTACCCGGGCGGGGAGGCAGCGGTGCGGGCAGTGGAGGCGGGATGCGACATACTGCTGGTGGCGGATGCGGAGGGGACGCGGAAGGCGCTGCGGCAGGCAGTGACGAGCGGGAGGCTGGCGGAGGAGGTCGTGGCGGCGGCGGCGGAGCGGGTGCTGCGGGCGAAGCAGTGGATGGGGCTGTACGAGCAGCGGACGGTAGAGGTGGAGCGGGTGAGTGAGATCGTCGGCTGCAGCGAACACCGGGCGGTGGCCAAGCGGATGGCGCGCGAGGCCGTGACGCTGCTGCGCGGCCACGGCCTGCCGCTGCCGCGCAACGGGCGGGTGCTGGTGGCATGTTGGGGCGAATGCGATGCGGCGGTGGAAGTGTCGAAGCGGCGGGCGGGCGTTACAGCGATGCAACTGACGGGAGCGCCGCCTCAACATGTGCTGGCGGCACTGAAGCAGGCCGATCATGTGATAGTGGCGGTCGAGACAGCGGTGCGTGCATACCAGGAAGACGCACTGAAGCTGGACCAGCAACTGGTGCAGACGGTGCAGGGGTTGCTGGCTTCGGGCAAGCACGTGAGCCTGCTTATCCTGGGCAGCCCGTACCTGGCGGCGCAGTTGCCTGCGACGAATGTCTGCGTATGCACCTATGACAACTGCCCCGATGCGGTTGAGGCCGGAGTGATGGCGCTATACGGCGAGTTAAAGCCGCAGGGCAGGCTGCCGGTCTCAGTGGATGGTTACCCTTACGGGTTTGGCCTCTAGTGTCTTGTCCAATAAATATCTAATCAGTTAGAGGAAAGGATTTCGGCTGGCTTGTGGAATAGGCAGATCATCTTGCTTGCGGAGTGATCTATGTCTGGTCCACGAGCCGTTCCGATTATCCT
>JBDKRC010000049.1:0-12725 GCA_039683575.1 Armatimonadia bacterium | reverse complement strand
TCAGGCCCGAAGGGCCGTCCGGCCTCTAGCCAGGGCCGCAAGGCCCTGGTTCCCGGCCCATATCATCTTGAGCCCCGAAGGGGCGACAGCCTCCCCCTCCGCCTGTTTTCCGTTTTCCGTTTTCTGTTTTCGCCGTTCCTCCCCTACACCGCCAGATTCTGCGCCGCTCCCCCTCAAACGCCATCACATTCTCAACCGTGGTCCGCAGAATCCGCTGTAGCGCTTCCCGGCTGTAAAACGCAATATGCGGCGTCACCAGCACCTTCGGGTGGTGCATCAGTTGGTAGGCCTCCACCGCCATCCCCGTCCCCGTTGCCGTTGCCGTCAGGCCCGAAGGGCCGTCCGGCCTCTAGCCAGGGCCGCAAGGCCCTGGTTCCCGGCCCATATCATCTTGAGCCCCGAAGGGGCGACAGCCTCCCCCTCCGCCTGTTTTCCGTTTTCTGTTTTCTGTTTTCGCCGTTCCTCCCCTACACCGCCACATTCTGCACCGCTCCCCCCTCAAACCCCATCACATTCTCAACCGTCGTCCGCAGAATCCGCTGTAGCGCTTCCCGGCTGTAGAACGCAATATGCGGTGTCACCAACACCTTCGGGTGGTGCATCAGTTGGTAGGCTTCCACCGCCAGCCGCAGCTTATCGAAGTCCCCTTCGCCGATCCCGTGCGACAGGATGAAGTCCTCGCTGATCACCTGCTCGCCCTCAAGCACGTCCAGCGCCGCCCCCGCGAGCTTCCCCTCGTTGAGCATATCCAAAAGCGCGAGAGTATCCACTACCGCCCCACGCGATGTGTTGACCAAAATCGCCCCCGGCTTCATCATCCCCAGCCGCTCCGCATTCAGCAGATGCTGCGTGTGCGGGTTCAGCGGCACATGCAGGCTCACCACATCCGCCTGCCGCAGCAACTCCTCCAGACTGCAATACTCGAACCCCAGCACCTCGGCCAGTATCCCCTGCGGCTTGGTATCAAAAGCCAGCACCCGCATATTCAGCGCGCGCCCGATCCGGATCACATGCAGCCCAATCTTCCCCGCGCCCACAACCCCGAGCGTTTTGCCGTAAAGATCAAACCCCAGCAACCCCTCAATCGTCAGGTTCCCCCGCTTCACCCGATCCACGGCTGCATACACATTTCGGCTCAGCGACAGGATCAGCCCAAAGGTGTGCTCGGCGACTGTATTCTCGCCATACACCGGCACATTGCTGACCACAATCCCCCGCTCGGCACAGGCCTGCATATCTATATGATCGAACCCGGTCGACCGGGTTGCGATGAACTTCAGTTTGGGGCACTGGTCCAGAAACTGCTGGTCCACCTGCGAGCGGATGAAGCACGATAGCACCGCCATCTGCTCCCGCTCAGCGGCCGGGATCCCCTCCACCGTCTCGGCATGGTACGCCACGTCCCAGCCCGCCACCTCAGGCTGAGCGGCCAGGTAATCCCTCTCCCAGCCCTCAATCTCAGTTACAACAACCTTGCCCAGGGCACTCATCACAAACCTCCTCCGCCTCTCATACCCTCAGTAGGGCAGGCGGCTCGCCTGCCCCTCGCTACCGCCGCCTCACTCTGCCGTACGAGCGGCCTCCTGCCGCGAGATTGCGTCGTCAGAGCCCGGCTTCCAGCCGGGTGGGAAAAAGTTCTCCAACCAGTTCCCTCGCCTCCAATAACCTCCGCTCCCCTCCCCCTGCCGCTAACTGACAACTGTTGACTGACAACTGACAACTGATAACTGAACAAGCACTCCGTGACAGGCCTGCCTCCGCCTCCGAATCTGATCCCTGATACCTGACCCCTGAGCCCTGCCTCAAGAGCACGACGGGCTGGCCCCAGTGGAGCCAGCCCTTCGCGAACCCTATCAAAGTGCGCTCACTACTCGCGTACGATGGCGCTGAACCGGCACGCATCGAAGCACGCGCCGCAGCGCAGGCACTTCTCCTGGTCGATCACATGCGGCTGTCGCGGCTCGCCGGCGATGCACGACGCCGGGCAGTTGCGCCGGCACAGACCGCAGCCAACGCACTTCTCCGCCTCGATCACATAGTGCACTAGCTCGCGGCACTTGTGCGCCGGGCAGCGACCCTCGAAGACGTGCGCGTCGTACTCGTCCTTAAAGTGACGCAGCGTCGTCATGACCGGGTTCGGCGCCGTCTGCCCGAGCCCGCACAGCGCGCCCCGGCTGCAGGCCTTGCCCAGACGGTTCAGCCGTTCGTAGTCCAGTTCCTCGCCGTTGCCACGCGTGATGCGCTGCATGATCTCCAGCATCCGCTTGGTGCCCTCGCGGCACGGCGTGCACTTGCCGCAGCTCTCGTCCTGCGTGAAGGTCAAGAAGAACCGGGCAATGTCGGGCATGCAGGCGGTGTCGTCCATGATGATCAGACCGCCCGAGCCCACAATCGCGCCCGCTTCCTTCATGGTCTCATAGTCAATCGGCGTATCGAGATAGCTCGCCGGCAGGCAGCCGCCCGACGGTCCGCCAATCTGCGCGGCCTTGAACTGCCGCCCGTTCGGGATCCCACCGCCGATGTCGAAAATGACTTCGCGGAAGGTGATGCCCATCGGCACCTCGATCAGACCCGTATTCTCCACATTCCCCGCCAGCGCGAACACCTTCGTGCCCTTGGAGGTCGCGGTCCCGATCGCCGAGTACCACTCCGCGCCGTTGAGAATGATCGGCGCCACGCTTGCCAGCGTCTCTACGTTATTGATGATGGTCGGCTTGCCCCACAGGCCCTTGTTGGCCGGGAACGGCGGCCGCGGCCGCGGCATCCCGCGCTTGCCCTCGATCGAGGCCAAAAGCGCCGTCTCTTCGCCGCAGACGAACGCGCCGGCGCCGAGCCGGAGCTCGATATCAAAGTCAAAGTCGGTGCCCAGGATGCCCTTGCCCAGGACACCCTTCTCACGCGCCTGCCTCAGCGCGATCTCGAGGCGCTTGACGGCCAGCGGATACTCCGCCCGCACATAGATGAAGCCCTGGTTCGAGCCGATGGCATAGCCCGCGATGGCCATGGCCTCCAGCACCGCATGAGGATCGCCCTCGAGCGTGCTGCGGTCCATGAACGCGCCGGGGTCGCCCTCGTCGGCGTTGCAGACTACGTACTTCTGCTCGTTCTGCGCCTTCTTGGCAAACTCCCACTTCATGCCGGTGGGGAAGCCGGCACCGCCGCGACCGCGCAGCCCTGCCGCCTTCATCGTGGCGATGACGTCGTCCGGCGTCATCTCATCCAGCACCTTCGCCAGCGCCGCATAGCCGCCGACCGCCAGGTAGTCATCCACTTCCTCGGGGTCGATCCGGCCGACGTTGCGCAGCGTCACGCGCGTCTGCCGCTTGAAAAACTCTACATGCTGCCACTCCCGCGTGAAGCGGTTCATGATCGTCTTGGCGCCCGCAACCTCAACCGGCTCGCCCTCGGGACGCTGACCCTCGTCGATCAGCCACTCATTGATGGCCTCGCCACCAATCAGGTCTCGCTTGACGATCTCCTTCGCCCGCTCCGCATCCACCTTCACATACATCCGCGCCGGCTGGCCCGGCCGCCGGATCTCCACCAGCGGCTCCAGGCTGCAGCGACCCACGCAACCCACCTTACAAAACTCCACCGTGTCGCCCAGACCCTGCAGCGCCTCCTGCAGCGCCGTCAGCGTCTTATCGGCACCGCCGGCCAGCGCACAAGTCGCCACACCCAAAAGCACCTGCGTCTTATCGGGCGTTTCCTTGACCTTCGGCTGAGCCGCGGTCACTAGCTGCTGCAAGCTCTCCTGAGCCTTCATTACAATGGTCCTCACTTGTTTTGCGAATAGCTCAATTCGTTCGCGTAGGTCGGTTCGTCCCGAACCCACACTCTACAACGCGTAGGTGGGTTCGTCCCGAACCCACATCCCCGACCTCCGCCATCCGCTCTCGCCTCAACCATCAACGATCAACCATCAACGCCGTCTTACTTATTTACGATCCCGGCCACTTTCTTCGCCAGGTCAATCGGGTCCACCGGCTTGTTCATGAAGTCAACGACCTTCAGCCACTCCGGCTTGCAGCCACCCTTATCAACCCGGAAGCCCGTGTCCGTGGTCACTGCCGATACCATGATCACCGGGATGCTTGCGGTCGCCTCGTGCGCGCACAGCGCCTGCACCGCGGAGAAGCCGGCATACAGCCGCTCCATCATCAGGTCCATGATGATCAGGTCCGGATGCTCCTGCTCGGCCACTTCCACGCCATGGCGCGAGTCCGAGGCCGTGATGACCTCAAGTCCCTGCGCCTCCAAAGCCACCCGGTTGGCCTCCAGAAAGTCCACGTCATCGTCTACTATCAGAATCTTGCGCTTGTCGCTCATTAATCCCACTCCCGAGTGACTATGTGCACAAAATCTCGGTGCACAGGATAGGGCGGCAGTCCGGCTGCGTCGTTCCGCCCGCGCTCTTACTCATGGCTGCTCTAGCTGTTGTCGTAGGGGTCTCCAGACCCCGACCCTGCCGTTCAACTGCCAACTGACAACTGATTGCTGTCAACTGACTCCTCAAGCATCTCGTCCGGCCGGGGCAGAGTGAAGACAAAGTCGATCCATTCCCCAAACTGGCTCTGCGCCCAGATCTCCCCACCATGCTTCCGCACGATCTCGCGGTCTATGAAAAGCCCCAGTCCCGTCCCCCGCTCCTGCTGTTCCGGCGGAGCCAGACGGCAGAACTTCCCAAATAGCTGATCTAACTGATCCTCCGCCACGCCCTGCCCCTCGTTCCAAACGTGCATCTCAAGCATCCCGTTGAGCCGCTTGCCCCAGACCTTGATATGCCCGCCGACGCGCCCGTACTTCGTGGCATTGGTCAACAGGTTCTCGTACACCGTCTGCAGCAAACTCGGGTCCGCCTGCGTGATCAGGTCCGGTGGCAGGTCTGTCTCAACCTGCATCCTCTTGTCCGCCAGCCGCCCCTTCAATTCGCTGAGCACCGGCGCTACGACCTCGCGCTCAATCTGCACCGGCCTCGCCCGAACCTGCAACTCACCCTTCTCAATCCGCGACAGGTTCAGGTAATTGACCAGCATCTCTTCAGTGCGGTTGATGGTGTCCATGACATCACCAAGCGCTTCCCGCTGTTCGGCGTTGAGTTCACCCACATATCCGTCGCGCACTGCCAGCAGGTTCAACTTCGCCGAAGCGATCTGGTTCTTAAGCTCGTGGGTGATGAACTCCAGCGTCGCCAGGTAGCTCTGGTTCCACCGCTGCAGTTCACCCGTCGTCTCTTCAAGCTGCTGGTGACTTCGCCGCAGTTCTTCATCCCGAAGCTGTAGCGCCGACGCCATGTCGTTGAAGATCACCTGCAGCCGCTTGACTTCATCCTGTTGCGCATGCTCCGGCTCGGGCACGCGGGCCTCAAGGTTCCCATGCTCCAGTTCCACCGCCGCCCCGGTCACCATCTGAATCCGCCGCGACAACCGCCCTGCCAGATACAGCCCCATGAACGCGCCAATCGCCACTGCCGGCACCGCGCTGCTGATCAGGGTCCACAACACCAGCGACCGCTCGGCCTCCGGCAGACCCAGGCGATGGATCAGAATCCATCCCACGGTCACAACAGTCCCCGCGCCTACAACAGCGACGCCAAGGAAACTGGCCAATAGCTTGGAACGAAGCGGTATGTCCATTATCTACTCAAACGCCACTCAGGCTGCCTGTAGGAGCGCTCACCAGAGCGCGACTTGATCGCACGCCGCTAGCTCTTGCGACGCGCTCTGCCTAGACTGCCGCTGCCTCGCCCTGCGCCTCCGCCGTCAACTCCGCCAAAATCTTGCCCACGTGATCCGGCGTAACCTTCGCATAGACCACGTCATTGACCATCATGACCGGCGCCTGCCCACAAGCTCCGAGGCACCGCGCCTCGTGCACTGTGAACAGCCCGTCGCTGGTGCTCTCGCCGGGCTTGCAGTCAAGCTGCCGGCAAAGCTCGTCCAGCACTGCCTGGCTCCCGCGCACATAGCACGCGGTCCCGAGGCACACGCTGATGGTGTAGACGCCCTTGGGGGTCAGCGAGAAATACGAGTAGAAGCTCGCCACGCCCGTCACGTAAGACGTCGGCACCCCGAGCTGCTGGGCCACATGGTTGATGGCCTTGGACGGGATATAGCCGAAGGTATCCTGCACGTGGTGCAGTACCGGGATCAGCGCGCTCTGCACGTGGTTGGCATTGCGCTGCCTCTGCTCGGCGATGTACTCGTCAAGCTTCAGCCACCATTCGGGATTGTCGAGTTGCTTGCGCTGGTATCGCATTAAACCTGCGCCTCCTGCGGCCGGACGCCCATCGGCAGTCGGGGGTAATAGTACGTGTGCAATAGCTCGTGAGACTTATGGCTCAGCGGCTCGCCAAGGAATTCCTTGTAGAGCGTCTGAATGTGGGGATTGTGGTGCGAGCACCGCAGCACCCGTGCTTCATCAAGGTTATAGAGTGCCGCCGAGCGCTTCGCCAGGATCGATTCGTCCAGCGGGATCGCGTTCGCGCCGGCATAGGGCTGGCCGCCACCACCCACGCACCCACCGGGGCAGCCCATGACTTCGATCCAGTGATACTTCTTCTCGCCGGACTGCAGTTGTTCCAGCACCTTATTGGTGTTGGCGAGGCCGCTGACGACCGCGATGTTCACGTCCGTGCCCTTGATGTTGATCGTCGCCTCGCGCACGCCGGTCAGCGTCCGCACGGTCTTGAACTCGAGCGCGTCCGCCGGCAGGTCCTCGCCGGTGATCATGAAGTACGCGCTCCGCAGCGCCGCCTCAGTCACGCCGCCGGTCGCGCCGAAGATGACCGCTGCGCCCGTCGAGTCGCCAATCGGATTGTCCGCTTCCTCGGGCTTGAGGTTCAGGAAGTCAATCCCCATGTGCTTGATCAGCCACGCGAACTCGCGGGTCGTGAGCACTGTGTCAGTCGCCGGCATCCCGTTCACATCAAGCTCTGGACGGGTCGCCTCGGCCTTCTTGCACGTGCAGCACATGATCGCCACGGAGAAGATCTTGCTCGGGTCAATCCCCATCTTCTCGGCCCAGTACGTCTTGACTACCGCGCTCTGCATGGACATCGGGGACTTCGCCGTCGAGAGCAGCGGCAGCAGGTCCGGGTGGAACTGCTCGGCAAACTTCACCCAGGTCGGGCAGCACGACGTGATGTTCGGGAGGTTGCCCTCCGTGAACTTCTTCACAAACTCCGCGCCCTCTTCCATGATGGTCAAGTCAGCGGCGAACTGGGTATCGAATACATAATCAATGCCGATCCGGCGCATGGCGGCGAAGCACTCGCCCTCCCACGCCTTGCCCGGCTCGAGCCCAAACGCCTCGCCGATCGCAGCGCGCACCGACGGGGCCATCTGCCCCACCACTACGATCTCGGGGTCCGCCACGGCCTTCAGGAACGCCTGCGTGCCGTCAACCTCCAGCATCGAAGCCGTCGGGCAGACGTTTACGCACTGGCCGCAGCCGATGCACACCGAGTCGCTGATCGGACCCTCGTGGGCCGGGGCGATCACGGTCTCAAAGCCGCGCCGCACCTGCGCGATGGCCGCCACTTCCTGAATCTCGCCGCACATCCGCACGCAACGGCCGCACAGGATGCACTTCTCCGGGTCCCGCATGATCGCCGGGCCTGAGAGGTCCTTCTCATAGCGCTTGCGCTCGCCGGCGAACAGCCGCTCGCGGATGCCCATCGAGTACGCCAGCCGCTGCAGCTCGCAGTTCGAGTCGCGCTCGCAACTGTTGCAGTCCATCGGGTGGTTGTCCAGCAGCAACTCGACAATGTCCCGGCGGAGCTGCAGGATCTCCGGCGTGTGCGTCTTGACGTTCATGCCGTTCTCGGCCGGGTAGCAGCACGAGGCGACGAGGTTGCGCAGGCCGGCGTCAACGATACAAACGCGGCAGGCGCCCTCGATCGAAAGCTTGGGATGGTGACACAGCCGCGGAACGCGTATTCCGGCGGCGTCGGCAGCATCCATAATGGTGCTGCCTGCTGGGACTGTGACCTCGATGCCATCAACGGTCAGGGTGATGTCTGACATGTAACTGTTCACCTGGCAGTTTCGATTGTCGCGAAGCGGACCACATCGGACCCGTCGGACTTTGTGAAAATCGTCACATACTCAACCGCTAATATACCCGGCAGGCGCTGTCTGTCCATACTACCACGCGCACAAATCTGCCGGGCTATCACACACTCTCATGCTGTCCAAAGACGCCGCACTATCGCATACGGCAGAATCTTTGTCAATACCCGCAAGCCATAATCTGTGAAAAAAAGCGCTTTTTAGTAAACATGCGTTTACAAAGAGCCGTCGCACTCGGCTTTGGGCCCGCCAGCCCCTCATCCCGCCTCCACAGGCACGATCCCCGCAGACCTCCTGGGGTACCTCGCCCCCCCTTCATTCTGTGCCTCCCGCCGCAGGCATGCCACAATTTCGACAACAATTTCCGGCACCGCCGGCAAATCCCTGAAGCCCTGAGCCGCAGGGCCTCACGGCCCTCCGCCACGCCCCTTGCACCACCCCCCGGGCTTGACAACTACTACGCTAACCATGTTATATATTAAACGTTCTTGCGCACAATTCGGTTTCAGCATTGCGCAAAATACTACTTCCAAAGTGAGGCTTTGCCCAAACCCTGAGTTTCAGGTGATCGTCCACAAGGAAGTTGCGCCAGCTTCGACCGGCAGGGCCCTGCGGTGGGCCCCGCCGGTTTTTGCGTGTTACGGCGCAAGAAGAAGAGGAGGATTTCAAATATGAGAACGTTTTTGATGATGGCTCTGGCGGCTACGCCGCTGGTGGCCGTGGCCGATCAGCAGATCGCGATGAATGTCACACCGCCGCCGGGGGACCCCGTGGCCAAGGCCGCGACTCTGCCGACCGACCCGTTGCAGCGCATCGCCTACCGTGCCGTGGTGCTCAAGGAGTGGCCCAAGGCGCCCGAATGGAAGCTGGACGCCTACCAGCAGGTCCTGGACAGGGGCATCACGTCAAAGAGCGCTGCCCGCCGCACCAGCTACTGCCCCAGTTGCAGCGGCACCCGGTGTGCCGATGGCAGCCGCGTGCGGCACGGGATCTGTGCCGCGTCCAAGAACATCCCGATGCACAGCATCATCTGGCTGGCTGGCGATGGCCTCCTGAAAGTCACCGACCGGGGCGGGGCAGTCAAGCCCCATCCGCGGCATGGCGAGTCGGCACATTTTGATGTGTGGCAGCGCAGTTGCCGGGGCTGCTCGACCGGACCAGGGACGCGAAAACGGGTGCCGTTTGCCGTCATCTCCTTTGGAGGCAAGTGAGGCCTGAGCGTTTCAAAACCGCCTTTTCGGAAGAGGCAAGATGGCCGCTATGGGGCTCTGAGGGGCCCCTGCGGCCATTACACCGTTTGAACAGCTAAAACCTGGCGCTACGGGGCTCTCAGGGGCCTCTACGGCGATTCGCCACTGCTTGTTGAACAATAGTGCGAATTCAGCGCGTCAAGGGAAAGAGAAAAATGGCCGCTACGGGGCTCTCAAGGGCTCCTGCGGCCATTTTTGGTTTTGGTACAGTACCAAATGAGCCTGAGAGACCCGTAGAGGCCATTTTCAGCCACTTTCGGTCTCGGGGGCGAGCCGAGATTTTCAGTTCTGCTTTTTGGGATGGGCCGGGTACCGCGTCCGAGTGGGCAGGTCAGTCTCGAGGATTCGCCGAAGGTCAACCAACTTACATCACACCCGCAAGTTTGTGAAATCGCGAACAAGTATGCTGCCGGAGGAGCGACAATGACCTGGGCCTTGATATTCGATGTTGATGGAGTCATCGCGGACACGGAGGTCCTCAACGCCCGGGCCAGCGTGCTGATGTTCAAGGAATTGTACAATGTAACAGTCCAGCCAGAAGACTTCCGCCCCTTCGTCGGCACCGGGGACGAACGGTATGTCGAAGGGGTGGCGGAGCAGTACGGGGTGACCATAGACACCGCGGCGGCAGTCCAGCGCCGCGCGGACAACTTCTTCAAGCTGCTGCAAAACGAGCCCCTCCCCGCCGCGCCGGGAGTCATGGCGCTAGTGGAGGCGGCGAGGCAGGACCCGGAGACCAAGGTAGCGATAGCGACCTCGGGGCAGAAGGGCAAGCAGTTCCCGGTCATCGAGGGCACCGGACTGAAGTTGGAGTGGTTTGACGCCGTAATAACCGGGGACGACGTAACAAAGAAGAAGCCGGACCCGCAGATCTACTTGCTGACCGCGGAGAGGCTGGGAGTGGCACCGGAGCGGTGTGTGGTAGTAGAGGACGCGCCAGCCGGGGTGCTGGCGGCCAAGGCAGCAGGGATGGCATGCCTGGCGGTAACGACCAGCGTGACGGCGGCGGAGCTACAGGGAGCGGACCGGGTGGTGGAGAGCCTGGCAGAGGTGGGGCTTCGGGAGGTGCGGGGGTTGGTGGAGAGGTCGGAGTCAGGATAGACAGGATAACGTCGGATGGGCAGGATTGGGGGTGGAAACGGCGGGAGATTGAGCAGGATATGAGGGTGGGAGGATGGGGAGGATGGGGGGCGGAGAGGGACAAGGGGGAGAGGCTGCCGCCCCTTCGGGGCTCAAGATCATATAGGGACGGGTTCCAGGGCCTTGCGGCCCTGGCTAGAAGCTGACGGCCCTTCGGGCCTGAAGGCGGAGAGGAGACGAGAGGAGACGAGAGGAGGGCGGAGCCTGGGGCAGGGGTTGGTGGAGAGGTCGGGGTCAGGATGGACAGTCGTCATGCCGGATTCTCCGGCACCCTGAAACAATGAAAAGCGGCAGACGTCCGAGCGGGCAAGGATGCCCTGCGACGCGGACGTCGCTTCGCGCTCCAAACGGCCCGTCATCCCCGCAGACGCCATTTTTCGGAGCAGGATAGCGGCGGATGGGCAGGATTGGGGAGGAAACGCCGAGAGATTGAGCAGGATATAAGGATGGGAGGATGAGAGGCGGGGAAGGATGGGTTGTCTCCAACGGTGAACTGCCACATTGGGTATGTTGTTCCGATGATTGAAGGCCGAGCTCGATCACAAAGGAACGGTGTGAAATGCGAACAATGTGGATTGCTGTCGTCATATTCGTCGCGGGCTGTATGTCCGCCTCGTCGCCGGGTCACGCAGGCAACGCCGCCCTCTTGCACTTCAATCGCGGGAACGCATACTGCGAAAAGAAGCAATTCGACCGCGCCATTGTAGAATTCGACCAGGCCATTGCCCTCAGACCGGAGGTTCCCGTCGCCTACAATAACCGCGGGAACGCATACTTTGAGAAGGGGGATTACGACCGCGCCATCGCCGACTACAGCAAGGCAATCGCGCTCCCGCCCGCCTTGGCCGATCCCTACTTCAACCGAGGAGATGCGTACCGAGCCAAGCTCCAACACGACCGCGCCATCGCCGACTACAGCAAGGCGATCGCTCTCAGACCCGGCTTAGCCGTCGCCTACAACGGTCGCGGGAGCGCGTACTCGGACAAGAAGCAATACGACCGCGCCATTGCCGACTTCGGCAAGGCGATAGCGCTCAGCCCCGGCTTAGCCGTCGCCTACAACAATCGCGGGAGTGCGTACTTGGACAAGAAGCAATACGACCGGGCGATTGCCGACTTCGGCAAGGCGATAGCACTGCAGCCCGCCGACGCGAGCGCTTACAACAATCGCGGGAACGCATACGGTGCCAAACTCGACTACGACCGCGCCATCGCCGACTATGACAAGGCCATCGCTCTCAATCCCGACGACGCCCGGGTCTACGGTAATCGCGGGGACGTGTACCTGGATCAGAGTTCGTACGGCCGCGCCATCGCCGACTATGACAGGGCCATCGCTCTCAACCCCAAGGATGTCACCCCATACATTGCAAAACGCGCGCGCGCCGTTGCGCAGCGATGCGTTTTTATTTGTGGCACACTACTACTCTGCGCGGTGCTGCACATCTACCTGGCCCTGACGCTCGCGACGATCGCCAGGAAGACGGACACACCCAAGGCGTGGCGGGCGTGGGTTCCGATCCTCAACCTCTGGCTGCTGGTTCAGATCGCCGGCAAGGGGAAGTGGTGGGTACTTTTGCTGCTTGTGCCGATCGCCAACATCGTCGCCATCATCATCGTCACGAGCGCCGTGGCGAAGAGGAGGAGCAAACCCTCCTGGTGGGCTTTCCTGCTTCTGGTGCCAGTGGTTAACCTCCTGGTACCTTGCATGCTGGCCTATGGGGGCGCGAAGGCAACTGCTTCGAAGGGCTAGGCGCGATCGGTGATCGCCGGGGGCAATCAGCCATCCCACTGAGTCAGGATGGACAGGATAACGGCGGATGGGCAGGATGGGGGAGGATGAGAGGCGGGGAGGGACAAGGGGGAGAGGCTGCCGCCCCTTCGGGGCTCAAGATCATATAGGGACGGGTTCCAGGGCCTTGCGGCCCTGGCTAGAGGCTGACGGCCCTTCGGGCCTGAAGGCGGAGAGGCGGAGAGGCGGAGAGGAGACGAGAGGGGGCGGAACCTGGGGAGAGGGTTGGTGGAGAGGTCGGAGTCAGGATGGACAGGATCACGACGGATGGGCAGGATTGGGGAGGAAACGCCGGGAGATTGAGCAGGATATAAGGATGGGAGGATGGGGAGGATGAGAGGCGGGGAGGGACAAGGGGAGAGGCTGCCGCCCCTTCGGGGCTCAAGATCATATAGGGACGGGTTCCAGGGCCTTGCGGCCCTGGCTAGAGGCTGACGGCCCTTCGGGCCTGAAGGCGGAGAGGCGGAGAGG
>JBDKRC010000048.1:0-14114 GCA_039683575.1 Armatimonadia bacterium | reverse complement strand
AGGCAGCGTTAGCGGTATTAGGGAGGCTTGATATGCGGCGAGTAATTGCTATTGCGGCTTTGGTTTTGGTGGTTGGGGCGGCGATGGCGGCGGAGAGGGAGAGGCCGCTCTATGATGAGCGGTTCTTTGTGCCGGTGGCGGAGGTGGTTACGCCGCATATTGCCTGGGCTAAGCCTTACTATGCCCCGCCTAAGGTGCTGTTTATTACTCATCGTAATGCCATGCGCGAAGTCATTGAACTGGCGCAGCGAGTGGAGATGGACTACCGCGTCTTTGCCATGGATGGGCCCGGGGCTTTTGGGGAGACCGGGATTGGGGTTGATGCCAGTTGGAGGCTCGTGCGGGGCAACTCGTATGAGGAGCTGGCCGAGCGGCTGCGGGGGGATTTGGCGCGGGACTATGATGTGATCGTGCTGGGCGCGATCAACTGGGATGCGCTGCCGCTGGATTGCCGGTATGAGATCTTGAAGAAGGTTAAGGCGGGGACGGGGCTGGTGGGTGTGGCGCGGACGCGGGATGCCTATCTGGATGAGATCCTGAAGACCGCGAGCTTTGGGTGGAACTGGGCGACGTGGTCGGGCGCGGCGCAGGGGGTGGCGGATTACTTTGGGACAGGGGTTTATGAGGGGAGTGTGGACTATACCGGCGGGCATACCGGTACGGCGGCGCTGCGCGTGGAGTGCAAGTCGGTGACAAAGGGGAGCCGGGAGGCTTCGCGGGCGGGGTACTATCCGGGGATCATCAAGCTTGAGCCGAATACGGAGTATGTGTTCTCGGTGTGGGCCAAGACGCAGGGGCTCAAGGACGGGGACGTGACGGTGAGTTTGCATCCGCAGCCGGCGGGTGGGGTGGCGATTCCGGCGTCAGCGGAGTGGAAGCTGACGGAGAAGAAGTTCAAGACGAATGACACCGTGACGACGACCGGCGTGTATATGTTGATCTACCAGCCGGGCGTGGTTTGGTTTGATGATGCGAAGTTGGTGAAGGTCGGTGATGGTCGCGCTCAGGGGAGCGCTCCTACCAACGACACGGCAAATCTGTTGCCGAATGGGAGTTTTGAGTATCCGGGGCCGGCGCCGGTGGAGCTTTCGCAGGGGCTGCCGCAGCGGATGCTGCCGGCGTTTGCCAAGCAGCCGGATGCTGCGAGCTTTCTGCGGAGTATCGTGACGGCGACGACCTTCCGCGACGGGCGGATTGGGCTTTTGAACCTGTCGCCTCCGGGGCACCAGATGCTGACGCCGGGGCCGACCGAGGCCGTGCAGTACTGCAGGCAGGACTATGACTATTACCTGCAACTGGCGACGCGGCTGATTTTGTGGGGGGCTAAGAAGTCGCCGCAGGTTGCGGTCGCCGCGAATGAGCCGGTGGCGGGGACGGTGGGGATGACGCAGGTGCCGGTGAAGCTGGTGGCAGGGGCGGCTTGCCCGAAGGCGACGCTGGTGACGGACGTGCGGGATCAGTACGGACGGCAGGTGGGCGGAGGCAAGCAGGCGGTGGATTTGAGGGCTGGGGAGAACGAGGTGGCGGTGGCGCTGCCGGCGGTGGGGGCCGGGGATTGCTTTGTGAACTTGCTTGTGCAGAGCGCGGGGAAGACGGTGGGGTTTGGGACGGTGGGGCTGCAACTGGGCGCGCCGACGCGGGTTAAGGAACTGACGCTGGGGCAGGACAGCTTTGCGCTGAAGGAGCCGTTGCGTGGGAAGCTGGTGCTGGAGGGGCCGACGGCGGGCCTGCAGGTGAGGCTGACCGCGAGGGATGGCTATGGGCGGCTGGTGGCGGAGCGGACGGTGCCGGTGACGGGGAATGAGATGGCGTTTGAGGTGCCGGTGCAGCCGATGCTGACGATTGTAGGGTGGCTGGAGGCGGAGGTTGTGCAGGGGAAGCAAATCCTCGAAGCGCGGCAGGTGGACTTCACGATCAACAACCGCATGTCACCGCGGGATGACGTGCAGTTTGTGATGTGGCAGGGATACCCGAATGACTTCGTGGCGCCGATGATGGCCGAGGAGTTCACGCGCAACGGGATCGACTCGTTCTATGACGGCGGCAGCATCGGGTACGGGCCGTATGCGAACCAGCGGTGGCTGCCGTATGCGACGCGGTTTGTGGATACCAAGACTGACTGGTACCAGGAGAGGCCGACGCGGGAGAAGGGTGACCTGGTGCGCTCCCCGTGCTTGACCGACCCGGTGTACCGAGCGAAGGTGCGGGACGATCTTACGAAGGTTGCGCAGCGGGGGCTGAAGTACGGGGCTTCGGACTTTACGCTGGGTGATGAAAATCACTTTGTGGCAGGGAACTGGGACCTGTGCTTTTCCGAGACGTGCAACGCGGACTTCCAGCGGTGGGCGCGGGAGAGCTATGGGACGCTGGAGAAGCTGAACGCAGAGTGGGGCAGCAACTTCAGCAACTGGAATGAGGTCAAGCCCCAGACGCTGGAGGAGGCGAAGAAGACCGGGAACCTGGTGCCGTGGGTGGACCACCGGCTGCACATGGACAGTGTGTGGGCGGGGATCCATGACTACTCGCGCGGGATCATCAAGGAGACGGTGCCGCACGCGCGGGTAGGGTACGAGGGTTCGGACATCACCGCGAGCACTTGGCAGGCGACGGACTACTGGAAGCTGTCGCAGGCGATGGACCTGAACAATATCTACTACAAGGACTTCCTGTCGGTGGCCATGGTGGACTTTGCGCCGAAGGGGATGCTGCTCGGGGCCGGGTGGTTCGGCGGGTATCCGGGCAATCGCAACGAGGAGTTCATGCGGTGGTTCCCGTGGCGGACGCTGTTCAAGGGCTCGAACAGCTTCTGGGTGTGGTGCGGACAGGGCAATCCGGGCTCGGTCATGTCATACGACGTGTCGCTGTACCCGTTCTTTCAGAAGGCCTGTGAGGAAGTGGGGCGCATCAAGGCGGGGCCGGGGAAGCTGCTCATGAATGCGGAGCGGCAGCATGACGGGGTGGCGCTGCTGTGGTCGGCGGCGAGCATGCACGTGGGGACGGCGACGCCGGGGCTGCCGAGCATGGACAACGCGCTCAGCAGCATGGTCATGGTGCTACACGACTGCGGGCTGGAGGCGAAGGTGCTGTCGTATGCGGAACTGGCGGCGGGGAAGCTGAACAACAAGGACTTCAAGGTACTGCTGCTGCCGCAGTCGCTGGCGCTATCTGAGGCGGAGATTGCAGCGGTCAGGAAGTTTGCGGAGGGCGGCGGGACGGTGGTAGCGGACTTGCGGCCGGGCGTGACGGATGAGCATGGGAAGCCGTATGCGGCGCCGGCGCCGCAGGAGCTGTTTGGAGTGCAGTACGCCGAGGCATTCAAGGCGGGCAATGGCGATTTGACGATTGGTGGCGGGAGTCTGAAGGGTGTTATCTGCGATGCAGGGGTGAAGGCCTCTGGCGGGGCGGCGAAGATTGGTGAGACGCCGGCGGTGATCAGCAACGCGGTCGGTAAGGGGAAGGCGATACTGCTGAACTTCTCGCTGAAGGGGTACCTGTCGCCGCTGAAGCAGGAGGGCGCGGAGTTTGCGGGGTGGAATCAGGGAGCGCCGTACCGGGAGTTCTTCGGCGGGCTGCTGAAGGCCGCGGGAGTTGCGCCGCAGGTGACCGTCACACCGGAGGCGCCGCGGGTGGAAGTGTCGCGGTTTGCCCAGGGCGGGGCCGAGTATGTGGGGATCATCCAGGGGCTGCCGCTGGACCCGCTGTATTACACCAACCACCCGGAGGCGCAACTGCAGGCACGGGCGGTGACAATCAAGCTGCCACAGAAGCGGCATGTATATGAGGTGCGGTCGGGGAAGTACCTGGGCGAGACGGCAACGGTGGGGACGAAGCTGACGCCTGGGATCGCCCAGCTTTACGCGCTGCTGCCGTACAAGCTCGATAGTGTGGCGGTGCAGGCGCCGGCAGCCGTGAAGGCCGGGGAGGAATTGCGGTATGCGGCGAAGCTCGGGACGAAGGGGCAGGCGGCGGAGCATGTGCTGCGGGTGCAGGTGTTTGGGCCGGACGGCAAGGAGCGACCATGGTATGCGGCGAATGTGGTGAGCGAGGGCGGGACGGCGGCGGGGAAGGTGCAGTTGGCGCTAGATGAGGCGGCGGGGGCGTGGAAGATCGTGGCGACGGACGTGGCGACGGGGGTTAGGGGGACGGCGGGGGTGAAGGTGTTGGGAATTAGCGAATAGGGAATTGGCGAGGCGAGCGAGGGTCGTAGAGGTCGCGCTCAGGGGAGCGCTCCTACCGGGTCCATGTAAGTAAGGCGGGCTATCGAGGGAGGGTTATTGATGAGATTTCTCAGCGTTGCTTTGGTGCTGATGGTGCTGCTTGTTACTGGCGTGCAGGCGGCACCGCCTAGCTATCCGGTGCACCGGGTGGCTTGCCCGGTGACCATGGATGGGGTGGTGCAGGGCGATCCGGCGTGGGAGGGGATTCCCTCGATGACCGGGTTCTTTGTGCTGGGCAATGGCTATTCGAACAGCAAGCAGACCGTGGCGCGGCTGGCGTGGGATGATGAGGCGCTGTATATCGGCGTGGTGTGCGAGGAGCCGGATGCGGCGAAGATGAAGCCGAGCGCGCGGGATGGCGGGGACACGTGGGCGGAGGATAGCCTGGAGATCTTCATCCATCCGCTGCCGTCGCCGCAGGTGTACCAGTTTGGCGTGACGGCGGGCGGGGCGAAGGGTGGATTTGAGGGCAACCCGGATCCGCTGAAGTTCCAGGCGGCGGCGAAGATCGAGGACAAGCAGTATTCGATCGAGGCGCGGTTCCCGTACACGATGTTCCCGGGCAAGCCCGCGGCCGGGAAGGCGTGGGCAGGCAACATCTGCCGGAATATCTTCACCACCCAATCGGGCGGGGACAAGTTCACAAGCTGGGCGCCGCTGCAGAGCCGGTTTTTGGAGCCGGAGAACTTCGCGGTGCTGAAGTTCCAGGCGGGGACGCTTTCGCCGGCGGACGCGATGAAGGTGACCGAGCAGCTCAACTCCGGGTACCGCAATACGCTGGTGGGGCAGGTGCAGGAGGCGGCGAAGCTGGGCGCGGATTATGTGGGGACGCTGAAGGAAGCGGCAGGGGATGCGAAGTTTGGGGCGCAGGCGCAGGGGCTTTTGGCGGACTGGCAGCGGATTGAGCAGATCAGCCGCGAGGCCCAGAATGCCAATATCCTGGATATGCGCCAGGCGTTGATGAAGCTGCAGGAGCTGAACAGGCAGTCGTATGATGTGATGTACAAGTACTTGATATATCGGCTGCTATCGGTGAACTGAACGGCGGGAACAGGGAACAGGGACCAGGGAACAGGGACGGGGCCTCGGGTGGAGGCCCCGTCCTTCGTTGTGCGGAAGTTGGTCGGGGAGGTCCGACAGGGCCGGAACGGGGACAGACCCCAATTTCGCCTGAGGGTTTTGGGAGGCGAGGGGGAAGGTTGCGAAATTGGGGTCAGTCCCCGTTGCTGCGGATATACCGGTTGTTGGGGCAGAATTACGAAACGAGGGTTGTCGGTGATAACGGCGGGCCGGCTGTGAGACCGAAGACGGTCTCGGCTCGGCCCCTCCACCCGAAGAGGAAGGGCCGGCAGATGCCGGCCCTTCCGCATTACTGGGCGGCTGAGATTTCGAGGTTGTCCAGGTAGGCTTCCACTTTTGTCGCGTTGAAGCTGTGGATCCACAGGCGCATGTTGGTTGTGCCAGCCGGTGTGCGGAAGGGGTAGGTGAAGGCGGCCCATTGGTTGGCCGGGCCGCTGAGGCTGCCCACCGGGGCGATGTTGCCCTTGTCATCGGCGGGGTTGAGAGAGTTGCCCGCCGCGTCACAGAACCTCATGTACATCCCGATGCCACTGCCTGAGACGTGGAAGACCTGGCCCTTGAGGACGTAGTCCTTCTCGCCGGTGGCGGGGAGACGGCCGGAGGTGAGGTTCGAGCCGTTGTCGGTGCGGTCGTCAGTGATCTTCAGGGCCGCTTTGCCCTCGAAGGCCCGCTCCGTGGAGATCTCGCCCTGGCCGTTGGCCGGGAGTTCCCAGCCGAAGGCGGCCTGCTCGAAGCCACCGTTGACGAGGAGGTTGCCCGAGGTGGGCGGGGCGATGGGGGTGATAGTGGCTTTGAGGCTGGCGGTTGTGACGGGCTGCTTGAGGCGTATCGCGACGCGCAAGGGCTTCACGGCCGAGTCCTCTTTGATCTGCTCCTCGATGAGTTCGAAGTCCCCACCCGTGCAGGTGATCTCAACGCGAACCGCCTGGTCCACATCGTAGACGAAGAGGCTGCCATCGTCATTGCGACGGTAGCCGCTGCGGACTATGAGAGCCGTCTCGAAGGCTTGCGGCGAGGTGAATTCGACCTCGTCCTGCACCGTGAGGGAGGCGTTGGCCCCGCGGGAGTAGGTGAAGGTGCGGGTCAGAGTCTTTAGCTCCGGGACCTCGTAGGCGGCTTTGAGGTCGAGCTTGAGGGTGTCGGAGGCGTCGGTGAAGCTGGTGCCGAGGACGGTGGCGCGGTATTTCGCGCCGGGGGATTGCTGCTTGCCGGCGACGAGCGGGACCGGATGGCCGAAGGAGTTGAGCAGGTTGCTTTCGTAGCGGCGGGCGCTGAAGGTGCGGGCCGTGTAGACTTCGCCGCCGGGGTCAACGAGTGGGGTGCGGCCACCGAGGAAGACTGTGTAGGAGCCGACATCGTTGTGGTTGTGATGCTCGGCGTTGTGGCCGCCCTTCATCGCCGCGGCGAGGCTCGTGGGGCTGCCGTCGCGGGGGCGGGCGACGAGGATACCGGCATCAGGGAACCAACTGCGCAGGGGGCGGCCAGAGGCGGCGGCTGGGGCGGGTTTGGTCTCGGAGGCTCCGTTGGGGAAGGAGAGGATCATGGCTTCGGAGAGGCTGCCGGTGGCGGAGGCGAGGTTGAGATCGTCCCAGCGGGGCAGACCCAACTGCAGGCGGCGGTTGACGAAGTACATGATGGTGGGGTCGGGCATGGCCTTGACGCTGCAGTCGGCGAAGGCCGGGCAGACCGTGTCGTCCACCATGATATTGGCTCCAAAGCTGGCCGGGGCTTTGACCTCGGGCAGCAGGAGCAGGTCGAGCTTGCCGGAGGTGGCCTGGCGGAGGGTCTCGGCGAGGAGCACATAGCGGCCGAAGCCGTAGTCCCAGTAGCCGACGCCCTCGCTGCAGTACCCGTCGGGGGTGAAGCCCTTGAGGAAGTTGCGGGAATACAGTTCGGCAGCGGCGACGTATTCGGCGCGCTCGGCGCGTGAAGGGATCTGGGCGAGAGCGGCGCCGGTGACGCCGGCGAGGCAGACGGCGTTCCAGTTGCTGGTGGTTAGCATCCACCAGTTGACCGGGCGGGCGCCGCTGAACATGTCGCGGTAGGGGGTGAGGACGCGGCGCTGGACATTGCCGCGGATGGTCTCGCGGGAGGGGGCACTGAGGCGGTCGCCGAGCAGCCAGGCGGCGGTGGCCAGGTCCCAGGCGAGGGCCGAGGAGGCGAGGTCTATGTCTACCGAAGTGCCGTTGAAGTTGGTGAGTTGGGCATCGTGGGCGGGCATGACCCAGGTGGGCTCGGCGCAGAGAGCGGCGACGAGTTGCTCGATGGCGGGGAGGAAACGGCCCTTGTTTTCAACACACTCGGCGAGGACGAGGGGGGCGAGGCGACCGCGGCGGGCGAAGGCGACGTTTTGCCAGCGGTCGCGGTTGCCGGTCTTGGAGAAGTCGAGGAAGAGTTCGTCGGGCTGGTCGGGGAGGGGAGTCGTCAGGAGCGCCTCGGCGCGCTTAAGCAGCGTCTGGTAAGCCGGGGTCTGCGCCAGCTTGCTCCAGGCCGCGCGGTCGGTCAGGGGCTGGCCGAGGCCGATGGGCCGGTCGGGGAGCATCGCTTCCAGTTGCTTGACGCGGGCGGGGTCGAGGGGCTCGGCTGCCTCGGCCGCACCGGCGGCGAGAAGGACGACCAGCAGTAGCACTAACCACGAGGACAGGTCCATGTGTGTCTCCTTACGAACGTGGCCCAGAATCAGTGTAAGGGCTTGTCTGCTTCCTGCCGCCCGGCTCGAAGCCGCTCTTACGACCTAGGGGAGGTCTTCGGCGTCTTCTTCTTCCTCGGCTTCTTCCTTCAGGCCGCCAAGTTCGATTAGCTCGAGGACCTCTTCGCGGGTTGGCATGGCGGGGATGGCTCCCTCGGCGGTGGCGGCGAGGGCGGCTGTGGCGTTGGAGAAGCGGAAGATCTGCTCGAGGTCAGCGGCTTCAAGGTCGGCGATGTCGCGTTCTTCCTCGGAGAGTTGGACGAGAGTCGCGGCCACGAAGGCATCGCCGCAGCCGGTGGTGTCGAGGACAGGCACGCGGAAGGCGGGCAGGTGCAAGAGCATGCCGCCGGAGTTGATGGCGCAGCCGGCCGGGCCGAGGGTGACAGCGACAAGTTCAGGACCGAGTTCGTACAGGGCGCGGAGGCCCATTTCGAGGTCGTCATGGCCGGTCAGGAAGGTCATCTCCTGCTCGCTGACCTTGAGGAAGTCGCAGCGGGCGACGACGCCGTGGATCTCGTCGTAGGCCTGGTCGAGGGACTTCCACAGCGGCGGGCGGAGGTTGGGGTCCAGACTGACCAGGAGGCCCTCGTCGAGAGCTACTTCGAGGGCATGCAGAGTGGCCGCCTTCGCGGGTTCGTTGATGAGGGTGATCGAGCCGAAGTGGAAGATGTCGGCGGTGGCGATGTAGTCGTCTTCGAACTCGTCAATGGTGAGCATCTGGTCGGCGCTCTTCTTGACGTGGAAGGCAAAGTCGGGCACACCACGCTCGTCACGGGCTACGAAGGCGAGCTGGGTGGCGTAGTCCTTGTTCACCGAGAAGTGAGTGAGGTCAACGCCAGCGTCCCAGAGAGTCTGGCGGAGGAACTCGCCGAAGGAATCCTGGCCGACCTGGGCGATCAGGCCCGCCGAGCCGCCGAGAATGGAACAGGCGGCGGCGACGTTGGTGGGCGCGCCACCGGCGGCCTTGTGGAATTCGGGAGTTTGCACGAGGTTCAGCCCGGGGGCGGTGGAGAGCATGTCCACAAGGGCTTCACCGAGACAGACGATGTTTGGCATTAGCTGGCGACCTCACTGTATTGGCAGGCGAAGAGGATGGTTCCACAGGGGCGGCGGAGTTACCTGCCCCGGCGGCAGGTGTGGCAGGCCGGAGGGAGAAGGGAGAGGGGCGGGGGATGTGAACGGAATGACGGGGACGGCGGGAACGGGTGAGCAGACGGCGGGGTACGAGCCCCCGCCCTACAGCGCGACGCAGACGTCGCTACGCCCGGCAGGGCGCGGTACGAGCCCACGCCCTACAGCCCGACGCGGACAGGAGGCGAGACATGCGCAAGGCACTGAATCTGGTTACGTTGCAGCGGGGATTCGATACGGTGGAGGGGATGAGGATCGCGGCCGAGGCGGGGTTTGAGGGAGTCGGGCTTTGGCAGGATAGTCTGGCGGCTTTGAAGGAGAAGGCGGGGAACCTGGACGCGGTCACCGCTCAGCCGATACGGGTGGAGGAGATGTGCTTTCTGTGGGGGTGGATGTGGCCGGAAGGCGAGGAGCGGGAGCGGGTTTTGGCGGAGGTTGAGCAGCGGACGGCTCTGGCGGCTGAGGCAGGAAGCCCCATCATCATCGCTTGTGCGGCGCCGGGGGTTGGCGATCCGGAGCGGGCGGCGCGGGATTTCCGGACGGTGGCTGACATCGGGCAGCGCTATGGCGTCGTGATGGCGCTGGAGTATATCGGGGGTTTTGAGCAGTACCATGACATCAAGTCGGGGTTAGGGCTGGTGCGGGCGGCCGATCACCCGTATGCGAAGCTGTTGATCGACGTCTTCCACAGCTTCCGGGGTGGGACCGTGGTGGAGGACTTCAAGCTGCCGCGGGGGGACGAGGTGGCGCTGGTGCATATCAATGATGTCCCTGTTGGAGACATCCTGCAGATGAATGATAGCCACCGGGTGCTACCGGGAGAGGGCGTGCTGCCGTTGCGGGAGGCGCTGGGGTACCTTGGTGACAATGGGTACGATGGGGCGCTGTCGGTGGAGGTGTTCAGCGAGGAGCTGTGGGCCAAGCCGGCGGCGGAGGTCGCGGCGCGGGCAGCGGCGGGGATGGAGGGGCTATTGGCGGGATAGAGGCCGCGACGGTTTCGGTTCGGGGACGAACCGCCCCCCGCGTCGCGCGCAAGTCATTGGCGACGGGGCTTTGCAGCTAGTTCTGCGATTCGCCGTTCGGGAAGAACGTGCCGCCGTCAAGGATCTTGCGGATCGCCGCGGTCAGGTCCTCGAAAGCCGCATCCTTGAGTACGTACCCCTCGGCCCCGGCGGCCTTCATGCCTTCAAGGAAGGCGCGATCGTCATGCATGGAGAGGGCGACGACCTTAATGTCCGGCTGCTCGGCCTGTAGTTGGCGAGTAGCGGCAAAGCCGTCCATGACCGGCATGCCGATGTCCATCACCACGATATCGGGCGATAGTTCGGCCGCAAGTTGCACTGCCTGTTCCCCGTTTTCCGCCTCCCCCACCAGTTCCATGTCCGCTTCGGAATCAAAGAGCATTCGCAACCCTTGTCGGATGATCTGGTGATCATCAGCGACGACAATTCGAATTCCCATAGTCAGTTTCCCCTGATGCGGCGATCCACAATGGTGGTATGGCAGCCGGAGGTCTACTTGTCAGGCCACTCCCACATGGCCTGCGGCTGACCCTCTAATCCAGAGCAATACTTACGGACAGGATAAGCTATGGCGAGGTACCATGCTATCATCCAAACCCTGAGACAGCCCTGCGAAATGCCTTATTTAGGCAGCGGGGCCGTCAGCGTGACGGCAGTACCGGTCCCAAGGTCACTGACCAGCCTTAGGTCCCCGCCCATGTGGGTCAGGCGCTCGTGAAGGTTGAAGAGCCCAAACCCGCTACTGTCGGTCACGTGGATGGCCTGGGCGTTGAAACCGCAGCCATCGTCTTCAACAGTGACCTCAACGCAATCGCTGCTGCGTGACGAGAAGATGCGGACCTTGCTCGCCTGCGCATGCTTGGCGGCATTATTGAGCAATTCGCGGACAGCCTGAAATATCGTAACCTGCCACTCCTGGGAGAAGGCGAGGTCGCGCGAGGACAGCGAAACCTCGACTTCGATGGAGTGAACCTCGGCGACGCGCCGGGCAAGCCACTCAATGGCCGTTGCCAACCCCATTTCGTAAAGGATCGGCGGACTGAGCTCGAACATGAGGCGCCGGCTCGAGGCGATAGCCTCGCCGAGCAGTTCCTCCAGCAGCGCCAGGTCCTTTTGCATGGTCGCCGGGTCTCCACTGTGGCGGATGACGCTGAGGCGGAGCTTGGCAAAGGCGAGTGTCTGGCTGAGGTCGTCGTGGATCGCAGTGGCGATGCGCTTGCGCTCTTTCTCCTCAGCAAGCGCGAGTTGGGAGGCGACGAGGCGAAGCCGGTCCTGATGCTCCACCAACTCCTGCGTCCGGTGTGCGACCAGATCCTCCAGATGATCCCGATGGCGGCGCACTTCCTCCTGGTCCCGTTTGCGCTCGGTGATGTCCATCCCGAATTCCAGCACCAGCGGCGAACCGTCGAGGTCAGTGAAGGGATGGTCGTAGACCTCAAAAATCTGCCCGGACGGAGCATTCCATTCCCAGATCACCGGCTTGCCGGTCTGCAGAGGCTCAAAGGAGCGGCAGACTTCGCAGGGCTCGTTGCGACCAAATAGCGCGTGATAGCACTTCTGGTCCGCGGGATCGCCGAAAAGGTCCACAAACCGCTGGTTGACGTAGGTGAAGTAGTGTCCGGGTGAGAGTACGGCCACATAGCCTGGCAGCATGCCCAGCAAGGAGAGGAACCTCTCGCGTTCCTGCTGGACCTGCTCTTGTGCTTCGCGGAGACGCGTGATCTCGGTATTGGTGAGCACGGCGCCGGTGACGGTACCGGCGGCATCGAGCAAGGGTGCGGAAGTGCTGCTAACCCAGGTTGAGGTGCCATCCGGCCAGGCCATCCGGACGGTTTCGCCAATGACGGTGTCGCCGCCGAGGCTCCTGGTAAGGGGCAGTTCGCCAAAGGTGAAGAGGGAGCCATCGGGGCGGTAGTAGTCGCAGCGACTGGTGCGTATCCGGTAGTCGGACGCCTGGCCATAGCGGAGCAGGCGTCGCGCGGTGTCGTTGGTCCTGATCAGGTTGCCCTTGGCATCGCAGACGGAGACGGCATCGGCGATGGAAGAGACTATCGTGTCGAGCTCGTCAGCGTGCTGCTGGACCCTGGCGCGCTGCTCTTCCACCTCCTGCAAGAGGCGCTCAGTCAGCCCCTGATGCTCGCGAAGCGCAGTCAGGTCATGGAAGGAACTGACTACGCCAGTGATGTTGCCCTCGGCATCGCGCACCGGCATGCAACTGGCACGGACCCAGGTATGCGAGCCATCGGCCCAGCGCAGGCACATGGTCTCGTGAGAGACGGTCTCGCCCCTGAGACTGCGAGCGGTGGGGACTTCGTCCGGGGCGTACTCTGTGCCGTCCTCGCGCAGGGGGGGAAGGATGCTGGCTCGTTCGGAGAGGGGTAGTGCCAGGTCGGCCTCGGTGTATTCCATCAGACGGCGACCGGCCGCGTTGAGACGGGTTATCCTGCCTTCGGCGTCATACATGGCGACACCATCGGCAATGGAGTTGACCACCGTTTCGAGTTCATCGGCACGACGCCTGGTCTCATCGGCGAGGGAGGCGAGTTCAGCGGCGGTGGCTTTGGCCTCGCTGATGTCCTCTATCAGCGCCAGCATGTACCGTTCCCCGGCCTCTCCCAGTTGGACCTCAGTGACCGTGAGGTGACCCCAAACGACCGTGCCGTCCCTGTGGATGAAGCGTTTCTCCAGGGCAAAGTCCTGACGCTTACCCTCCCGCAGTTCTGCCAGCAGTTCCATGTCGGCCTGCAGATCATCGGGGTGGGTGAAGTCTTCGGCCCCCAAGCCAATGAGTTCTTCGGCCTCGTAGCCCAGCATGCGAGCGAAGGCAGGATTGGCGCGCTGGATCGTGGAGTGTTCGTCGCCGAGGGCAATGCCGAGGCCGGCGCTGTCAAAGACGGCCTGTAGGATGGGCTGCTGACGCGCGACCGACGTGTCCAGCTGCGCGCATTTTTGCGGCGCGCGGTCGCGGCGGTTGGGGCCGCGAAGGCGCTGGCATGTGCTGCCGCTGCAGGCGGGTGGGGCAGCCGCCGGGCGGGACCACTGCTCGGAGGCTCGCAGGTCTTCTTCGGCCTTCTGACAGGCCTCGAGGTTCTGGAGCCAGGAGTTGACAATGGCGCCCTCGCGCTCGGGGCTGAGGAAGGTCTCAGGATCAACATGGAAAGGATTGCGAACGAGATGTGAGTTGCTGATGACCAGCGGGTGGGTCAGCAGGATTTCCTGCTGAAGGGCGGGGGGCACGCGTTCCTGATTGAGCTGGCACAGACAGGTGAAGCGGGAGTCGTGCCGAAGCAGCCTTGTTACCTCTGCTTCGTAGGCACCGAAAGCTTCGGCACCTGGCACTCCGTCTGCGAGCCAGGAAACATCGCCGACAGCGCGCACGCCATCGAAGCTGGCGGCCACGGCGGCGTCGGCTAGCCGGTGTAGCGCTGAGAGCATCCGGTCGGGAACGAACTGACCGTCCGGGGTATAGGTAGCCGCATCTTCGAGAATTAGAAGCTGCTGCGAGGCGAGGTACGACTGCGCGGGGTATCCGTTATCGTCGAGGCACTGCAGGAGCTGTTGGTGAGCCGCCTCGCCCAGCAGGCACACAACCTGCTCGTGGCGCTGCAGGCCCGCCAGCACATACCCGAGCAGCACCTCATACCTCTCGTCATCGGAGCGGTAGAAGTGGCAGGTGTGGTCCCCGCCCCTACAATCAATGTCCAGAGCACTGCCAGAGCCCATCATAGACCTCTCCCACATCATCCCCCGGACCAGGGAAGCACAGCAAGACGGCAAGTATTCACCAAAGACCTGCCTATACCTTCTCAGGGCTGTGAAGATTCTTTAAGCTGCTGCAGTTTTTGCAGGGAGTGCTCAAAAAACAGGCGGTAGCCCGCGCAGAGGTACGACGGGGCCTGGGCGCACCCGACCGGGAAGCACCGGTGCTTCTGACAGCCGCCCCGGCAGAGGGTGAGGTATTTACAGACGCTGCAG
>JBDKRC010000047.1:0-24160 GCA_039683575.1 Armatimonadia bacterium | reverse complement strand
TACAGCAAGCCCACCTGCCCGCCACTTACTCTCTATGAACGCCCGAAACACCCCTCGGGCCTCCCTCCACCACAAACGCAAACGACTAAAGCCTTAACTTTAGTCGCTTAGCACGCTGATTGGTTTCATTAACGTCTTGCTCAGTTCTGCGCCAGGACCTCTTGCTCAACCTTCACCCCGTCGCTCACGGAAATGATGTGGCCCTTGCCGCCCGCACGGTCGATGGCTTCCTTGACTTCCTGCTGCCGCCCCGGCGCATATGCGAACATGCACCCGCCGCAGCCGGAGCCGTTGAGTTTCCCGCCCAGCGCCCCCGCTTCCATGCTGGCCTCGATCAGATCATCCAGCCGCTCGTGCGAGACGCCGATGCCATCGCGAAGCTGTACCTGGTGCTCGTAGAGCAGCCCGCCAAGCTTCACGGTATCGAGGTCTGCCTTGTGCGAGAGCAGTTCCCTGGCTTCCTGGCAGATATCCCGGTTGATGAAATTCGCCCGCACCCGACGCCGGACGTTCGGCGGCATGAGGGGGAAGAACTCCTCGGCCTGCGCGAGCGAGGTCTTGCGCAGGTCGAAGTCCGGGATTCGCTCTCGCAAAATGGCAATCCCGGCCCACGTGTCGTCACGGGAAGCCCGCAGGACGCCTGTAGTATTCTTGGGCACGCCCGTATCGCCCAGTACAAACCCGTCCAACTCGGCCGCGAGACGGCTGACGGTGATGGGCTCGCGGCAGTCAATGTGCAGCAGACCGCCCAGGGCCGACGTGTAGTGGTCCATCATGCCGCCGGGCTCATCGAACTCGACCACTTCGGCCTCATGGGCAAAGCGGGCGATGTCCTCAACGGTGTGGGGCAGGTTCCCATTCTGGGTAGCGAGCAGGAACGCGGTCCAGGCGACCACGAGCGCGGAGGAACTGGAGGTGCCGGCGTTGATGGGGATGGTCCCCCGGACGGTGCAGTCATAGCCCTGCTTGATGTGCAGGCCGGCTCGCCGGAGCACATTGGTGGCCGAGCGCACGTAGTCGCGGTTGTGGCGATACTCCGCCTCGGTCTCTCCACAAATCGTGTCCCGGGCGGACAGATCGGGGAAGCTGACTTCGAACGTGTTATCGCCTCTGGGGCGGCAACGCAAGGTTATGTTAAGATCAATGGGGCAAGCGATGACCGACAGCCCCAGAAAGTCCTGGTGCTCTCCGAACAGGCAGATACGGCCTGGAGCGGAGACGACGATTTCATTAGACAAATACGACCACTCCTGCCAGGCGCGCCAAGTCACCGCCCCTACTCGCGCGTGGGTCGAATACGCCCAATAGTCTATTGTAGGGAGGCTGACGAGTCAAGTCAGGAGGCAGTTTAGGAAGAACCTCCCCTTCCCCAATCGAGGGCCTTTCAGCACCCCAAAACGGCTACAGAAGCCCATTCAGAGGGCCTGCTGACTGCTTCGGCCTCTGTTCCCGAGTTCCCGACGTTCCCGCCGTACCCGTTCCCGTCTCTACACCGTATCGCCCAACATGGGGACGGAGCCTTCGCGCCGATGTGCACTTCAGTGGAACTCACGAGCTGATCGTCGGCGCGAAGGCTCCGTCCCCATGTTGACCACCTGCCCCCGCCTTCCGATGCCCCCGATCCCTACCGCGACAGCACCAGCCGGTTCCCCTCCGGCGCCGTCACTTTGAAGCCCTTGAACGTCAGAAGCCCGTCCTCATCCACCTTCAGCGTCTCTTTCTGCACCTCCGCGCCCGTACCCACCGCGATATTGCGCGCCGTCACCGTCTCGCCCGGCTTGAGCCTGAAAGCCTGCAGCCGCCGCGGCGTCACATCCACCGTCACCGGCAGCTTCTCCGCCTCCAGCGTCCACTTCACGACCACCTCATACCGCCCCGCCTCATCCACCGGCTCCTCCCACCACAATCCGCGGTTCATATACCCGACCGGTGTACCGTTAGCCGCGTCCCCGTTGCCCGGATCATCGTCCAGGCTCGAGTTGCTGAAGGCCAGGTAGCTCTTGTTCAGCGCGATGTTGTAGAAACTGCGCAAGTTGGTCATCCGCTTGATGTCTTCGGGCAGCGCCCCCCCGCACCCGCCGTGGTCGCCCTCGTTCCACGCCGCGACAAACCCATGCCGGTTGTCCCGCATGGCCCGGTAAAAGTCCGGGTTCTTCCACCACGGGATGGACATGTCTTTCCGCCCGTTGGCGATCAGCAGAAACGGCAGGTCGCCCTTGTGCTCCCGGGCGAATTTCGTGGCATCAAGCCGCTCTCTGACCGTCATGCCCTCGCTGCAGGGCTTGTCCACGTCCCCGCACTCCGCAACGATCCGCATCAGGCTGTCCCCGCCCACGCCCTTGTCATAGGCCACAATCGGCACATGCGCATAGATCGCCGCAAAGCGCTCCGGATGCCGGAAGGCCACCGCCATCATGCCGCAACCCCCCATGCTGCTGCCGCTGGCGTAGATGCGGTTGGGGTCCGTCTGGAAGGTCTTCTGGACCCAGTCCATGATCCACAGCACCCGGCGCTCGGTGTAGTTGGTCGCTACGCCTTCGGCCATCTTCTCCGGCTTGTTGATATTGCTGTTGTAGCCATACCAGAAGCTATGAATCGCCGGCGTCAGCTTCTGGCACCCGTCCCTGCCCTCAGGGAACATTCGCCCGATCCACGTCCGGTCGGTCGGAGTGACGATCACGGCGTCGCCGCTGATGCGCACCCCGAACTTGAACGGCAGCCCCTCCCGCCAGCCCAGCGACTTGTCCCCAAACGCCAGGAACTCCATCCCGCCGATGCCGGTCTTGGCATGCAGGATCAGGTGCATCGGCATCCCCTTGGTCGTCGCCGGGTCCAGCGGCGCCTCCGTCTTCTGCCAGATCGGCTCGACAGCCTCCACCTTCTGCGCGACCGGCTGGGCCAGCGCATTGGTTCCCGGCGTCACGTCGAGGTCATCAACCCCCGCCGCATCGCGGGTGGTGACGGCATAGTAGTACGAGCCAACCTCGTCCGTCCCCACAGTATGCACATGCAGCCCCGAATCCGGGTTCAGCTTCTGCCCACCGGCGGCGATCAGGAACCCCTCCCGCGGCGGCCGAACCTTGCCCTTCTCCAGCGGGTTGCCATAGGTCTCGGGATTCAGCCACCAGTCGTCCGCCGACCTGGGGTTCAGCCCCTCAGCCACAACCGCAGCCTGCGCCACGTTCGCCGCCGTAATCGGCTCCAGCGACATCCGCACCACCAGCGTCCCCTCCAGCCCCGGCGTCTCGTTCCAGGTCAGGAACACCTGCCCATTGCGATACTGCGCCTGCAGATCAGTAACCGCCGGAGCAGCCAGCGCCGCCGTAGCCAGCGCCAGACTCAACACAATCGTCATATACCAATGCATCTCATTCACCTTCTAAGAACAGGTAGGAGCGCTCCCCCGAGCGCGACCGTCCGCCGCGCGACCGTCCGCCGCGCGACCCGTCAACAAAGCCTTAGCGCCTCTTCCGAGGCCCAACCGTGGACAAGTCAATCTTCTCAAACCCCAGCTTGAGCGCCGGGGAAGTCGGCTTCAGCCGAAAGTCGTCCTTCGCGGGGTCCACAAACTGCGGGTCCGCGACCACGGAGTTCTTGTCAAACCCCAGCTTGCGCCAGAAGTCCAGCGGCCGGAACCACTCCGCGTATGGCTCATCGCCTGGCACATAGCACCGTATGTCCCCGCCTCCGCTCAGATAGTACACATTGTCATCCCAGCGTGCGACCGAATCCTTGAACTGCCGCCCGCCGTAGATCAGCATGGACTTGGGGTCGCTGTACGAAACAATGTTGCGCGTGAACTCGGTTCCGGTCGAGTTGTTCATGAAGTTCGCGATCAGAATCTGTCGCCGCGGCCCGTTGTCCACAAACACGTTGTTGAAAACTCTGTTGTCCTTGCCCCCCTGCACCATAAGCCCCCCATCCTGCGCTCTGTACACCACATTGCCATAGACAGTGAATCCCCCGGCGAAGCTATCCAGGTATATTCCCCAGGAATTCCACAGGTCTTTCCCCATCATGGACGAGTACCCGCCCGTGTCATGGATGAGGTTATACCGGAAGATACTCCCGCTCCGGTGATCCCGCGACTGCTGGGTAACCTCCAGCCCGCCCGTGTCATACGTCTCGTTGTTCAGATGGTGCAGGTGGTTGTACTCCACGACGTTCTTCGTGCTCGTGGTATGCCCGACGCTGATGCCCCACCGGCTCGTGTCATGGATATGATTGTGCGCAATCAGCGCCCCATGAACCTGATCGCCAGTCGAGATCCCGGCCACGTGCTTGTACACCCACCCGAGGTGGTGGATGTGGTTGTCAGAGATGACCATGTCGGCAGGCGAATTGCTGGCAGTGATGCCCCCCGCCGCGCAATAGCTTATCTCATTGCCCACGAAGCGATTATTGCTGCCGAACGAGGCATATATCCCTGCCTTGCCGATATTGCGCAGCGTGCAATCCTCCACCGCAATGTCATCGGCGTTCTGCAGCGTAATCACGCCGTCAAGGCTATGGCCATACATCACAAACCCGTCGTCGTTGGTGAAGTCGCTCTCCTGCAGCGTCAGCCCCGACAGCCGCAGGTGATGCACAGGCTTGCCCTGCTCGCCCTTGAAGACAAAGAACTGTGTGGCCTGCGGCGCCACGACCTGCGACGCTGCCGTCAGCGGCTTCTTCGGCCACAGGTACAGCTTCCCCGCCCGCGTATCCAGATACCACTCCCCCGGCGAATCCAGCTCCTCCAGCACATTCTCCACTAAGTATCGATCCCCGCTGCAAATCTCCGTCGCGGCCTGCTTGCCGCTAACGGTAGCCGTGCCCTGCTCGGTATCAACCCTATCAAGCTTCACAATCTCGTTGAAAGCCCGGCAGGAGTTCGGCGACGAGGGCCAAACATGCACCTCCGCGTCAGGCTCCGCCGCCCAGGAAGCCTTCATCGTCCCGGCCGCAAACGGAAATACTGTCTTGCTGCTGCTGCTCAGCCCCCCGCACTTCACGATCTGCAGCCCCTGCGACGCCGTGTACTCCTCCGCCTGGATGATGACCAGATGCTTCCCAGCGGCGACAGCGGGCAGTCGCCACGAGCTTGGCGTCCAGGCCGGGTCGTCGGTCAGCACAAAGGCATCGAAGTTGATCCCCCCGCCCTTGTCGTTGGACCACCGCAGCGTGTGCTTCCCGGCCGGCAGCGCCATTTCTGCGGTCTTGGCCCACTTGAAGTCCCGCCAGCCCCCGGTATCTGGCAGGTTCTGCAGCACGGTCTTCTCCCCGCCATCCACAGCCAGACTGGTCTGCCCCGCCATATCGTCGCGGTTAAGCTGCTTCATCCCGTGCCCATAGAGCGCCCACACCGCATACTGCCCTGCCGCCGGAATCTCCGCCTGCCACTGTAGCCAGTCCCCCGCATTATGCGCCGCCCCCACGGCCTCCCCAAAGCAGTCAGGCCGCACATACAGGAACCCCTTCCGATAGGGATCGGAAGGGTCATAGTTCGGATACCGCGCCCGAATCGCCCGCTCCCCGTCCACAAACAGCGAACGGAAGACCCAGCCGCCGTCCTTCGCCTGGGGCAGATCGGCGCACACAACCTTGCCACGATAGGGTTTGAACCCGGTCACGCGCACTCCGCCGCTCAGGAGCGGCTTCTCACCGGGGTAAGCGACGTAAGAGATGGGGCAATCGGCCGTACCGGAGTCTTGGGGCTCAAAAACAACAGGGGATGAGACCTCATACCGTCCGCCGCGCAGACGCACTTCCACCGGGGTGGCCGGCCTGGCCTTGCGAAGCACGTCACGAGCGCCGGCAACGGAAGCCAGCGGCCCATCGGTCCTGGCTGCATTAGGCGCCGCCAGCCGCCCAGACCACCCGTCACTGCCCGACGGCGCCACATACAGAATCAGGGGCACCCCCGCTGCAGACGCAGCCGAGGCGACCAGCAGAGTCAGAGTGAGGGTGAGCCCGAACGTGCGCATGGCCTGGCACCTCTGGCTGTATGTGAACGTACCATGGAGGGGCCGAATGCGCAGCCTCACCGCCCATCCGGCCCGCCGCTATCCTCGCCGCCGTTCGGAGGGGCCGAGCTTTAGCCGGCCCACGTCGTTATCTCCGACCCACAACTCGCCGCAAAAGCGCCTACCCCTACTCCAGCCCCGCCAGCCACCCCTCCGCCACCTTCGCCCCATACACCTGCGGGTGGCCATCGCGCCGCGCCGAGAAGATCACCCACTTGTTGTCGGCGGTCATGTACGGGTGCGCATGCGACCACTGCTGGCCGTCATACTCGGTCTTGGTCAGGCACAACCGCTTGCACTTCCCGGTCGCAAAGCTGCCGACGTAGATGGGGATGCCATCCTCGCCCGTATCGCAGATCCAGTACTTCGCATCCGCCGACACGCTGATGTGCCCGAACCGCAGCGGACCCGAGTACGCCTGCACCGACGTCTTGTCCCCAACCGCGCAAGTCCAGATGTTGCTGCCCTCGCCGCCCTTGCCGGTCGAGTAGAAAATGCGGTCCGTGTCGCCGATCCATGCCTCATGCCCCGTCGGCCGTGGCGTGTGCGGCTGGTCGGCCGGGAACTGCTTCTCGCCCACGCCGATCTCCAGTTCGCTCAGCAGCACCATCCTCACATCCGGCATCTGGTTAAGCTGGATCAGCACCCTGTTGCGCCCGTCGCGCGAAAACTGCTCATGCTTGGCGTGATACCCCGGCTTGTCCAGCAGCAGGCTCCATTGGCCGGTCTTGATGTCCAGCACATGCACCTTCGACGGCTCCCCCGCCTTCTCGACAATGCTCACCGCATAGTACCGGTGATCCGGCGATACCGTCCCATAGCTGTAGCTGCCCTTCTCGGCTGGCAGCGGCGCCACGTCCTCCTGCTTGCCGGTCAGGTAGTTCACCCGCCGCAGCATGTACTTGCCGTCCACGGTCTGGTTGAAGTACATGTACTCGCCCCAGGCATGAAACGCCGGGAACGGCGCCTTCCCGACCAGCACCTCGCTCCGCGACCCATCATACAGGTCCACGATGCTCAGGCCGCCCGGCTTGTCATCCTTGCGGTAGTACCGAATGGCGATCTTCCGGCTGGTAGCATCCGCATAGGGCTGCTCGCCGTAGATATCGTCGGCAGGCCGCTCATCCCCGCCAATCAGAAACACCTGCGCGCCACTGTCTGGGTCGGTCTCAACAGCCTTCACGAACATCGGAGCGCCTCCCGTATCGGCACAGCTAACTGCGACAGCAAGCATTACAAGCAACGTGGTCAGCAGGAGAGTCTTCATTTCGCTTCACCTGTTGGGGCGGCGCTGAGCATCCTCAGCGCCGCCATTTCGGCGGCCAGCCGCAGATTCGCATTCTGCCGCAGTTGCCGCTTCATCTCTTCCAGATACCCGCACACCCGCTGGCAAGCCTGCAGCGTGTACATCGGCGCGATCCGCTGCAGATCCTCTCGCCGGTCCGCATTCACGATCAGCGGGCTGTTCGGGTCCCCAATCGTCACCATCAGGTCCCGGAACCACGAAGTAAACAGGTCCAGCACCTCATTCATCCGCGTCCGCAATACCCGGTCACGATACGACTTCAGCGCCTTCTCGCCGACCTCGGGGTCATTGGTCGCCAGCCACCACGCCTCCGCCGCCTCGACCAGTATCTCTCCCAGCGCCAGACACCGCACCATCGGCATCCCCGGAAGCTGGACGCACTGGTCCAGCAAGCGCGTCCGCAACTCAAAGATATCGGGGCATTGCAGCATGCTGATCGCCCACCCCGGCCGCCCGCCGGACAGTGAGGCCAGCGTATGCACCTGCGCCGGATCGGCGCCTGGAAAGCGCTCCAGCAGCCGCTGCTCAAGTTCCTGCGTCGTAGTCGGCCGGAAGTTGAGGGTCTGGCAGCGGGATATGATCGTGGGCAAGAGCGCGCCGAGATTGCTGGCCGTGAGGATCAGCAAAGTCTGCGGCGGCGGCTCCTCCAGCGTCTTGAGCAGCCTGTTGGCCGCCGAGGGGTTCATCGTCTCCGCCGCAGTGATAATGTAAACCTTATACCGCGCCCGGCTGGGCTTGAGCGCGGAATGCTCCACCAACCGCTCCACCTGCCCGGTGGTGATCATCGTCCCTTCAATGTCCAGCGGCTTCTCTTCCTCCGCCGCCGGTGCCGCCTCCTCGTCCCCGTCGCCCTTCTTCTTCGTATCGCTGGTACGGGGCAACAGCACCATGAGGTCGGCATGGTTGAACTGATCGAACTTGCGGCAGGTGTCACACTCGTCGCAGCAGTCGATCTCCTCCGCGGTAGGAGCGCTCCCCTGAGCGAGACCATTCCTCTCGCAGTTCAGCGCCTTGGCGAACTGCAGCGCCGCCGTAGTCTTGCCGACCTTGGGCGGGCCCACGAAGAGATAGGCATTGGGGATACGTCCGCTATGAATAGCCCGCCGCAACGCCCGCAGCGGAGCCTGATGTCCGATAATGTCTTTGAACATGTTACCTGTCTTACTGCCTTTTCGCGTCCCGGAGGGACGCTCAACACGCCAGCCCGGGGTTTCAACCCCGGGCGGCCCTCGGCGCCTCTACACCCCTCCTCCTACCTCTCCACCAACCTCAACACCTCCGCCGCCACCACCTCAGCCGGCCGGTCCGCCTCCAGCACCACCGCCCGCTCCCCCAGCGCCTCCGCGTACGTCACAAACCCCTCTCGCACGCGCTGGTGATACTCCTCCGACTTCTGCTCGATCCGGTCCGCCACATCCCCCCGCTTACGCCGCATGCCCTCCAGCGGGTCCAGGTCCAGAACGATCAACAGGTCGGGCTTCAATCCCCCGGTCGCCAGCCCGTTCAGCGTCTCCACTGCGTCCGGCCCCAGCCCCCCCGCGTATCCCTGGTAGACCATCGTCGAAGAGGCATAGCGGTCACTGACGACGATTTGTCCCCGTTCCAGCGCCGGCTCCACGACCTCCAGCACATGCTGGGCCCGGTCCGCGCAGAACAGGAAGGCCTCCGTAAGCTCATGCATCTCGGGGAAGGCCGGGTTAAGCAAACACTGCCGGATAGCCTGTCCCACAGGCGTCCCACCGGGCTCGAGCGTCAGCACCACCCGCTCGCCCGCCCGCTCCAGCGCCTCGGCCAAAAGCCGCGCCTGCGTGCTCTTCCCGCAACCCTCAACGCCGTCAAAGACAATGAAACGATTGGTGATTTGGCTCATAGCGGGGCATTTCGCCATGAGTACGCCGAGGTCCTCCGAGCAGGGAGCCTGACAGGATGCACAGGATGACGACAAGGATGCTCAGGATATGACCCTGATGGACTCTCTGCTTCTCCCCATCCTGATCATCCTTGCCTTTATCATGTCCATCCTGTAAAGAGCCCTGACAACGCGCCCCACCTACCCCCCGTCCTCACGCCGGCAGAATCATAACCCGCCGCCGCGGCTCCTTGCCCACGCTCGTCGAGCGCAGGTTGTGGCGCCCCACAATCTCATGCTGCAGCCGCCGAATGTACGAATTCTGTGGCATGAGTTCCACCGAGACATTCGCATCCTGAACCCTCCGCAGGCCCTCTTCGGCCTCCCGGATGGCGAACTCCTCCCGTGCCGTGTCTGCGGTCGTGAACAGCTTCCGCAGCCCTTCGAGGATCTGCGTATAGGTATTGCTCCGCGTAATCTCCACCGGAATGCCCGGCGCCCCCTCCACCCGCATCTCCCGCGCATCCTCTTGCAGCGCCAAAATCGCGTCCGCGCTGCCGGGGTCCTTCACAAGGGTCGCCGGAACTCGCAACTCCTGCAGGGCCTTCTCCACCTTCCGCCGCGTCACCCCGCGGATGTACAGCCGCGACACCGACCGCTGCGGCCGCCGTCCGGAGATCTCTTTCTGCAGGCGCTCAAACTCATCCGTCGCCGACGGCTCCTGCACCGTCTGGACGAACTCCTCCTGCACCACATCATACCCGCCATCCTCGCGCCGCTCCCGCACCTCCGACTGCACCCGCCGTCCCAGAAGCAGCGCATCCACCGTCTCGGCCACGTCATGGTGAATGCCCAGAATGTCCAGATCGCGCATCTCGATGATCGTATCAAAGGTCGGTGGCGCCTTGCGCTCCAAAACCGTCTTCTGCGTCCCGCGCTTGCGCGCTTCCTCATCGCTGAGCGTCACAGCCTGGATGCCCCCCACCAGGTCTGCCAGCGTCGGGTTGGACATCAGGTTGTCGAGGTTGTTGCCATGCGCGGTCCCGATGAGCTGCACGCCCCGCTCGGCAATCGTCCGCGCCGCAAAGGCATCGTCCGCCGTCCCGATCTCATCAATCACGATGACCTCCGGCATGTGGTTCTCCACAGCCTCGATCATCACATCATGCTGCTCTTCGGTATTGGGAACCTGCATCCGCCGCGCGCGTCCGATGGCGGGATGGGGAATGTCGCCATCCCCCGCGATTTCGTTATTGGTGTCCACCACGATCACGCGCTTGCCGAAGTCCTCCGCCAAAACCCGCGCCATCTCGCGCAGCTTCGTCGTCTTCCCCACGCCCGGTCGCCCCAGCAGCAGGATATTGACCCCGGTCTCGATCACGTCGTTGATGATGTCAATGGTGCCATAGATGGCGCGCCCCACCCGGCACGTCAGCCCCACCACATCTCCGAGCCGGTTGCGCATGGCCGAAATGCGGTGCAGCGTCCGTTCAATCCCCGCGCGGTTGTCGCGATCAAACTGCCCGATCCGCGACACCACGTACTCAATGTCCTCAATCGTCGCCGCGCCCTCGCTCAGGAACTCATAGCCCTCGCTGAACCGCGCCTCGATGGGCCGCCCCAGGTCTATGACGACCTCCACGAGGTCATGTAGCTGCGGGTGTGCGGCCAGCTTATCCTGCACCCGCGGCGGCAGTATGGGTAAGAGCAGGTCCAGGTTATCAGTAACGCCACGTTCGTTCGGCATATTCCTTCTGTCTCCAGGTCTCTTCACAGTCCGCCATCAAAGCGGCCACGAGCCCCCTGCAGCGCAGCGATCCTCCCCAAGGATTGTGACGCCCCCGCCCAAGAGCCAGTTCGCCCAGCCACCTCTGGACACACGGGAGGCACACCTCCGGTCGCGCTCCAGGCACCCCGGCTGCCTGTAGGAGCGCTCACCAGAGCGCAATTGGGGCGTTCGGCACGACGGCTGGTCGTAGATGATCGCGTGGTTCTACTCAGCATGACACGGCCAGCGTTGCCCGCTACTGATTCTTCCCCCGCGCCGCGATTTCCCACACATCCACAACTACCCCATCCTCTACAACAACCATCTCATCGTACAAGTTCAAGCACGTGCAGATCCGCGGCGGGATCACCCTCACCTTGTCCCCAATCCTCAGATCCCCCGCCGTCGCCTCCAGGTACCCGTGCTCGTCGTTGATCTTCACCACATTCGCCCCCGGCGGCTCCAGCAGCCACCCATAGCCCTGCGTCGTCTGGCTGACCTGCTGGTCGAGCGCCTTGGTCCCCGCGTCCATGAGAATCCGGTCCGCGCACGGCCGGCTGACCACCGTCGCCAGCACCGTCGCCGCCACCTGCTCGCGCGTGCACGATCCCAAGTCTATCTGATTGTAGTCGTTCAGACAATACGTGCCCGACCGCACCTCAGTCAGCCCGCACCCGCGCTCATGCCGCCCCGCCGTTGGCGTGCAACCCCCGCTGATCCGCCGCATCTCAAACCCCGCCGCACTCAATTCGCTCGCAATGGCTGCCAGCGACCGCCCCTCCTCGGCGCAAAACGCCTTCCGGTCCTCCTCAGTGCGGCAAGCATACGCCCCGGCCGCATAGGCCATGATCCCCACGATATGCAGCCCCGGCAGCGCGCTCACCTGCTGCGCGAACTCCACCGCCTTCTCCGGCAGCACCCCACACCGCCGCGCCCCGTTGTCTATCTCCAGCATGACCTCGAGCGTCATCCCCGCCGCCGCGAACGCCTCGGAAAGCTGCCGCGCCCCCTCCATGCTCTCCACGGCCACCGACAGCTTCGGCACCCGCCGCGCGAGCGCCACCAGCCGCCGCATCTTGATCTCGCCGATCAGGCAGTTGGCAATGAAGATATCGGGAATCCCGGCGGTCGCCATGACCTCGGCCTCGCCGATCTTGGCCGCCGTCACCCCCACCGCCCCCAGGCGCATCTGCATCAACGCGATCTCGGGCGTCTTGTGGGCCTTGATATGTGGCCGCACCTGTATCCCCGCCCGGTCCGAAGACTCTTGTAGATTGCGCAGATTTGCTGCTAGAATGGTATAGTCTACAATTAGTGACGGGGTATCCACGGCCTCAAGCGGCCTACCAATGAGCGATTTATCCAAAATGGTCAACTCCTTCAGAACACCATTTCCGCTCCCAGCCCCACCGGTCCTCCTTGGGTCCCAGCGGCGGCCTCCCGTCGTACGAGCGGCATCCCTGCCGCGAGATTTCGCCAACAGAGCCGGGCTTCCAGCCCGGCGGGCAGCGTCAACCAACCCGCCCTCTCGATTCTGCCATTCACCACAAAATACTCGGGAAGAAGAACCCCGCACCGCGACACTAAGCCATCAGCAGCAACATGGAGGTCTGGACAATGCGCAAGCTTACGATTGGCATGATTGTAGTATTGATGGGACTCATCCTCACCGCGGCCCACGCCGCCGACCGCCCCGCTCCCGTGCAAAAGGCCGTCGAGCGCCTCGCTAACGTCTTGAACGTTAACCCCGAAGCCATCGAAGTCCTCAGCTTCGAACTCACCGAGTGGCCCGACTCCTCCCTCGGCGTCCCCCGCAAGGACATGGGCTACCTCCCGGTCATCACCCTCGGCTACAAAGTCTTCCTCGGCCACGATGGCCGCCGCTATGAGTACCACACCAATATGAAGGACCGCGTAATCCTCGCCACTTCCGAGCCCGAGCCGACCATTCGTACCCCCAAACCGGCTGACGCGGCCAAATACACCACCGCCGCCGCCGGCCGCTGCCAGGCCGACCTCACCCAGCGACTCAAGGTGGACGCCGCCCTGGTCACGGTCTCCAAGTTCGAGCCCAAGACCTTCACCGACGGCTCCCTGGGCCTTCCCCGCCCCGGCGAGGTCTACACCAAGGCTATAGAGAGCGGCTATTTCATCACCCTGGCCTGCAAGAACACGTCCTACCTCTATGCCGCCACCGACCGCGCCTGCCGCTACGGCGGCCCGCTCTCGGCGCGCCAATTCTCCGCGCTCTACCTCGATCCCATCGAAAACGAGCCCAACATGAACGGCAACCTCATGCAGGTCGCCCTCGCCGGTGACAACCCGCGCCTCGTGATGGAACTCGTCTCCGACTTCCGCCCCCAGCCGGATGGCTCAATCATCGCCAAACGCCGCACCTCGCGCTCCGGCCATGAACTCTGGTACCTCGCACCCGGCAAATTCGGCGAGCCGGTCTTGCTCGCCGGCGCGATGGACTTCACCGACGCCGCCGTCAGCATGGACGGCACCCGCTGGGCCGCCATCTCCCGGCCCATGCTGGGAATGGGCTGGGAACTGATCTCCGGCCCCGCCGGACAGAAGGCCGAGGGCGAGCCCGTTGCCCTCCCCGATGGCATGCCCCGGCGCGCCTATATGCACCTGACCAGTCCCGTAGTGCTCATCGAACAGCGCGACGGCAAGCGCGGGTACTACATCCTCGATGGCGACCACTTCAAGCCGGTGGACTTCTACCCGCCGGAGAGCGAAGAAATGATGCAGAGCAAGAGCACAAGCCTGGTGGTGGATGTGAAGACCGTGCAGGGCAAGCCAGTAACCAGCGTCATCAGCGAGTGGTTCAACGGCGATGAGGACCTCCGCGCCACGATCGAAGGCTTCGCGGCAACCGAGTGGTCCCTGTCACCCGGCAAGCGCTTCCTGTTGCTGTCAGGCAGGAGCGGGGACCTGAATCGGTCCTACACAGTGGATGTGCGGACGGGAGAGGTCCTGGACACAGTAGAGGAAGCCCACAGCCCGGTGCGCCTCCTCGCCGCCCCCAGCGCCTCCCCGATAGTGATGGACGACGCCAACTGAGCCTTCAACGGCAGTCTCTGTCTCAAAGCAATGCAGGGCAGGCCAACCGGCCTGCCCTGCTTGATTTCCGGTTAGGATGCCGTTGCCTTCCGCCGTTGCCCGTCCGCGAGGCCCGAAGGGCCGACCAGCCTCTAGCCAGGGCCGCAAGGCCCTGGTTGCCAGCCACCCCAGGCCGAGAGCCCCGAAGGGGCGGCAGCGGTCTCTCCGGCCGCCATCGCCCCTTCGGGGCTCCATATGTATGCAACACTTTCCCCAGGGCCTTGCGGCCCTGGCTAGCTGCCGTACGGCCCTTCGGGCCTGAAGCCCCGATCGAGGGCGATGCTCTTGCCCGCCCCCCTCAATCCGCCCCACGTCGTGCGCCGTGTGACCCCAACGGGGTCACCGAGTCGCGCTTCTCCCCCTCAATCGCCAACAGCGTGCGCCGTTTGACCCCAACGGGGTCACCGACTATAGCCAGGGGTGAAACCCCTGGAACGCGCCCCAACCCTCCCTCTCTGACCCCAACGGGGTCACCCGCCGCTCAACCGCATCGCCCACAAGCCGCGCCTCGCCCCCCTCGCGTGCCGGAGGCACGCTCATTTCCCAGGCCGGCATTTCAATGCCGGACGCGACCCGCTCCTCCCCTCCCGGCGCCAACGACTGCGGCGCCTCCTTCTCCTGCTTCTCCTCCTCCACCACCGGACCCTTCGGCGACCGCACATACGCCGTCCACGTCGCCGCCCCAACAATTACGATCCACAGCAGCGGTACCACGATATATAGTCGCTTCGTGCGATTGTTCATAAGTAGAATCGCTCCTGCCGAATGCTATCAGCTGGCACTCCCAGATCCCGCAGCGCCGCCTCTACCATGTCCATCATCTTTGCTGGTCCGCACACGTAGAACGCCTTGCCGGCCACGCTCCCGCAATGCTGCTCGATCTTCGCCCGGTCCACATACCCCGTCTCTCCCTGCCAGTCCGCCCCCGCCGCCGACAGCACATGCACCAGCTTCAAACGCGGCGTCTGTGCCGCCTGCATCTGCTCCAACTCCTCGCGAAACACGATATCACCCGTCGTCTTGTTGCCACACAGCAGCACGACTTCCTGGTCTGACTGGGTGTCCCGCATGTACCGCAACATGCTCATCAAGGGCGTAATGCCGATCCCGCCCGCGATGAACACGATGCTTCGATCCTCCGGGTAGAGCACATGGCTGAACCGCCCATAGGCTGCCCGGAGGCGCGCCTTGTCGCCGGGTCTGGTCTGCCCGATGGTCCTCGTGAAGTCCCCGCTTTCCTTGATCGTGGAGGTGTGAATCCCGGGCTGGGTGGGGCTGGAGGAGATGGTGAAGTGGTGCTCCTCGCCGGAGAAGGGCCTGCCGGGCCGGTAGAGGGCGATGAACCCGAACTGGCCGGGCCAGTAGGGGAAGTGCGCCAGCCCTGCCGGGGGCTTGAGGGTGATGGTCCAGGTATCGTGCGTCTCCTGCTTCACCTCCACCACGTCATAGGCATCCCGCTTGGCTTTGGCGGGCATACATACCTTGTGGTACAGGTAGAGGCCGACGGTCACCAGCCCCGCCACTACCCACAGTATCTTGACTGGCAGTAGTTCGAGATCGGGGCCGAGTTTCCAGCTATGAACCCACCCCAGGACCCAGATCAGCAGGGCCATCTGGTGGGTGAACCGCCACTTCTCAAAACTCAGCAGATGCCTCTGATAGATGCTGAGCACCGCCTGCAGGACCAACAGCAGCAGGGCGGTACGCCCCAGCCAGATTGTCCACGGCATCTGAAGGCTGGTCAATAGCCCCCATCTGCCCGACGCCAGTGACATGAGCACCGGGTGCATTATCAGCATCACCAGCGCCAGCGCGGCCATGCCCTTGTGGAAGCGCATGACCATGTCCAGACCATATTGCCGGTCAAGCCAGTGGAAACGAGCCGCCAGTACCATCTGCAGCAGCAGCACCGGCACTGCGGTCAGGGCAAACAGGATGCCGAGTTCGCGCAGAAAAGGGTCGTCACCCCGCGGCAGGGCCAGCCATGCGAGCAGCAGCGGCGTGATGACTATCGCGACATAGATCACGATCAGCAGCACGCCGACTCCAGGCGAGCCCTTCGTCCGGGGGACCATTCCAGTGGCGTCATTCAATGCGCCTCATCTCCCTGATGTGCTTTTGCTCAGGAGGGACGTTACGAAGGTATATCGATGTTCAAGAAGATGGGTGGGACTGCAATCGAGGGACGCCAAAGGGAGGGGCCGAATGACTGACAAGCCTCACCGTCAGTCATCCGGCCCGTTGTGTTACGCAACGCAATCAAACAACAATAGAGAATGGTATATTTCCGCCCCGAATCGTTACATTGGTTAACTTCATCTGTGCATTTGGGGGGCTGTTTTGCGCGGTTCGGCCCCCTATTTGACGAGCTTCGAAGCCTCCTCCAGCGCCCTCTTCGCCGCGTTTACCGGCACCTCCGCCGGTTCGGTCTGCGCCTTCTGGTAGGTAAACCCTCCCAGCGCCTGCTCGAGCTTCTGCAAGGCCTCCTTAGCCGCCGGGTCCTGCGAGGCCCGCAGCTTCTCCCTCACGATTCTCACCTTCTCGAAGTCCTGTATGCCCTCTCGCAGCCGCTCAAAGCGAATTGAGCTGCGGGCGCCGGGGTAGACCAGGAAGCAGTCCCCGGCGGTCCAGGTGACATGGCTGGTGTCCTGCAGGGGGTCTGCCACCCAGCTGTCATAGGCCCACCGCAAAAGCCCGCTATAGCCCTGTGCGGCGCAGTACCAGCCCAACCAGGCCGATTCCGCCGGCGGCGAGGCGGTGAAGGTATTGGGCCTGCCGGGGCCACAGCAGACGTAGGTCGTGGTCGGCAGCCCCTTAGCCGCGCGGGCTTTGGCGATGGCCGGGTCGAGGGGTGGCGTGATGAATACACACCAGTCGTCGATCTTGTCTGCCAGCTCCGGGTGGTTGCCGCCGGCGAGGGCGATTTTGAGGTCTGGAGCGGTCTTCCGGAGGAACTCGATCATCGGCAGCATTCGCTCCAGAGGCCACTCATCCATCGCCAGCGCCGTTTTCCCCAGCCAACCCTTCTCTTTGAGATGGGCTGTGAAGTCCTTCAGAAATGGACCCCAAAGGTCCTGCAGCGTGTACCCGCCGCTCGTATACTCCCCGGTTGCTTCGTCCAAATATCGCGGCGAGGCGACTGTGTAGCAGCTTATCGAGTCAGTGATTCCGCACTTCATGGCGAGGGCAACATAGGTGTCGAAGTTGCGGTAGTCGTAGCGGAAAGTACCGTCTGGCTGCTTGATCCACTCGACCATGCTGTCGTACGGGTCATAGGTCTGCCCGCCCCAGGGGCGGTGGATTATGCTGGTCGTGACGCACTTCTGCCCGGCGTCCGCCAATAGCCGCAAATGTGGCTCCAGGAGCTTCAGGTGGGCCTCAGACCAGTTTTCGACGCCGTGGTAGCGGGCTACTGAATAGGGGTTTTGCCACAGGTCGAGGCGAAACTGCCACTGCGAGGGCGGTGGCAAGATCGGGGCGAGGACTTCGACGTTGAGGCCGAACCGCACCGGCTTTTGCCCGGCGGCGAGGGCCTGGAGAGTGCCATTGTACCGTCCGGGAGCGGCGTCGCGCGGCACGTCTATGGTGATCCACACCGGCCGCGAGGTCTGCGGCGCGAGGTCCAGGCGCTGCGCCGTGTCGAGGATGTCCGGCATTAGCTTACCATCGGCCATGACATACCGCACGAAGCGGGGTCTGATACAGGCCGCGGGGAGGGTTGCGCCCGTGTCGCTCTTGAGGTCCTGGGTCTTGAACCGCACCTGTTGCGCCCCGGTACGGGTGCTGAGGACCACCTGCGCGTGAACCCGCTCGCCCCGCCAAGCCACGGCGCTCCAAGCGCGGGAGTGCTCCGCGGCCCTGATCACTGACATGCCTTCGTCCAGCATCGGCGCGTAGCGGCGGTAGCGGGAGTCGACTGAGCCGACGTAGCCCTCGAAGGTGCCCCAGTTGCCCCAGAGCTTGTCCTGGGCGGCAAAGGCCGCGGCTTGCTCCGGGGTCAGGGCGTGGGCCTCGATCTCCACAATGTGCCCGCCGGTGGCGTTGCCGGCGGAGTTATGGGTGAAGGTGGTGCGGAGGTACTTGACCTTGATCGCGGGGAAGCTGAAGGTCTCGCCGGCCTCGGTCTGGGGCGTGGTGTTCTCGCGGCGGTCGCCTAGCACGGTCCAGTTCTGGCCGTCCGGCGAGCCCTCGATGAAGTACTGGTAGTACCGCTTGTGGTCCCAGAAGGTCCACAGGCGGATCAGGTTGATCTCGCGCGGCTCCTTGAGCTCGACCTGGTGCCAGACAGGGATGTTTTCAGCGGCCCAGTGCGGGGAGGGAGAGTCATGCCGGCCATCCACGGCATGGTCGGGGACGCAGGTGCTCCAGTGAGGCGAGCTTGTGGTCTTGGCCTTGAGCAGCAGGTTCTCGCCGAGGTCGAGGACCTGCGGCGAAGGTGGTTCGAAGGCGGGATGGGCCACCGGGGCGGCAGCGGCGAGGCTGGCAGTGAGGATCATCGTCAGACAAAGTAGGTAGCTCACGGGCAGGGGCCTCCGTCTGGGTTGGGCCTCCATTCGCCATGGGGAGGGGGCAGGCCTGCCGCAGGTAACGGGCTATGGGCTGACGAAGGCTTGGGAGGAGTCGATGAGGGGAGTAGGCGGCGGAGGCCCGCCCGGCTGGAAGCCGGGCTCTATCCGCGTTGTCTCGCGGCAAGGATGCCGCTCGTACGACCGTAGAAGGCAAGGATGCCGCTCGTACGACGGGGAGCCGGAATGGTGCTGCCCCACGGCCGCGCGATGTTGCCATCTGAGGGGTGATTGTCTGATGCTGAGCAACTACATCGTCTTTCCCGATGCCGAGCATGCGGTGCTGGCACAGGAGGAGGTGGGGGTGCCGGAGGCTGGGATGATCCAGGTGCAGGCTACCTGCAGCCTGATCTCCACCGGGACTGAGTTGATCTGCTATCACGGGGCTTGTGATGCTGATTCGCACTGGTCGGAGTATGCGCGGTATCCACACCGGCCGGGGTATAGCCTTGTGGGGCGTGTCAGCGCGGTGGGGGAGGGGGTTGAGGGCTTTGCGCTCGGGCAGAGGGTGGCGGTTACTGCCAGTCACCGGCAGTATGTGAACCTGAAGGCCGAACAGGTCTGGGGGCTGATTCCGGACGACCTGAGTGACGAGCAGGCGGCCTGGACGAGTCTGGCGGTGATCACACAGACCGGGGTGCGGATGGCTCAGCATGTCATGGGTGACACGGCTGTGGTCATTGGACTGGGACCGCTGGGGCAGCTTGTGGTGCAGTATCTGCGGGCGCTCGGGCTGTCGGAGGTGCTGGTCGTCGACCGGGTGCAGGGGCGGCTTGATCTGGCGGTGAAGCATGGGGCGACCGCGGCGTTCTGCGGGGCCTCGGTTGATGCGAAGGAGTTTGTGCTGGAGCATACGGGCGGGAGGCTGGCGGATGTCGTTTACGATGTGACGGGGCATTACGCGGTGCTGCCGACGGCGTTGCCGCTGGCGCGGGATCATGGGAAGCTCATCTTGCTGGGCGACAGCCCGTACCCGTCCAAGCAGCACCTGACCTATGACGTGCTCTCGCGGCAGGTGCAGATCATCGGCAGCCGCAGTTCGTGGCTGCCGCCGCAGTACGCGATGTGGACGCCGCAGGCGATGGCGGGGCTGTTCTACACCTACTTGCAGCGGGGGCAAATGAGCGTGGATGGTCTGGTGACGCACCGCTTCCGGCCGGAGCAGGCGGCGGAGGTGTATGGGCTGCTGTCTGAGCGGCGGACGGAGACGATGGGGGTTCTCTTCGAGTGGGGATAGCGGGTGGTGTCCGAACGTGCTGCCGCCCCTTCGGGGCTCCAGGGCCTGGGTGCGTGGTAGACCAGGGCCTTGCGGCCCTGGCTAGCAGCTGCCGGCCCTTCGGGCCTGACGGCAGGGCGTGAGGCGGACGGTGCGGCGTGAGACGGACGGAGACGATGGGGGTTCTCTTCGAGTGGTGATAGCGGGTGGCGTCCGAACGTGCTGCCGCCCCTTCGGGGCTCCAGGGCCTGGGTGCGTGGCATACCAGGGCCTTGCGGCCCTGGCTAGCAGCTACCGGCCCTTCGGGCCTGACGGCAGGGCGTTAGACGGACGGTGCGGCGTGAGACGGACGGAGACGATGGGGGTGTTGTTTGAGTGGTGAGCCCAGCCCCTATCGGGCGAACAGAGTACGTAGCCAGGAAGTACTCACGAAGACCGTGAATCTTGCCAGTATTGAGCGAAGGCCTTCTACGGCCGCGGCACTATACTATTGTTGAAGATGCGAGGAGGATGATAGGCGCCTGTTTCAGATGAAGGAGTAACTGCAGATGCATCGCCAAAGTGTCGCCGGCTTCACCTTGATAGAGCTTCTGGTCGTCATCGCCATCATAGCGATCCTCGCAGCCATCCTATTCCCCGTTTTCGCCAAGGCGCGCGAGAAGGCCCGCGCCGCCTCCTGTCTCTCGAATGTCCGGCAACTGGGCATCGCCGCCCTGTCTTACGCCCAGGACTACGATGAGTTGCTCCCGTGCGACAACTTCCCCTGCAACCCTCACAGCCGGCTTGTGGCGGAGATCACGCCCTACCTGAAGAACACTCAGATCCTGTATTGCCCCTCGGCCGGGAAGATGACTCAGACGGATGTCAGAGCTGACCCGACTAACCTCAGTCTGGGCAATATCAGCTACTACTACTTCAGTTACGACTGGGCGCTACTTCCCGCCCCACAGGCTCCGAACGTCACCGGAGGGCTGGCCGGGCAATCGAACTGGATTGCCAACAGCTTCTTGACCGGCGCATTCCCCGCTGGCTCCGTGCAGTGCTTCACCGACTCCTCGCTCCGCCGCATACTCACCGTTGGCTCAGACGCCAATGGCGCGCTTTCACCCAGCGATATCTGGTTGTGGTCCGATCCCTTCTACGGCTCAGCCAACGCTCTCAAGATACACGAGTCGTCATTCGCTTCCATCAACATCTGCTACCTCGACGGCCATGCGAAGTTCTCTCCGATGCAGGCCAAGAATACCTTCCACTGAGGAAACCGGGTTCGGCTTCCAGAACGGAACACACTACTGAGGGGCGGCCTGACAGCCGTCCCTCAGTAGTGTGTTCCAAGCCATATCCGAACGTTAGCTGAACTCCACCGCCAGTTTCACGCACTGCTCGGGGTGTTCGTCTATCAGGCGGTAGGCGTCGGCGGCCTCAGTGATGGGGACTCGCGGGTGCAGGAGGCCAGCGGTGATGAGCTTGCCGCTGGCGAACAGGTCCAGTACCGTCTGCCGAACGCGTGGCGGGTCCCAGCGGGGGGCGTCGCGGTAGGGGACGCTCTCCATTCGCGCTCCTGAGATCAGGGTGTGGCGGTTGAAGTGCCACTCCTCCCCCAGTTCCAACCCCTTTGCTTCCCCATGATACCAGGCCACAGGGATGATCGCGCCGCCGTAGCGGGTGGCGCGGATGGCGTGATGCAGGGCGCGATGGCTGCCGCTGGTTTCCAGGGCGAGGTCAACCCCCACCATGTTGGTGGCGCGGCGGATCTGCAGGCCGGCGTCGGCGTCAGCGGCGAGGTCGAGCACGACATCGGCGCCGTACTTGTGGCCCAGGGCGCACCGCAGGGGCAGTGGCTCGACGGCGACGATGAAGGCGGCGCCGGCGGCACGGGCGAGGCTGACCGCCATCAGGCCAATGGCGCCGAGACCGAAGACGGCGACTGCCTCGCCGAGCATCACGCGCGCCTCGCGCACGGCAGTGAAGGCGACACACGCGGGGTCGAGGCAAACAAGGGCTTCGTCGCTGAGGTCGTGGGGGGCGAGACTGACGCGCGAGGCAGCGACCGTGTGGGTCTCGCGGATCGGCAGGTAGCCGTAGATGCGATCCCCGACGCTCAGACCCGTGACGTCTGGCCCGACCTGTTCGACCGTGCCGACCGCCATGTTGCCGAGAGCCATGCCGTGGCCGAAGTCGGGCGGTTGTGGGTTCTCGATTGGCATGAAGAGGCCGTGCTCGCCATCGAAGCTCTTTTGGACAAACGGGCTTTCGCCGCGATAGAGGGGCAGCATGGTGCCGTGCTTCTCGGCGGCAAGGCGGGTTCGGACGAGGACTTCGCCGGGGCCGGGCGGAGTGGGCTGGTACTCGCGTACGACGGGCTGGCGGGGAGCGACGGCGACGAGTTCAAGGGCCATGATCGTGCCTCCAGGGTCGGGCTCCGGGGAGCCCTCCCACAATTCCGTCAACATCGGTTTCGGACAGAGGTCACGGCGAAGGTCTCCTGGTATCTTGTTGCAGTGCGCGGCGGAGACCTTCCTGGCCTATGGACGTGCGTAGGGAGGTATCATGTTCTTCCGCACCGAATGTGGCTTTGAACATGCCGCTTAAGGTTTTCTCGGAGTTTCTCTCTGCATGGACCTCACCCGGGGGCAGCGGATTTTGGTGCTGGTCGGACTGGCGGCGGTATTCATCGGGATCATCATCCTGACGGTGTCCCGGTTTGACCGTGCGCCGGCCTCCCCCGTTTACCCCGTGGCCCAAAGTGCTCCCACTTCTTCCGGTGAAGTCATCGTGCATGTCGTCGGCGCGGTGAAGGCGCCGGGGGTCTACCGTCTGGCCGAGGGGGCGCGCGTGTCGGAGGCCATTGCGCTTGCGGGGGGACTGCGGGGGGATGCCGACCAGTCGAGTGTCAACATGGCGGCGGTGGCCGACGACGGGGCGCAGATCGCGGTGAAGACTGTTGCGCCGGTCGCCGCGCCTGAGGCTGCTCCTGGTCCGGTTGCTCCGCCTGCTCCCCAGGCTACTTCCACACCACCCGCTCCTGCTATGCCCCAGGCGGCGTCGCAAACGAGGCCGGCTCCCGTGCCGGCGCAGCCTGCGGTGCCCGCAGTCGTGAGCCTCAACCGGGCCACCAAGGCACAGCTCGAGGCGCTGCCGTCCATCGGGCCAGAACTGGCGCAGCGCATTCTGTATTACCGCTATGAACACGGCCCGTTCCGTAGCGTGGATGACCTGCTGCAGGTTGAGGGGATAGGTCGCGATCGTCTCGAGACCGTCCGCCCGTATCTGCAGCCATGAATGGCCCCAACCCCGTCGTCTCTCCCTCGCCGTTTGCCGACCTTCGGGATGAACTCCTCACCACCGCTCGCGCGCGTCCCCTCGTCTGTCTCACGCTGAGTCTGCTCCTGGGTATTGTGTGGGCCGACCAGCTACAGGCGCCGCTGCTCGTGGTGGCGGCGATGGGGTCGGTGGCGCTTGCCGTGGCATGGGTATTGGTGCGCGCGGGAACGACCGGGGCAGACGTGGCGCTGCTGCTGGCGGCCTTCCTGTTTGGGGCGACGCTGCACACGGCGCGGATAACGCCTGCGCCGGGTGACCGCTTGCCTGTGCGCGGGCTCGAGCTCGAGCGGGCCCTGGGGGTGGTGGAGGAAATGCCGTACCAGGCCGGGCAAGTGCAGCTTGCGGCCGTGCTCCTGACGGCGGAGAACGACCGCATGGCGCGGCGGAAGGTGCGGATGACCTTGCCGCCCGAGCCCCGGGTGCGGTTGGGCGAACGGCTGATGCTGGAGGGCGTGGCGCTGTGGCGGATCAGGTCGGCCGGGACGCCGGGGGAGCCGGATCAGGCGCGGCTCTTGGCGAGGGAGGGCATCTACTGTCTGGGCAAGGCGGGGAAGGTGACGGTTGTTGGCGGAGGATCGGCGAAGGCGTATGTGCAGGAGCGGTTGGCGGGGTTGCGGGGGAGGATGCTGGCGGCGTTGACAGAGGCGATGCCGGAGCCGAACGCGGGGTTGTATGCGGAGCTCCTGGCGAGCATGGTGTATGGCATGAAGGCGGCGAAGCTGCCGCCGGAGCTGGTGGAGCTGTTCCGGCGCAGCGGCACGATCCATCTGCTGGTGGTGTCGGGGACGCAGGTGACGATCATTGCGTTGTCGCTGATCTTTCTCTTGCGCGGCAGCCGGAGGGTGTTGCCGTTCTGGGGGATGGCGGTGGTGATCGTGGGGCTGCTGGGGCTGGCGCTGCTGGCGGGTTCGGGGGCGTCGGTGAACCGGGCGGTGGCGATGGCGGTGGTGCTGCTGGCGACCTTTGCGGTGGGGCGGCAGTACGACTTCCCGACGGCGCTGGCGCTGTCGGCGGCGCTG
>JBDKRC010000046.1:0-1776 GCA_039683575.1 Armatimonadia bacterium | reverse complement strand
CGAGAGGCGCTTGCCGGCGCTGTCGGCGGGGATCTTGAAAGCGAGATTCATGGTCTTCTTCGGGTCGGTGCCCTCGCCGGTCAGGGTGAGGGTACCGCCGGCGGGGTCCACGGTTTTGACCTCAAAGGACATGGTGTACCAGCCCGCGATGATCGGGCGGGTGGTTTTGCCGTCGGCCCAGAGGTTCTCAATGCGGACGCCGGGGCCGGGGGCGGGCCGGGGGGTGTCGATCTTCTCAGGGAGCCCCAGTTCGGCGCGGATGGCGTCGGCGGTCAGCTTGGCGATGACCTGATAGCCGGGCTTGGTCGGGTGGAGGAGGATCATCGGGCCCCAGTTTTCGATGGCGCGGATGGGCTCCTCGTATTCGATCCAGACGACCTTCTGGGGGAAGAGCGTCTTGATCTGGGGGCGCAGGATGGCGTTGACGCGGCTGTTGGTGATGTCGCGGTTCGGATCGTCGGTCTGGCAGGGGAGAATGCTGCCGAGGAAGACGTGCTGCACGCTGGGCTTTTGCAGGAGTCCCTGGACGATCTTGATGATGCGGTCGGCGCAGGCCTGGGCCATCACCTTCTGCTTCTCCTCGTCGGGGCTGCGGCCGTCGTTGGTGCCGATAAGTACGTGGTAGTTGGCGCAGTCGGGGATCTGGTCCATACGCGCCAGGACGGCGCCAGTGCTGTTGCCACCCTCCCCGGCGTGGGAGTAGCCGAGGACGGCGGTGTGGGTGCCGATGAAGGCGAGGTTGGGGAGGTTTTCGAGCAGGTACTTGCGCCAGTAGTCGCCCTCGCCGGCCCAGGTGATGCTGTCCCCGATCATGCAGAGGGGGACCTGGGGTGGGTCGGAGGCGGGTTGAGCGGAGAGGAAGCTGAGGGCCAGAAGGACGGATGAGACGACGACGGCGAGTTTGAGCATGGTTGGTCTCCGGGGTGGTGTTTGGCGGACGCGGGCGCACCACGGTGCGCCCCTACAACGACATGGCTGCTCGGGCGCACCACGGTGCGCCCCTACGACGACACGGCTGGGTAGGGGCGCACCGTGGTGCGCCCGCCTGCGGTTCGGTTATTTGATCTCGACTAGCTGCAGGCGCTTGGGTGCGAGCTTGAGTTGGAGCTTGCCGGCGCTGACGGGTATTGCTTCGCCGGTGTCGGCGTTGGTGGCTTTGACGGTTGCGGGCAAGTTGAGGGTCTTTAGGTCCAGTTGGACGGGTAGGGTGACTTCCTCAGTTGAGAGGTTGCCGGCACAGAGCAGGAGCTTGCCGGGGCGGAGGTAGCCCGTGAGGCGACTGCGTGGGTCGGAACCAGTGAGGCCCGTGTTCTCATGCCAGAAGGGGAGGAGCTTCGTGTCGGGTTGACCGAGGCCGAAGTCATCCATGACCTTGCGCACACGCATGAGCGGGACGGGGTCAGCGAAGACGGGCCAGATCTCGATGTCGTGGGGCACTACGGCGGCTAGGAGTTTCTCGGCGAGGTCGGGGTCCTTCATCCACGCGTTGTTCATCTTGAACTGCGGGATCATCACGATGGGGATGCCCCAGGCCTCGGGGGAGAAGCTGGCGAGCCACTCTTCCGTGGTGGTGTTCTCGGTGTAGTCGGGGTTCTTGCCGACGATTGGGTTGCGCTCTTCGGCGAGGAGCAGCGAGTCAGCATAGGTCGGCAGGGGCGAGCAGCGGCCGGCGCTCATGTGGTAGGAGATCCAGAAGGGCTCGTTCTTGGCGGCGAACATCTCGCGCAGGCGGCGGTAGGTCTCGAGACGGGCGCGCAGGGGGTAGGTGACGCGGCG
>JBDKRC010000045.1:0-15018 GCA_039683575.1 Armatimonadia bacterium | reverse complement strand
TCTTGTCACCCTCTCACACCGCCTGCTATAATCCCCCCAGCCTTCGTGGACAAGGAGTGGGCGCATGAGGCCCTCACGCTCCTGGCGCTCGGCATCGGCCTCATGCGCAAACGACTGTAGCTCTCCTCTCTCCTCTCGCGTCCCGGAGGGACGCTCATTACTAAGGCCGGCATTTCAATGCCGGACGGCCTTGGCCATACCCTCCTCTTCTTGTCACCCTCTCACACCGCCTGCTATAATCCCCCCAGCCTTCGTGGACAAGGAGTGGGCGCATGCGAGTGCGTGACGTAATGCCTGACGAACTGGTGTACGTGCGGCCTGATGATAGCGTGCGCGCAGCGGCAGAAAGGCTGGCGGAGTACAAGCACCGCGCGCTGCCAGTGGTCACTGCAGACGGCAAGCTGGCGGGGATCATATCCGAACTCGACCTGCTTGCCCTGCTCCTGCCCGACTACCTCGCCGACATGGAAGACCTCAGTTTCCTGCCTCCGGACTTCACGCCCGGTCGCCACAGCTTCGAGGAAGTCGCCTGCCTGCCCGTCAGCAAGGCGATGCGGGCTGAAGTCATGCAGACTACCACGGAAGACGAACCGATCCTGGATGTCATCCGACAGATGATCCAGCATCGCCTCGCACACGTTCCCGTCCTCAGAGACGGCCGCGTCATCGGCCTGCTGAGCTCGGGTCTCCTCGTGCGGCGCCTGATTCAGGAAGCAAAAGAGAACTGCGACTGATATGACAATGACTGAATGGCTCGCAGTAGCTCTGCTGACGCCCATCCTGCTGCTAACCCTGAAATACCTCCGTGTTGGCTGGCTGGTCTCGGCTGTAGTGGCCGTGGGTGCCGCAGTCGCCTTTGTCGCCCTGCGCCTCACGATCATGCAGCCGGCCCAGGCCCTGACCACCACCATCTTCCTTGCCGCCTACGCCCTCATCGCCAGCGAGCGCATGCACAAAACAACCGTTGCGCTCGCCGCCGCTGTGTTCATGCTGGTAATCGGGCTGATCCACCAGGAAGAGGCCTTCCGCGGAGCCGACGGCATTGAGGGCATCGACTGGAACACGATCTTCCTGCTCATTGGCATGATGGTCATCGTCAACATTGCCGGGCATACCGGAGTCTTCCAGTGGGTTGCCATCAAGGCGGCAAAGATAGCCAAAGGCGAACCCGTCGCCGTCATGATCATGATGTCGCTGGTCACCGCCCTGCTCTCCGCTCTGCTCGACAACGTGACCACTGTGCTGCTCATCGCCCCCGTCGCCTTGTTGGTCTGCCAGAGCCTCGCCATCGACGGCGTCCCCATGCTCGTATTCGTGATCCTCGCCTCCAACATCGGCGGAACCGCCACTCTCATCGGCGATCCGCCGAATATCATGATCGGGTCCTCCGCCCGCCTGGGCTTTCTGGACTTCATCGTGGTAAACGGGCCGATCATCGCTATGGTCACTGCCGCTTTCCTGGGCACCGTCTGGCTTGTGATGCGCAAGCGCCTCCACGTCACCGCCGAGCAACGCGCGCAGGTGATGGCCTTCGATGAAAGTAAGGCCATCACTGACCACCGCCTGCTGCGGCGCTCGTTGAGCGTGCTCACTGTTACCCTGATTGCCTTCGGCTTCCACAGCGTGCTTCATCTGGAAGTGGCCACCATCGCGCTCGCCGGGGCAGCCCTGATGATGCTGATGCACCGCGAGGGCCCCGAGGAAGCCCTCCGCGAAGTCGAGTGGTCAACCATCTTCTTCTTCATCGGCCTCTTCATCATGGTCAGCGCCCTGGTTAAGTCCGGCGTCGTCGGCATGATGGGCCAGGGCATACTCGCGCTCACCGGCGATAATGTCCCTGCCATGACGATGTTGATCCTGTGGGTGTCAGCGCTCGTTTCCGGGGTAGTCGGCAGCGTCCCCTTTGTCGCCACCGGAACCGTCCTGATACACGGCATCGCCACGGCGCTGCACCCGGAAGCCACGACGTTTGCCGCCGCCGCCCATGCCCCCGACGTTCTCCCTCTATGGTGGGCGCTATCCCTTGGCGCCTGTCTCGGCGGCAATTTCACTGTCATTGCCTCCGCCGCGAACCTCGTCGTGGCTGGAATACTCACTCAGGCGGAACAACCCGTCACCTTCGTCCGTTTCATGAAATACAGCGTGCCAATCACGCTCCAGGGCCTGATTCTCAGCAGCGTCTGGCTATGGCTGCTCTTTCTGCGCTAAGCATCCGTAACAACCTAATCTTCGTGGCGCGGGCGTCTCGCCCGTCTCCCAACCCGCGTGGCGCGGGCGTCTCGCCCGCATCCCGCCGTCCCTTCCCGCGTAGGTCGGTTCGTCCCGAACCGACACTTCGCCATCCTGGCCCGCTATCGTTGCTTTCGACCCTAATTGACTCGCTCTCAATCTTCAGGATCTCTTCATGATCACCGCCGGAATCGACGTGGGCTCTTTGACAGCCAAGGCCATCATCTACGATGGCCGGGCTGGGCGCATTCTGGGCCGCTCGCTGCTCAGCATGGCTCACGACCCGGTTCAGGCGGGGCAACGTGCCCTGCAGATGGCGCTGGATCAGGCCAGCCTCGAACCTGCCGACCTTGCGGCCACCACCGCCACCGGCTACGGCCGAATCGCGCTGGCTTCCGCCACCTACCGCATAACCGAGATCTCCTGCCATGCCCGCGGCGTGCATCACCTGCTGACGCGTGTGCGCACGGTTATCGACATCGGCGGGCAGGACAGCAAGGTCACGCGGCTGGACGAGGGCGGACACGCCCTTGATTTTGAGATGAATGACCGCTGTGCTGCCGGAACTGGACGTTTTCTTGAGGTAATGGCAACTGCCCTTGGGGTAGACTTGAAGGGGCTGGCAGACCTCGCGCTGGCTTCTCAGTCTCCCGCCGAGCTCAGCAGCACTTGCACTGTCTTTGCCGAGAGCGAAGTCGTCGGGCTGCTGGCCCAGGGCCGCGAGAGGGCCGACCTCGCCGCCGGCCTCTGTCGCGCGGTTGCCCGCCGTGTGGCCGCCATGACCCAGCGTCTGGGTGTCGAGCCTGAGGTCGCCTTCACCGGTGGCGTAGCCCTGAATGCCGGCGTCCGGCAGGCCCTTGCCCATGTCTTGGGCCTGCCCGTCACGGTGCCACCTGATCCGCAGCTAACGGGCGCCCTCGGCGCCGCCATATTGGCCTTTGAAAGGAACCAGTAGCCGCATGAGCCGAAGCAGCCACCGCAGCCTGGTAGTTGCCCTGGCGGTGCTCACGATCTCGGTATGCCTCCCCCTCACGGCCGCCCCCTCACAAGGCGGTTCCGATGAGGCCGTGAAGGCCTATCGTGAAGCCCTGTGCAAATGGGAAGCGGGAGATCAGGACGGGGCCGAGAAGGGCTTCCTCGCCGCCGCGCAGATCTCTCCCAACTGGGGTGCGCCAAATGCCCGCCTGGGTGTGATGTACCAGTTGCAGGGCAAGGAGACCGAAGCGCGCGAGCAATATCGTCTCACCCAGGTGGCCTCATATGGCCCCGGCTACGAAGATGGCTCTGACGGCAACTCCAGCGTTCGGTGCCAACTCGTGGCCGACGAAGCACACATGATCTACCTGGTCAATCAGGCCCGGCTTGAGGATGGCCAGCCGATCCTCGTGCCCGATCCCGTCGTTGCCCTGGTCGCCCGTCGTCACAGCGAGGAAATGCGCGACAAGAAGTACTTCGATCACAAATCCCCCACCCCCGGGATGTCGAACGTGCAGGATCGTTTCCGGGCGATCTTCAACTACCGGCCCCGGCTCATCGGTGAGAACCTGTCACGTCGCTGGGGCTCCGGCTACGCGCTTTGCCCGGAAAACATCCTGGAAGCGCACCATGACCTGATGAACAGCCCGGGACACCGTCGCAACATTCTGTACCCAACCTTCGAATGGCTCGGCCTGGGCATCTCGGTCAACCCCAATGGCGACTTCTGGATAACAGAGGTCTTCGTAGAGCCCGGCCGCTGATCTCAGCGCATGTACGCCCGACATCACTCTCGGGCATCCCGGGCGCTATCGCCCAAAATCTACTCGCGTAGGTGGGTGCGTCTCGCACCCACATTCCCATCAATCCCGCGCAAAGGGAGCACTCCGTGGAAGACCTCATCCGCGAACAACTCGAAGAAAGCCGCCGCGTCAAACAACTCGTCGCCGATACCCTCGTCCCGGAAATCATCGCCATCGCCGACCTGATGATCACCAGCCTCCGCGGCGACGGCCTCGTCGCCTTCTGCGGCAATGGTGGCAGCGCCGCTGACTCCCAGCACCTCGCGGGCGAGCTGATCAGCCGCTTCCGCCGCGAGCGCAACGCCTTCCGCGGCCTCGCCCTCACCACCGACACCTCCATCCTCACCGCCATCGGCAACGACTACGGCTTCGACCGCGTTTTCGCCCGCCAGGTCCAGGGCCTGATGCGCGAAGGGGACGTGCTCGTCAGCCTGAGCACCAGCGGCAACTCCGCCGACTGCCTCGCCGCCGTCGCAGTGGCCCGCGAGCAGAAGGTCCACACCGTCGCCTTCACCGGGGCCACCGGCGGGAAGCTCAAGGACGTGGTAGACCTCTGCCTGTGCGTTCCCAGCAGCGATACTCCCCGCATCCAGGAGTCGCATATCACCATCGGCCACATCATCTGTGATATAATTGAGATCGCTCTCACCAACCCCGCGTAAGCAATCCGCTGATTATGCACAGACTTGATATCGGCCTCGTTGAACAAGGCCTCCGAGGCTTGCGCCTCCGGGGGCCGTTCGTATACAAAGAGAGCGTCGCCTCGACCAACGATGAGGCCCGCGACGCTGCCCTTGCCGGTGCTGCGGAGGGCGCCACTTTCGTAGCCGAGACCCAGACTGCCGGCCGCGGTCGTCAGGGACGCCAGTGGCACAGCCCGCCGGGGCAGTCACTGCTCTTCTCGGTTCTTCTCCGCCCGGCCCTGCCGCCGCAGGACTTCGCTCTGCTCACAACCATCGCCGGCCTTGCCGTCGCCCAGGCCTCTGCGGCCCTCACGGGCTGCGACGCCCGCACCAAGTGGCCCAATGACGTGGTCATCGCCGGGCGCAAACTCGTCGGCATTCTGACCGAAGCCCGCTTGCCGGACTTCGCCGTCATCGGCATCGGCGTCAACGTCTCCCAGCAGCCGGACGACTTCCCGCCGGAATTGCGCTCGAAGGCAACCTCGCTGGCAATCGAAGGCGTCGCCCCCTCTCGCGAAGCGCTACTGGCTGAGACGCTGAATCGCCTGGACGCTCTCTACGACACGTTGCGAAGCGGCCGTCATGAAGAGCTTCTCGCGTTGCGCCGGCAGTCCGAAGTCACACTCGGGCGCCGCGTAATCGCCGACCTCCCCGGGCGGCAGGTAACAGGCACCGCCCTCGACCTGACCGCAGACGGGGGCCTCATCATCCGCACCGCTGCCGGTGACGAAACCATTCACTCTGGTGAAATCGTGAAGATGCAAAGCGCGGATCCGGAGGGCTGGGCTTGACCCACCTCCCCCGCATAGCCCTCGTCTCAGCGCTTTTCATGGCGCTGCTCGCCTTCGCGCCTCCCGGCCACGCCAGCGTAGCCGAGAAGCTGCGCGAAGGTTGCCGTCTGCTGACAGGCGGCCGCTGGCAACCTGCGGCCAAGGCCTTCCGCGACGCCGCCGCCGAAGACTCGACCTGCGCCGAAGCCCTCATTGGCGAAGGCACCGCCCATCTTCTCGGCGGTTTCCAGGAAGCCGCCTCAGGCTGTTTCGACCGCGCCCTGGTTCTGGATGGCACCGATCCCGCTGCCCACGTAGGCAAAGCCACCGCTGCCTACCTCGCCCGCCGCTATGACGAGGCTCTCGAGCACTACCGCTTCGCCCTCGCCTACGAAGGCCCCCAGCGCGCCTCGATCCGTGCCTCCGAGGCGCAGGTCGCTTGTATCCTTGGCCTGTATGACGTCGCTGGCGCCGAGGCCCAGACCGCCCTGAATGAGCAGCCCGCGCACGAACTCGCCCTGCAGGTCCTCGCCGCCACGCTCATAGCCCGCAACCGTCCCGCCGAGGCGCTCGATGCCCTTAGCCTCCCGCTTCCGACCGTCCCCCAGACCCTCGGTATCGTCGCCTGCTCGCCGCTCTACTCTGCTGGCGCCCGCTATGCCGTAGACAACCGCCTCGACGATGGCCTGCGCCTCGCATATCTCAAAAACGGTCTCGCCCCGGCACCCGCACCGCCCCCGGCGACCGGCACCGGTACGCCCGCCGCTCCTGCCTACTTCAGCCGCGGGGACAACACCTTCAACATCGAGTGGCCCAAGCCCGGCGCCCGACTGACCGGCCGCTCCGAGGTCAGCATCTTCTGCGACCGTGAGGCCGGGGTCCAGTACGTCGCCCTGCTCATCGACGAGCAGTTCTCCGGCATGACCAACAGCAGTCCCTTCCGCCTGTACGTGGACACCACCCTCGCCCGCGATGGCCTCCGCGAGATCCGCGTCGATGGCTACGGCGCCGACGGCACCATCGTCAAGACCGCCTCGATCGTCGTCAATGTCGCGAATGCCCAGCGCACCCTCAGCGAAAGCGAGCGCACCACCCGCGCCGGTGTTGCCGATTTCCTGCAGGGCCTGCTCGTACTCCGCGCCCATCCCCTCCTGCGTGCCCAACTGGTCGGCCATGCCCTCGAGGCCCAGGGCCGCCTGCAGGAAGCCATCGACGCCTACGAGTACGCCTTCTCCTACGAGTGCACCCTCCCGTGCATTCGTGGCGACCTCCTCCTGTGTTACCGCAAGCTCGGCCTGACCAACGCCGTCCAGCAGCACGAGATCCACGCCCTCCCTCGGCCCCAGACTGTCGCCCTGACCTTCGACGACGGCCCGCACCCGATCCTCACCCCGTGGATACTCGACCTCCTCGACCGCTACAACGCCAAAGCCACGTTCCTCCTCGTCGGCAAGCAGGTCGAGATGTACCCCGAGCTAACCCGCGAGATCCTCCGCCGCGGCCACGAGATCGGCAGCCACTCGTACACGCACTCCAACCTGCGCCAGATCAGCCAGCTCGGCGTCGAGCGCGAGCTTGTCATGAGCCGCCAGGTCATTCGCCGCGCCTGTGGTGAGTTCGTCACCCTCTTCCGTCCACCCGGCGGCAACTACGATCCCCAGGTCCGCGAGGCCGTCACTGAAACCGGTTTCTCGACAGTGTTCTGGAACGAGAACATCACCAGCTACCCCGGCCAGACCGGCGAGCAGATCCTCCCGAACATGCTTCGCAAGCTCGATCAGGGCGGCATCGTCCTGCTCCACAACGGCTTCGACGAAACCCGCGAGGTTCTCCCGCTGCTCCTGCCGGCTCTCGCCCAGCGCGGCCTGAAGATGGACACCGTGTCGGCGCTCACCACCCACCGTCCCTTCCGGGTCGAGCGCCCCCTAACCTATCCCCTCGAGTGGAAGCTCTGATGACCCCCGCACAGCAAGTCTCAAAAGTCGTACGAGCGGCTTCCAGCCGCGAGCGCAACGCCAACGGAGCCCGGCTTCCAGCCGGGCGGGCGTGGCAGACCACCATCCCCAAGGCCGTACGAGCGGCTTCCAGCCGCGAGCGCACCGCCAACGGAGCCCGGCTTCCAGCCGGGCGGGTGCCGCAACCCGCTACCCACTGTGACACCATTAGGAGCGCTCCACGCGAGACCGTTTGCAGTCCCCGCGCGACCGTAGCGCCACATGGAGGGGCCGAATGCCGACAGCCTCACCGTCGGCATCCGGCCCGGCGCGCCATAATCCTGATCGTCCTGGTCCTCCTCCTCACCACCACCCTCGCCCTCGGCGCCCCACCCGCGGAAGCCCCCGAGCCACAGCCCGTGACGCTCGACCCCAACCAGACCGACTTCCCTGCCTCCTCCCTGGTGGATTTCAGCTACCTCCACGACCGGACCACTGGCCTCAATGGCGACATGTTCGCGGGCAAGGACGGCCACTTCTACTTCGAGAATGGCAAGCGCGCCCGCTTTTGGGGTATCAACATCGCCAAAGGCTCCGTCTTCGTCCCCAAACCTGTCATCGATGAGACCATCAACACCATAGACCGGGCGGGCTTCAACCTCGTCCGCTTCCACCATTTCGACGATTTCGAGGGCCTGCTGCCCAAAGAAGCCGCGGGCTCCTCCGAGCGCTTCGACCTTGGCAAGCTCGCCTTGCTCGACTACTGGATCTCCGAACTCGGCAAGCGGGGGATCTACGTCTACCTCGACCTCCTCGACTACCGCACCTTCCACGAGGCTGAGGACGTCCCCGGTGGCCCCACCCTCGGCCGCGGCGCCAAGCCCTACGCCTTCTTCGACCGCCGCCTGATCATGCTGCAGCAGCAGTACGCTCGCAAGCTCCTGATCGATCATATCAACCCGTACACCCGCCTCTCCTACGCGCAGGACCCCACCGTCTGCCTCGTCGAGCTCTGCGACGAGAACGGTCTCTTCATCCGCGCCAAAGACTGGCAGACTATGGTCTCCCCCTATCGCGAGCAGCTTCAGGGCATGTGGAACGACTGGCTGAAAGAGCGCTACGGCGACACCGCCACGCTCGCGGAGGCCTGGACTGATTCCGATAACCAGCGGGGGCTCCTGTCCGACGAGAAGCTCGAGCAGAGCACCGTCCGCCTCTTCCCGGCTCCCGCCCGTGACCCTGGCTTCCCCTCGCCCACGGCCGCGCCGGTGGACCCCGAGGCCGGGCAGGTAGGCCGCGTCGCCGACCGCCGCCTGTTCTTCGTCTCTCTTCACCAGCGTTACTTCCGCCAGATGTCCGACTACCTCCGCAGTCACGGTGTCCGCCAGCCCCTCACCGCCGTCACCGACTCCGGGCACCTCTCCGACCAGCAGGCCGTCGCCTCGTCCCTCGACTTCGTCGGGATGAACTTCTACTACGATCACCCCGCCTGGCAGCGCGGCAACGAGTGGCGCCTGCCCGGTTTCTTTGAGAATGCCAATCCCCTCGCCGACGCCCGCGTCGAAACCTTCGTCCCGCGCGTCTGCTCTGGCCGCGTCTACGGCAAGCCCCTCGTCGTCCGCGAGTGGAATGTCTGCTGGCCCAACAAGTTCCGCGCCGCTGGGACCGTCGAAGCCGCCGTCTACGGGGCGCTGCAGGACCTCGACGCCATGATCCTCTTCACCTACGACGTTCGCCCCGGCCGTCGCCAGCTTGAGTTCTTCGATGTCCGCTCCGATCCCACGCGCTGGGGCGTCTCCGGCATGTGCGCCTCGCTCTTCCTCAAGCGCCAGGTCGCTCCCGCCAGGCGCAAAACCGCCATCGCCTATTCCAGCGTGGACACCCACTACCCGACCTACCAGCCTCTCCCCACCGACATCTACAAGCTCGGGTGGGTGAGCCAGGTCAGCAATCTCTTCTACGACCAGAAGCTCGACCAGAAGCCGGACCTCGTCGTCGCCTCCGGTCGCACCAGCGGCGGCGCCTATCCTGGGGAGCGCACCGTCATCTGCGGCAACTGGCCCGCCCGCGACCTCCTCGACCACCAGCGCGACAAATCCGCCGACCAGCTAAGCGGCTACGAACTCGCGACCGTCCCCGAGAAGACCCAGGACTTCAGCTTCGGCGGCACCATGTTTGATTCCGGCCAAAAGCACCGTCTCATGGCCTCCCCCGGCTACCTGCTCGCCGACATCCAACAGAACCCGGACCTGCGCCCCATCGGCGTCGGCGAGGATGGCGAGATGTGCCTGGGCTTCCGCGACATGAAGCGCCGCAACTACGTCTTCCGCCGCCTCAATGCCGTCCACGAGCTCCGGGTTGCCCTCGACGCCCTCGGCCAGCTCTTTGAGGACCCGGTCTCCCACAGCTTCATGGATGACAACCGCTTCGTCTCGGACACGGGTCAGGTCAAGCGTCTCATCAATGAAGAACTGCTGATCGTCAACGCCCCGCAGACCCAGGTCCTCGCGGGTTCCCTGCAGGCCCGTTCCGCCGAAACCAATCCGATGCTCTCGCTGAAGACCCAGTCCCCGCTCGGCGCCCTGATCTGCCTCAGTCTCGATGGCAAGCCCCTCCGCGAGACCTCACGCTGGTCACTCAAAATGGTCACCACCGCCACCAACACTGGCGAAGAGAAGAACCTGCATGTCAGCACCCCCGACAAGACCCTCTACGCCCTGACCGCTCTCGGCAAGGCACCGATAGACACTCTCGGCAAGCCCTCAGCGACACCGACCACTGTCTCTCTCGACGGCAAACAGGTCATCAGCCTCGACATGGTGAACGGACTCTGGGAACTGGTGTGCATGGGCGCGAGCTACTATGTTTACTGCGATACGCCGGGCATCAAATTCAGCCTGCCGACCCTCCGCGACAGGGTGCGGGTGACTGTGTATACCCAGAGTGGGGAGTGTGTGAATCAGGAGGCTACCCAGCCGCTGACTTACCCCGGGAACGCTGCCATGGTTGTGGTAAAGAACTGGTAGAGCAGCCTGGTGTTGTGATCCTGAAGAACGCCTTTGGCGACGAAGGATCTTCTCCGCACCGGGAGCTGCTTCGCTTCGCTCAGCTTGACAATAAAGCATACAATGACAGGGCCACACTGCCCGTTTTGTGCGCCAAGTTTCATGCGAATGCCCGCTTTCGCGGAGTGTTTGAGGGGGTGGAGTGGCGAGTGGCGATATTGCGCTCCGGGGCTGTGAGCGGGCGCTGCGGGGCAGAGAGACACCTCCGCGGCAGGCTGCAACAGGCCGTCTTTGCGCCTGAAACAGTGTGAATGCGGCCAGGAGCCGCGCAGCGGGGCTTCTTAGCCATTTTGCGCTTCCAGCTGATCACTAAGCGCTCAGAAAGTGTCTCGGGGCTGCCTGTGAGATGTCCTGGTCATGATGGTATATAACAGTCTGGCGAAACGGGCTGCGGGGCTCTAAGCCGGCGCTACGTGGATTCCAGGCTATTCAATCAGAACGTTGAATAGTACCCGAATCGGCCCCAGAACCGCGCTTTCCACAGCTGATCATATCGACAACAGCCTGAGAGGCCCGTAGAGGGGCTTTTCCGGCTTTTCTGCCTGATCGCGCGACTCTAGCGCCTTGTCCAACGATTTTTTCGAATGCCGTTTCTTTCACTTGCTACTGGAGAAAATAACATGCCCGAACGCACCATATTCGACAACGTCTCACCCCTCGACTTCCGCTATTACGGACAGGACGAGGCGCTCCAAAAACTGCTCGATCCATATGTCACCGAACATGGTAGGGTATTGTCGGAAGCCATGGTCGAAGCGGCCGCGACTCGGGTCCTCGCCCGCCGCGGAATCTGCTCCGAGAAAGTGGCCGAGGAGGTCGCCAAAGTCTGCGCCGACATTGACCCCTCCGAAGTGGCCGCTGAGGAAGCGCGCATCCACCACAACATCCGCGCCCTCGTCAATACCATCCAGAGCAAGGTCAGCGAGGACGCCCGCCCGTTCGTCCACTTCACCCTCACCAGCTTCGACGTAGTGGACAGCGCCACAGCCTGGCGCCTGAAGAACGCCGCCCTGCAGGCGGTCGTCCCTGAGTTGGTCAAACTCGAACGTGTCCTCATCGAGCTCGCCCGCCGCGAGAAAGATACCCTCCAGATGGGCCGCACCCACGGCCAGCACGCCGTACCGGTCACCTTCGGCTTTGCCATCGCCGAATACGTCAGCCGCCTCGGCACCCGCCTCGAGGCCATCAAGCGCGCCGCCGAGGACATGCGCGGCAAGATCAGCGGCGCAGTCGGCGCCTACAACGCCTCCAGCCTCTTCTTCGACAATCCCGTCGAATTCGAGACCGAGGTCCTCGCCGAAATCGGCCTCAAGCCCTCGATGCATTCCACCCAGGTCGTAGAGGCCGAATACGTCGCCGACTACGTCCACGCCCTCCTCTCGGCCTTCGGTGTCCTCGCCAACCTCGCCGACGACATGCGCCACTTGCAGCGCACCGAAATCGCCGAGGTGGGGGAGCTCTTCGAGGCCCAGCAGGTCGGCTCTTCGACCATGCCCCACAAGCGCAACCCGTGGAACTTTGAGAACGCCAAGAGCATGTGGAAGCAGTTCATGCCCCGCATGATCACGGTCTACATGGACCAGATCTCCGAGCACCAGCGCGACCTGACCAACTCCGCCTCCGCGCGCTTCCTGCCCGAGATCGTTGTCGCCCTCGTCTCCACCACCCGCCGCATGGCCCGCATCATGGGCAAGCTGGTGACCGACCAGGAGCGCATGAAGCAGAACTTCGCGATGACCCAGGGCATGATCGCCGCCGAGCCCGCCTACATCCTCTTCGCCGCCTACGGCCATCCCGACGCGCATGAGGCGGTGCGGAAGTTGACGCTCTGCGCGCAGAAAGAGTGCCGACCGTTGGCCGAGTGTATCTTTGAGGATGAAGAGTTGAAGCCGTGGCTGGCGAAGCTGGCGGAAGAGCAGTTGTGTGTGCTGAGGGATCCGACGTGCTATACGGGGTATGCGGCGGAGAAGACGGCGGCGATTTGTGAGGAGTGGGAGATGAGACTGGGGGGGTGGTGATGGACAGCGAACTGCGGTGCTGTCTGGGATCGTGGTGCCACTTCTCGCTAGACGCGGGGGACCTGGACGAGATGAACGTCTGGCAGGCGATGCACTGGCGCGAGGAGTTGCGCGCGGCCATTGCTGAGGGGCTTGAGCTTCGGCCGGATGAGCAGATTATGCTCGAAGCGGCAGATAGATTGTTTGCCGCCGCGCGAGAGGAAGTTGTCCCGCTGCTCAAGCATCGCGGATGGCTGGAGCGCCAGCCACCCGAACACTATGCGCATGCGTACGCGGGGGAATAGCGGTTCGCGACCATCGAAACGAGGGGGAATGGCAGATGAAGAACACACTGTACTTCGGGGACAATCTGGACATCATGCGGCGGTACTTGAAGGACGAGACGGTAGATTTGATCTACCTCGACCCGCCCTTCAACTCCAACGCGTCGTACAACGTGCTCTTCAAGGAGGAGGACGGGACGCAGGCGGCCTCGCAGATTCAGGCGTTTGAGGACACGTGGCATTGGCACGATGCGGCGGAGCAGTTTGATGAGACGGTACGGGCGGGAGGACCGGTGTCGGACGCGCTGATGGCGTTCCAGCGACTTTTGGGCTGTAACCCGATGCTGGCGTACCTGACGATGATGGCTCCGCGACTGGTGGAACTGCGGAGGGTGCTGAAGCCGACGGGGAGTTTGTATCTGCATTGCGACCCGACGGCGAGTCATTATCTGAAGGTGTTGTTGGACGCGGTGTTTGGGCCGCTGAACTTCAGAAATGAGATCACCTGGAAGCGGACGAGCGGCCACGGAGATGCCCGTCGCAAGTATGCCGATACGACCGACATCATCTTCTTCTACACTAAGACCAACCGCTACGTCTTCAACGTCCAGTACGCGCCTTATTCGGAAAGCTACATCGAGACTTTCTACGTCCACGCAGACCCCGATGGACGCAGATGGCGTCGCGACAATCTGAGTAGTCCGCATCCTCGTCCAAATCTGACGTATGACTACAAAGGATGGAAGCCGCCGGAAAACGGTTGGCGCGTTTCACAGGAGCGCATGGCGGAACTCGACGCTGAAGGTCGTCTTCATTACCCGAAAAATCCGAACGGTCGAATTCAGCTTAAGCGCTACCTGGATGAGCAACCTGGCATGCCCGTCACCTGTTCCTGGGACGACATCCCGCCGATCCACGCCCTGACGGCGGAGCGTCTCGGCTATCCCACCCAGAAGCCTGTGGCCCTCCTCGAACGCATCATCAACGCCTCATCGAGCGATGGCGACTTGGTGCTCGATCCGTTCTGTGGCTGCGGCACCACCGTAGTCGCAGCTGAGAAGTTGGGCCGGAAGTGGATCGGGATTGACGTGACCCACCTTGCCATTACGCTGATGAAGCAGAGGCTAGGGGACGGGCCGGACTATGAGGTTGTCGGTGAGCCCACGTCGGTCTCCGGCGCGGAGGCGCTTGCGCAGCAGGATCGGCACCAGTTCCAGTTGTGGGCCCTCGGGCTGGTCAAGGCGCGGCCCATCGAGGTGAAGAAGGGGGCGGACAAGGGTGTGGATGGGCGCATCCCCTTCAACCAGGGCGCAATCAAGGGCAAAGACCAGTATACCCACGCGGTGATTCAGGTGAAGTCGGGGCACGTGACCTCCGCCGCCGTACGCGACCTCGTGGGCACGGTGGGGCGAGAGAATGCCGCGCTTGGGGTGCTCATTACGCTCCAGCCGCCGACGAAGGACATGCTCAACGAGGCGGCGAGCGCGGGTTTCTATGTGCTGCCGTATGACGAGACGAAGAAGTATCCGCGCATTCAGATTTTGACGATCAAGGATTTGGTGGAGGAGAAGAAGCAGATCGAGTGCGCGCCGCTGCACTATACGTCGGTGAGCTATGCGCAGGGGCCGAAGGTGGAGCGAGAGAGTGTGGCGGGGACGTTGTTTGAAGATGATGAAGAGTAGAGGTGTGTGCTGCTGCTGTCGCCCCTTCGGGGCTCAAAATGAGGGGAGCGGAGTGTTCCAGGGCCTTGCGGCCCTGGCTAGAGGCTGGGCGGCCCTTCGGGCCTGACGGAGACGGCGGGGAAGACGGTTGGGGTATTGGGGAGGGGATGGGGGCCGTCCGGGATTGAAATCCCGGCCTTAGGAATGAGCGTCCCTCCGGGACGCGGAGAGGCCCCGTTGGGGGGCAAACGGCGGGAACGGGCTGCGAGCGGAGGAGGAGTCAAGGGGTGGGGTTGGCAGGCGTGGCCCGCCGGGCTGGAAGCCCGGCTTCGTTGGCGAGATCTCGCGGCAGGGATGCCGCTCGTACGACCGATTGGCGGCAGGGATGCCGCTGGTATGGCAGGATGGGGCAGGGGGCGGGGATGGGGGTCGTCCGGGATTGAAATCCCGGCCTTGGGAATGAGCGTCCCTCCGGGACGCGGAGAGGCCCCGTTGGGGGTCAAACGGCGGCCTGGCTTCCAGCCCGGTTCGCAACGTGAAGTAGTGTGCCTGAGTTGAACGAGATCGGCCTCAAGCGTCACACCGTCCGGCTGGCTAGCCACTCGCCTGCCTGGGCC
>JBDKRC010000044.1:0-62953 GCA_039683575.1 Armatimonadia bacterium | reverse complement strand
CGGAGAAATGAGCCATCGGGAGAGCCTCCACAGAAGGTTGTCTGGTAACAATCACTTCTTGCCGGAGCTCTCCCACCCCTCTTTCTCCCCCAAGTTTTTATGAGACACTACTGGCGGCTCGCCCGCCGCCACTGTGGGAGGGGGCACTGACCCCGCCGCCCCATCAACCAGCGTGTCATCCTGAGGAGCGAAGCGACGAAGGATCCTCTTGACCACACGCTGGGGCTTCCTGGCTCTCCGAACTGGCGTCCGGCCTAAGAATGACAACCGTGACCAAAGGCCCTCAACCAATGCCCGACCTCATTACCCAGGACGAACTCGACACGCTCTTCACCGCCATCGAGGTCGCCGACCGCCACCGGCGCCCCGGCGCCTCTCCGGCCACCGCCGCGCTCTACGACTTCCGCCACGCCACCAAGCTCTCGCCCGACCACCTCCGCGTGCTGCAGGGCCGCGTCACTGTCCTCGCCGCCGTGCTCGACCACACCGTCAGCCTCTATCTCAACAACACGGCCGAGTTCCGCGCCCCCTCGGTGGACGTTCTGAGCTACGAACAGTACATGCGCAACCTCTCCGACAAGGCCGTCCTCGGCGTGGTCGGCTTCGCCGGCGGCGTCACCCCTGCGTTGTGGGAACTCTCGCCCGCCCCCGCGTATGCTGCTCTCGATTGCATGCTCGGGGGCGCCGGCGAACTCTCCGAGCCGCCCGACGCCGAGGCCACTGCGGTGCAGCGCGCCGTCCTCCGCCGCCTCTTCCAGGAGATCCTCAGCGCCTGGACCGAGCTTTGGGACCGCCTGCGCGATCTGGCGCCTGTCGTCTACGAGGTGGTCTCCAGCCCCGGAGCCATAGACCTGCGCGCCACCGACGAGCGCCTCTTCTGCGTGGGTCTCGAGGTCAACATCGCCCAGACCACCGGCCTGTTGCGTCTCTGCCTGCCCCTGATGGCAGTCAAGCGCCTCTTGCGCGAGGAGAAGGACACGATCAGCCCCACCGACCTCGACGCCGCCGTCCCGGAACTCCCCGCTGGCGAGACCCTCGCCGAAACCCCCGTCCCCATCACCGCCTACCTCGAGCCGCCGCCGTTCACCCTCCGCACCCTCCTCAGCCTCTCCCCAGGCCAAACCCTCGACCTCCGGCACCCCGCGGGCCAGCCCTTCGAGGTCGCCATCGGCGGCGTCCCCAAGTTCCAGGGCGAACCCGGCATGGCCAGCGGCAAAGTAGCCATCCGCCTCCTCTCCTCAACGCCCCCCGACCTCTAGCCCGGGGGAGGGGTCACCGACCCCGACCCTCCCCGACAAACCGTGTCATCCTAAGGAGCGTCACCACGGCTGTCATTCTGAGGAGCGCCGTTTGCGACGAAGAATCCCCCCCGCCGACCGTCCGCATCCGGAGATTCTTCGCTTCGCTCAGAATGACAATCTCACACCCCCGCCTTCCCCGACCAACCGTGTCATTCTGAGGAGCGCCGTTTGCGACGAAGAATCCCCCCGCTACCCATCCGGAGATTCTTCGCTTCGCTCAGAATGACAACTGGCATTTACCGCCGCGCCTCTACCATCAACATTTTTACATCCCTTCCCCTCAAGCTCACCCGCACTCCTGCCGATACACCTTTGGGTGTCAGTCATATTCGCTTCGCGCGTTGGGCGCGCGCATATCCCCCTCGGCATGTCATTGCTGTTTACAACCAGTCACCGGCTGCCATTGGGCGCAACGTTCTTGGGAGGGAATCGAGTGCCTCTAGCCATCCACGACCTTGTCCTCGTCGCCGCTACAGATCAGGATGTCGCAACCAAATGGACGAACGAACTGGCCAGGCTCAAGCTCCGAGCCGACGTGGTGGAAGACGCACAACAACTGTCGCTCGCCGCTCGCAGCAGCCACCTGCTGCTACACTGTCAGAGCTTTCCGGACGATCCCGTCGAGGCCGTCGCCGGGCTGCGGGAGGACGGCTACGAGGGGGAGGTAGTCGCAGTTACCTCCTCACCGTCCATCTCCGAAGCCGTTGCCTTCATCGGCCTCGGCTGCTATGACTACGTCCCGGCCAGCCTCTCGGCCGACCGCGTCGTCCGGCAGATGGCCGAAGCCCTCGGTCTCACCGCCGCCAGCCGGCCACAGTACGAGTTGCTCTGGCGCAGCTTCCGCAAGCGCAGCGACTACGACCACGTCTACAGCGCCAGCGGCTCCTGCCGCCGCACCTACACCCAGGCCGCGCAGGCCGCCCCCAGCGACGTCACCTGCCTCATCGAGGGTGAGACCGGCACCGGCAAGGAGTACCTCGCCCGGGCGCTGCACTTCATGAGCCCCCGCCGCGACAAGCCCTTCGTCGCGGTCAACTGCGGCGCCATCCCCGAAAGCCTCCTCGAAAGCGAACTCTTCGGCCACGAGCGCGGGGCGTTCACCTCCGCCACCCGCGCCAAGCCTGGCCTCTGTGAAACCGCCCACAAGGGCACGCTCTTCCTCGACGAGATCGGCGACATGAGCATGCCGATGCAGGTCAAGATGCTGCGCTTTCTGCAGGACAAGAGCTTCGTCCGCGTCGGGGGTCTCGAGACAGTCAAGGTGGACGTCCGGGTCATCGCCGCAACCAACCAGGACCTGCGCCGCGCTGTCCGCGAAGGCCGCTTCCGTGAAGACCTCTACTACCGCCTGGCCGTCATGAATCTCAACCTGCCGCCCCTGCGCGACCGCGAGGGCGATGTACTCGTCTTCGCCCGCCACTTCCTCAACAAGCACACCCCCGGCTCCGGGGCCAAGACCCTCTGCGAGTGTGCCGAGGCGCGGCTGCGCGACCACCACTGGCCGGGCAACCTCCGCGAGCTGGAGAACGTAATCCAGCGCGCGATCCTGATGTCGCCCTCGCGCAACATCCACGCCGAGCACCTCAGCGTGGACGAGGTCCAGCAGGACGCTCCACTGCGTCTCTTCCCTGTCCCAGCCATAACCGGCGTGGGCGTCTAGCCAGCGGCTGGCACCGCTCCTCGACCCAGCGAAGCCAGCCACCAAATGCCGGTTCCTCAACCGGCAGACGCGAAAAGGGCCCTCCGTCTCTCTCCCGGAGGGCCCTTTGCTTTTCGTTCCCTGCGCGTGGCAGGCATGCTCCGCATGCCGGAACCTGCTCCAACGTCACCCCATCGCCTCTTCGTACCCCACCTTCCCCTCCCCCTGTTCTCCGTTTTCTGTTTTCCGTCTTCGCCTTTCCTCTGCCCCTACGCCGCCTTAGCCCCATCCCCGCCTTCCTCCGCCCGGCAAGCCGCCTCCGCCTCTCGCCACGCCTCGCGCAGGTTCGTCATGATCTCGATGATCTGCTCGAGCAGCGCCATATCATCCTTGATCCCCGCCTGCGTGAGATTCGCATGCACCCAGTTGTACAGCCCCCACAGGTTGTCGGCGAACTCCGGGTTCACGCCCCGGTCGAGCGCCCCCATGAGCGTGGACACGATCTTCTGCGCCCGCAGGATGTTCTCACACTGGTTCTCATAGTCATGCGCCTGCATCGCCGCCCGCGCCCCGCACAAGAACCGCACTGCCGCATCATACAGCAGCACCACGGCATGCTTGCAGTCAGCAGTCTCTGCCGCGGTAGTCTGATAAGCCCGCGCTGGATAGGAAGCACCCATCATGAACTCCGATCAACTGTCATTCCGCTGGACGGGCCGAGCCGAGACCCCTCTGCGGTCTCAAGCCGGCCCAAGCCGCCATCCCCGACCAACCGTCGACTCTGCAGGAGGGGCCGAGCTTCAGCCGGCCCGCGCCGTTGTCCCCGACCAACCATGTCATTCTGAGAAGCGAAGCGACGAAGAATCCCCTCGCTACCCACCCGCGCCCCGAAGATTCTTCGCTTCGCTCACAAAGACAACCGCACGCCCGCCGCCTTCCCCTCCGCCTGTTTTCCGTTTTCTGTTTCCCGTTTTCGCCGTTCCCGCCTCACGCTGACGAGCCTCACCCCGGCTGTCATTCTGAGAAGCGAAGCGACGAAGAATCCCCTCGCTACCGTCCGCACCCCGAGGATTCTTCGCTTCGCTCAGAATGACACACTACTCGCTCCGCCTTCCCCTCCGCCTGTTTTCCGTTTTCTGTTTTCCGTTTTCGCCGTTCCCGCCTCACGCCTCCGAATCCACCTTCGTCCCCGTCAAACTCGCCAACTGCGTCGTCAGATACTGCTGCACTGTCTTGTTCTTCGCGATGATGCCCTCGGCCGCGGCGAACTTCAGTTGCAGCCGCTCCGTGTACAGCGTCACGGAGGCCTCCATCCTCTCGACGTCCTCGCTCAGCGCCTCGATGTTGTCATCGATCGCCGCCGACGCCCGCGACAGCAGCCCCTGCGTACTCTCGGTCACCTGCGTGCAGTAGTTGCTGAGCCGGCTCGCCAACCCCTGGCTCACCTTCACCGCCCCCTTCTCGCCCGCCTCGGTGCTCGTGACCTTCAGCTTCAGCCCCTTCACCGCGCCCTCGTCCCCGGTCAGCCACTGTCCCCAACCCGTCGCTGCCTTACCCCCGATCGTCCCCGCCACGTTCGTCCCATACACTGTCTCCGCCGTTCCCGCCGTCGCCCCGCCCAGGTCCGTCCCGCCCTCGCCGTCTCCTAGGCTTGATACCAGGCTGATCCCGTAGTTGCTGCCATAGAAGTCGCTCTGAAGCTCCAGCCTGCCGCTCGATGCCGACGCCGTGATCCCCAGCTTGTTGCCCTCAAAAACCGCGTTCAGCTTCTCCGCCGCCTGCTCCAGCGTCGTCCCCGCTTCGAGCAGCACGTTGTACTGCCCGTTGATCGTCAGAGTCTCGTCACGCGCGATGCCCCCAACCAGGTCGCCGCTGACCGCCTTCGCCCTGGTCGCCGCCTGCGTGATATTCACCGCATACCCCGCCGCCCCCGAGTCCTGCACCCCCGCGCCCGCTTCCTCGAAGCTGACTTCCCCGCTCGTCGTCTCCGCCCGCGTCCCGAGCAGCCGCATCACGCCCTGCGGGTCCGCCTCCAGCTTCTCCTGCAGCTTCGCCGTGTCCAGCGTCAGCGCACCATAGCGGTCCGTCCCCAGCCCGAGCTGCGACATCAGGGTCAGGCTGCCGCCCAGCGTCCCCGCTGGCGACATTGCCTGCCCGTGCAGCCCCTCTTGCAGCATCAGAATCGCGCTCTCGGAAAAGAACGCGCCTCCGGTGTTGGTCTCCGTATCGAAGCTCTGTCCCGCGTTGAGCGTGTTGACAATCGCGTTGTACGAATTCACCACGCCCTGCACCGCGCTGATCGCCGCCTGGTAGTTCGCGCCGACCGTCACCTCAAGCGTCTTCGTCGGATCGGCCACGAGCAGATCCAGACTCATCCCCGCCACCGCGTCGTCAATACTGTTGCTGGCCCGCGTCAGCGTATACCCATCGACCTCGATCTCCGCATCCACTGCGGCTTGCAGATCGTGCAACCCCAACGTCGCAAGGAACCCCGCCTCACCGGTCACCTCAATCGCGTTCTCCATCCCGGTCTTCAGGCTCCGCAGCACCAGCCGCTGGTCCGTCTCCGACACCTTGAGAATCGAAGCCGCCACGCCTGCGCCGGCGTCGTTGATCCCGTCTCGCAGCGCCTCCAGGCTATCGGTCGCCGCGAGCGTCACCGTCTTGCCATTGACCACCAGATCCCCCGCAAACCCCAGCTCCGCCTTCTCATCGGCGATAGCGCCCGAGCTGACCTTATGCGCCTCGGCCAGCCGGTTCACTGTAATCTCATAGGTTCCCACGGCCGTCCCCGCCCCCGCCGACGCCACCAGCGCGGTGTTCTCCGAAACCTTCACCGTCCGCGCCTGCAAAGAGCTCCCCGTCGCGAGGTTAGCCGACGCGCTCTGCAGCGACAGCACCTGGGCCGTCAAAGACTGATAAGCCGCCAGCGTCTGCTGCCGACTCTTGATCCGGTTCTCAACCACCGTGATAGGCTTGCGCTGGATGTTAGTCAGCGAGCTAATGATGCTGGCAGTATCCAGCCCGGAAAACAGCCCATCAATCGAGGTAGTGCCAAGTGCCATAGTGCCTCACGCCTGCCGTTGCCGTAGGTGCGCGGGCATCCTGCCCGCCTCCGAAGCCGTTTGCCGTTTGCCGTCCTCCGTTCCCGCCTCACCCGTTCCCGCCTCACCCGTTCCCCGTTCCCGCCGTATCCGTTCCCGCCGTTGCCTCTATATGGTGCCGGGCGCCTGGGGAGGGAGGGGCAGGCGCCCGGCCTTTAGGTTGTCACTTAGCCTCTGATGAGGCTGAGCACGTTATTGGGCAGCCCATTGGCTTGCGACAGGAACGACATCGCGGACTGCACCATGATCTGGCTGGTCGTGAACTCGCTCATCTCCTTACCGAAGTCGGTATCGCGGATGGCGCTTTCGGACGCGGCCAGGTTCTCGCGGGTTACTGCCAGCGACCGGGACTGCGCTTCGAGCTCGTTGGCCTGGAAAGCGCCAAGGTTGCCGCGCAGTGCGGAGACTTCCCCGATCGCCTTGTCAAGCACCGCCAGCGCCTTTGACCCGCCTTCCACCGTCGAGATGTCAATCGCGCCCAGGCTGGTGTACGTCGCGTCCACACCCTTGCCCAGCTCTGACGCCGCGCAGTTGCGGATCTCCATCTCGGCGGTCTCACCGGCGTTGATCCCGATCTGGAACGCCAGCTTGCCCTCTTCGGCATAGACCGCGCTTCCGTAGTCGGCGACTGCGTTGCCGGCCGCGGAGAGGGTGATCGAGCCATAGGTCGCGTTGCTCAGCGTCATGCCGGACCCGGTGGTGAAGTCCACCTGCGCCCCGCCGTTGAAGTGCGCGTGGCCCGCTGCGTTGGCGCCGGCGTCGGCTGCGAACAGGTCCTGGCCGGCGCCGCTGAGCGCCTCGCTGATGTTCATGTCGCCGCCGGAGTCGGTGACTTTGCGGAACTCCACGCTCACGTGGGCGTTGGTGCCGTAGTCGAGGCTGCTCACGCTGAAGGTCCCGCCCGCGGTCGCGGTGGCCGTCACGCCCAGGCTGCTCTGCTGCGCCGTGACTGAGTCCACGATGTTCTGCCACGTGGTTGCATCGCCGATGTTGCCGTTCTGGCCGTTGGTGGCGATGTTGACCTTCGTGCCGTTGACATACATGGCGACTTCATCGCCGGCGTCGAACTTGGTCATGTCCGCGGCGAAGGTCGTCGCGGCGGTGGTTACGGCAGCGGCATCGCTGCTCACGGTCGCCTTCTCGGCGACACCCGTCACATGCACGTCCACCCAGCCCTCAGTCTGGTCGCTCAGGGACAGGCTGGCGCTGGCCACGTGAGCGGTGTCAGCCACTGTGCTCTTGGTGCCTGCCGACCCGTCGAGCAGCTTGCGGCCGCCGTAGGCGGTGGTGTTGGCAATGGAGTCGAGGGTGGTCAAAGCCGAGGAAACGCGCATCTGCAGCGCCGCGCGGGATTCGTCGGTGTTGTTGCTGTCCGAGGACGCCGACACTGCCAGGTCACGCATCTGCCGCAGCAGCCCGTTGACCTCGTTCAGCGCGCCCTCAGCAGTCTTGATCAGGTTCACGCCCTCAAGCGCGTTCTTCTGGGCCACGTCGAGGCTGGACACCTGCGAGCGCAAGAGCTCGCTGATGATCAGACCGGACGGGTCGTCAGCGCCGCGGTTGATCCGCAGACCTGAAGACAGGCGTTCGACTGAACTCTGCAGGCGAGTCGAGTTCAGGCCCAGGTTCCGCTGGGCGTTGAGTGACGAAATGTTCTGGTTAATGCTGGTCAAAGCCATGAGATCTTTCCTCCGTGAAAGAGTACGCAAGTGGCGGAGCTGCTAAGGCATCCATGCCCAAAACCGCAGCTTCCGCGTCTGCTGTAGGGCGAAGCGACGTCTGCGTCGCAGGGGGCTCGTACCCCGCCGCCGTCAACCAACCCTCCTTCCGCAAGTCTCAAACGGCCGCCGTCAGTCCCCATTATTGGCAGCCCTCCCCCGGCCTTGAGCCCGGCAACACGATTGTTACAGCCCGGTAGGGGAGAGGACTCTTCGCCTTACCCCACCTGTACGAGTGATCACCGATCGCGACCCTCCGCGACCCGCCCCCCAGAACCCGAAAAACGGAGGCCTCTCTTCAGAGCCTCCGTTCCGTCTCCCCCCGCCTTTTGCCATCAACCATCAACGCCGTTGCACCAACGCCTTTCCCCCCAACAGTCCCGCCAAAGCCTCGGGCCTCACCACCGCCGCCTCCGCATTCTGCCGGCAAACCTCATCATGTATCTCCCGCCGAAATATCCCCACCGACCCCGGCGCCTCAATCCCCAGCCGCACCTGGTTGCCGCTGATCGCCAGCACCTTCACCCGCACCTCATCCCCAATGACAATCTCCTGCTCCACCGACCGCGTAAGCACCAGCATGACAATCTCCCTCCATGGAGATACAAGCCTCCCTGCCTCAAGCCATCCCCCGACAACCGTCGCCTCTGCAGGAGGGGCCGAATGCCGACAGCCTTTCCGTCGGCATCCGGCCCACGCCGCCATCCCCGACCAGGCATGTCATTCAGGAGCGCCGTCCCCTCTTGTCATTCTGAGGAGCGCCGTCTGCGACGAAGAATCCCCTCGCTACCCACCCGGGGCTTCCTCCGCTTCGCTCACGATGACACGCCGGCCGGCCTATTGCCTATCAACCATCAGCGCCGTCCGCGCCAGCCCCAAATCCTCCCCCACAATCACCTGCCGCGCCCGCCCCGTCCGCTCGCACAAGTACAGCGGCGCCAGCAAGTTCATCGTGCTCTCCCGCGCCTGCTGGCCCAGCGAGATGATCACGTACACCTGCGCCTCCTCGCCGGCCCGCAGCCCGAGCTCCTTCCGCAGCCCCTGAGACGCTGCCGGTGGCGCCTCGCCCACCACCACCTCATACGGGGCCACCACCAGCGCCAGCGCCGGCTCCTCCAGCGACTGCAGCCACCGGAAAGGGCTTTCCTCCTCCCGCTCCAAAAGCGCATACCGCCGCAATTGCACGAACGGCGGCAGCGGCGCTACGAATTCGATCACATCTTCCGGCCACACCTCAATCGTCCCGAAGTGGACCGTCTGCGCCAGCATTGGTTGAGGTAGTACTTGTGCTGTTACCATGGCATATCAAAGAGGTCGGGCATCTCCAGTAAACGTGAGGTCAGTCCCAGCGCCGCCTGATAGATCGTTTCCTGCTGCTCCATCTCACTGGCCGCCTTGGCAAAGTCCACATCCTCTTCCTCGGCCAAAAGCTCCCGCGTGCGCAGGTCAGCCGCCTCCGCCACTGACAGCGCCCGCTCGTACCGCTGTGTCATGACGCCCACCTGCCCTCGCAGCCCCACCACCGACGCGTGGCACTTGGTCACCTGCTCGCGCAGCGTCTCGGACTGGGCCGTATCTCCCGCCTCAATCGCCGTCGCCAGGTCCTCGAGCAGCGAGAACACGTCCGTATCCACCCCGTCCACGGCCCGCTCCCCGCTCCCATCGGCGTAGTTGAAGACCCGCTGCCCCGTGAATCCCGCCCCCGCCTGCTGCAGCGTATCAATCGCGTAGACCGGCGCCTGCGAATTGCCGTGATAGAGCACCGGCAGGCTCACACCTTCTGCCTGCTCCAGCGGCCGCGTCTGCGTCTGCGACCCTGCGAAGATGTACTTGTCCTGCACCTGCATGTTCCCCAGTGTCACCATCTGGTCGCTCAGGCCGCGGATCTCGGCCGCCAGCGCCGACCGTTCGCTCTCCTCCAGATACGGGGCGGAAGCCTGCAGCGCGAGATTGTTGACTTTGCTGAGGCTCTGCGCGATGTCGCCCAAAGCCCCGTCGGCCGCCCCCAAAACCTGCTGCCCCTGCCGGATCACAAACTTGCGCGCCTCAATCTCCTCCAGCACCGCATGCCCCCGCACGGCCCGCGAGGCCGCCAAAGGGTCATCCGAAAGCACCTGCAACCGCTTCCCGCTGGTAAGCTGCCCATAGAGCCGGGTCAACCGCTCAGCCGGCCGCGCCACATTGCTCTGTATCTGCTCCAAATACCCGCGACTACCGATCCGCATAAAGCGCCTCACGCCTTTGCCTTTGCCGTCGTTGCCTTTGTCGTTGCCGTTGCCGTTGCCGTTGCCGAGCCGTAGGTGCGCGGGCATCCTGCCCGCAGCCGTTATCACCGACCAACCCTTGTCATCCTGAGCAGCGCCACACACCTCACCACCTCTCACCTCCCCGCCGTCATCCTCCCCATCCTAGCCTTTATCCTGCCCATCCTGTATGCCTTTGCCTTCTCCTCCCCACTCACCGCACCAACCCCAAAACATCCTCAGTCATCTCATCCACCATCTGGATCAGCTTCAGCGCCGCCGTGTATGCCTGTTGGTACTTCATCACGTCAACCGCCTCCTCGTCCAGCGACACCCCCGCCTGGTTGGCGTACTGCGCATCCAGCGACACCACAAACCCCTTCCGCGCCGCCAGCGCATTCTGCGCCTGCTCGGTCTGCACGCCCACGTCATACAGCAGCCCTGCCTGGAACTCCTCCAGCGTCTGCGTGGCCCCGCCCAGCAGCTTCTCGGCCCGCAGCCCGGCCAGCGCCGCCGCATTGGTCCCATCACCCGGCGCACCGCCGCTCGTCCCCGCCGCCGCCAGTTTCCGCGGCTCCGCCACCAGTTCCGCGCTCACCCGCAGCGTCCGCGCCGCCGACCCCGCGTCATATTCCAGCAGGTCCCCGCCCGCCGCATTATCCAGGTCATACCCCGCCCGGTGCTGCGCATTCACAGCGTCCGCGATTGTGGCTGCCAGTTCATCCAGCTTCCCCTGCCATCCCGCCAGATTCGTATCCCGCGCCGTCATGTCCCCTGCGATGGTCCCTGCCAACCCGTCCGGCTGCACGATCCCTGCCACCTCCACCACATGCCGCGTCGGGTCCGCCGGGGCGTCCACCAGCGACAGCGGCGTCCACTGCGACCCCTGCACGAGCCTGATGCCACCCAGGAGCACATCCTGCGACCCGTCAGCCATGTCCAGCCCACCCGCCCCGCAGATCCCCCCCAACTCCCGGATCGCTTCCTCACGCATCACCCGCAGATCATTGGCCTGCGGGCTATCGGCCAGCGTTGCAATCGTGCCATTGAGTTCCGCTACCTGCTGCAGAACCTGATTCGCCCGCGTAACCTGAAGCTGCAAGTCTGATTCCAGAATCGACCGCTCTTCCTGCAACTTCGCCGTCGTCGTGTGCATCTGCTGGCACAGGGAATCCGCGGCGAACAGCACTTCCTCGCGCGCCGTAACACTCTCCGGCGTAGTCTGCACCCGCTGCAGCGAGTTGAAGAACTCGCCGAGCGCGGCGGAGATGCCGGTCTCACTCAAGTCAGAGAAATAGGTCTGAACCCGCGTCAACGAGCCCGCACGCGCCTTCTCTTCGCCGAGCCGCCCCTCCTGATTGTTGATCTGGGCCTCCAGGCACTGGTCGCGCAGCCTCTGCACGGTGATGACATCCACGCCCCCACCGACCATCCCACTGCCGCTGGTATCGCGATTGGCCATAGGCGCCAGCACAACCCGTTGCCGCACATACCCGGGCGTGTTGGCATTGGCCACATTCTGCGACGCCACCTCAAGCGCCACACGACTGGCCGCCAAAGCCGTCCGAGCAATCTCCAAAGTCTGAAAGGACATAGTGACTCGCCATCCGCTCTACGCTTGCTATAACTCGCCGTCTCTCCGGAGGGGCCGCATGATCACAGCCTCACCATGGTCCTCCGGCCCGGCCGTCGTGCCCCGTGGGAGGGGTCATCGGCCCCGACCCCACCCCCAACCGACCGTGTCATCCTGAGGAGCGCCGTTCGCGACGAAGGATCCCCACCCGTTGCGCCCCGCTACCCTCTGGCCTCTTCGCTTCGCTCAGAATGCCACCCTCTCACCCTCTCCCTCTCCCGCCGTATCCTCCCCATCCTTGCCGTTATCCTGTCCATCCTGTATGCCGTTTCCCCACCCATTGCGCCCCGCCACCCTTGGGACTCTTCGCTTCGCTCAGAGTGACAGACCTCTCCCCCATCCTCTCCCGCCGTATCCTCCCCATCCTCGCCGTTATCCTGTCCATCCTGTATGCCTTTCCCCCTCCCCTCACGCCACCCGCCCAACCCTCTCCTCCGCCACTTCCCTCCGCCTCCCGCAAGCCTCATAGGTCCCCGCCAGCGTGTGCGGGAACACCACCTCCCGGATCATCTCCAGGTAGGTGCAGATGTCCTTCAAAAGCTCGTGGTTCAGCCGCACGCCGTCCCGCACTTGCAGATGCATCCGTGCCGCCTGCTCCTCAATCGTCGCGACCTCGGGCCCCGTCTCCCGTGGCCGCCGCCGCAGCGTCTCATTGCGGGCAATGACCGCCAGCCGCAAGGCCTCCTGCAGCCGCTCCTGCACCTCCCAGAGCTGCTGCGACTGGCGCTGCAGGATCGCCTGCCGCTGCTCGCTCAGAGCCTCGGCCACGTGCTGCCAGGCCGCGATCTCCTGCCACAAAGCCGCGAGATACTGGTCACTCACTAAGGTAAGCCCCCTCGCTCGTGCCGTGGGAGATGGTAGTGTTGTGGGAGGGCTCTCCAGAGCCCGACCCCGCGCCGACCATCGCTCCCGCGATGCTTTCTGCATCAGCCTTGTACCGGCCGCTGCTAACCATCATGCCCACCTCCCGCACCCGCCCCTCGCGCACCGCCGGCAGTCCTCGCAGGGCCTGCTGCGCCGAGGCCAGGAGGGACCCCAGCGGCGAGAGCGAGAGTGTCTCGACGCCGCCGCGCTCAATTCGTTGACCCGTCTCGGTGCGCCCCGTTTGGCCCATCGGTTCCAGACGGCTCATCTGGCTGCAGTTGTAGGTCTCGATCCTCATCATGGCCACCTCCATTGAACCCGGTGCTGTGAATGTTGCTGCCAAGCAGTTGTGCGATCCCGAGTGGCTCCTGCTTTGCCAATATGTCTCCCAGCGTCTCACACTGCTGTCGGACAAAGATCTTCTCGGCCCGGCTGACGGGCACCAGCCCCTCACGCTCCCCGCCCGCCTCCCGCATCGCCTTGAGCATCTCACCGAGCCAGAATCCCTCGAACTGGCGGCAAGCCTCTCGCACCCGAAGCTGTACCGAGTCCTCCTTGGTATCGGCAGGACCGCCAGCCAACTTCAGCCCCTCCGCCTGGGCTGGATGTAAATATTCCGTAATGCCTCGTGTAATGGTCTGCATGACGTTTCCCTCTCTCTTAGCGCGAAGGCACTCCGCCTGCCGGAACATGCTCTCTGCGCGTGGTAGGCATGCTCCGCATGCCGGACTCATTGCACGGGATTCCGGCATGCGGAGCATGCCGACCACGCGTGCAAGTTCCCGATGTTCCCGCCGCACCCGTTCCCGCCGTTTCTGTTCCCGCCGTACTCCTCAGAACAACACCAACTCCGCCCGCAAAGCCCCCGCCTCTTTCAGCGCCTGGATGATCGCAATCAGGTCCCGCGGCTTCACACCCAGGGCATTGAGCGCCGTCACCAGATCATGCAGCGTCGCCTGCTCCTCAATCGCCACCAGCGCGGCCGCCGCCTCCTGAACCTGCAACTCCTCCTGCTCCACCACCACCGTCCGCCCTCCGCTAACCCTCTCGCCGTGTGGAGCGCGGACATCCTTGTCCGCCTCCGCAGCCTTGGTCGGACCTTCCACAACCTCCACCACCGGCGGTGGCTGCGACACCTCCGTCCGGCTCTTGACCTCCACCGTCAGCCCTCCATGGCAGATCGCCACTGGCATGATCCGCACATGCTGCCCGATCACAACCGTCCCCGTCCGCTCGTTGATGACCACCCGCGCGGCGTTGTCGGGCTCGATGGGCAGGTTCTCCAATGACACGATAAAGGTGGTCAGACTCCGCCGCGCCGCCTCGGGCACTGTCACCTGCACAGTCGCATTGTCCAGCGCCACCGCCAGTGGTTGGCCCTGCGCCTGGTTGATCGCCTCAGCGATTCGCGCCGCCGTGGTGAAGTCGGGTTGCAGCAGCGCCAGTGACAGCTTCTCGCAACTGTTGAGGTCCCCGGCCAGCGCCTTGACCAGCGAGGCTCCATTGGGCACTCGCCCCACTGTCGGGTGGTTCTTTTGCGCCACGTCCCCGCCGCGAGTCTCGGCGGAGAAGCCCCCGATGGTCACCGCCCCCTGCGCCACGGCGTATACCTCTCCGTCGGCCGCCCGCAGTGGTGTCAGCAGCAGCGTCCCGCCCTGCAGACTCTTCGCATCGGATAGGGAGGACACCGTGACATCAATCGTGCTGCCGACCGCGGTGATGGGAGGCATCTCGGCGGTCACAATCACTGCCGCGAGGTTCTTGCCCGAGAAGTCATCCTTGCCCACCGTCACCCCGAACGACTGCAGCATGTTGGCGATGCTGCGGATGGTCAGCATCGAGTCGTCACTGTCGCCGGTGCCCTGCAGACCCGCGACGATTCCGTAACCCAATAGCTTGTGTCTGCCGAGACCATTGATCGCGGCGATGTCCTTGATTCGACTCGGCGAGGCGAAGGTGGGGGAGAGGGTAGAAAGTAGACATACCACAATGAGCGGCAGACACCGTTGCCCCTGCGGCCTCATTGCCATGCTGGTATTACAGCGTTGCTGTTTCATCCGTGCTTCCTGATGGTTATTGGGCGTTGGAATGGGCTGGGAAGGAATCGTTGGATGATTCGTTGGGCTGGAGTCGAAGTGCGAAACGCCCGGAAAAGGGCCGCTGCGTGGCTCTCAAGGCGATTTCGATGTTGTTCAGTTTCGTGGGCTCACCTTGCGACACCGAATCGGCCACTATTTAAGGTTTTCGTTGAATAGTCTCACGTGCCCGCAGAGGCCGTTCGCAGGGCCGTAGCGCGTTCTTGGCCCTCGCCCCCGGGGCCTTGTGGCCTCGTGCCGGCGGAGCTGCTCACGGAGCCGGTTTCGCACACTTTTGATTCACTGCCTGATCAAGACGCCGGAAAAGCCCCGCTCCGTGGCTCTCAGTGGCATTCGTACCCGTTCAAACCGCCAAATCGCCACTTGCAGTTTTCATTGAATAGCACAGGTGCCCCACAGTGCCCCCTAATCTCCCCACAGCCCATTTGTCCCTTCTTCCACGTTCGCTCCTCCGACCCGCCAGATTCGCCTGCTTCTGAGCGCCTCTGAATCACCACCTCGCCAGTCCGCCCCTGTCATGGTATAGGCGTAACCAGTCGCCCAAAATGGGGACGGAGCCTTCGCGCCGACGTTACGATCGGTGGATTCCATGAAGCCTCAATCGGCGCGAAGGCTCCGTCCCCATTTTGACCAAACCTCTTCGCCGCCCCCTGTTTTCTGTTTTCTGTTCTCCGTTTTCGCCGTCCCTCTCAGAACACCCAGTGCAGCAAGCGGGTAATGATCCCCACCTTCTTCCCCGGCTTCAGCGGGTCGCTTCCGGTGTAGGAGATGGTGGCATTCGCTACCTTGTACGAGGGCACGGTGTTGTCGGCGGTGACGTCCTCGGGCCGCACTTCGCCGCTGAGCTTGATGAGCTGCCGGTCGTTGTTTACGGCCACCTGCCGGCTCCCCTCGACCTTCAGATTCCCTGCCGGCGTGACTTCCACAACCGTGACAGCCACACGGGCTGTGAGCGTCTCAGAGCGGCTGGCGCTGCCTTTGGACTGGGCCGCGATGTCGCCCTGGTACTTCAGCAGCGGCAGGAAGCTCAGCTTGCCCAGGCCGGGGCCGAGGTTGGCGGCCGTGGTGCTCTGGGTGCTGTTGTTGACGGTCTGGTTGGCCTGCGCGGTCTCGGTCACCAGGATGTGCAAGACGTCGCCGACGGCGACGGCCCTGCGGTCCGCAAACAGGCTCCTGAAGCCGCTGGTGGGCGTGTAGAGCGAATCGGCATATCCGGCGCTGAGGGTCAGCAAGGCGATGGCGGCGAGGTACTTCATGACACGCTCCCGGGAATCACTACAAGAATGGTGCCACGGCTGACTCGGCCCGTGACCTTGCGGTTGGTGGTGGCGAGATTGATCTCGATGAGGTCGCCCTCAGAGGCGTCCGCGGCGGCGCGGCCGGTCGTGTGGATGGTCACCCCACCACACTGCACCTCGACCTCGACCAGTTGGTTGCGCCTGATGAGGGCATCGGCTCTGGGGGCGGCTACGGGCCGTGCAGTGGCCGTTGCGTTTGCCGCGCCCTTACGGCAGACCGTGACGCCCTCGCCCTGCAGGTCGAGGGTCTCGGGTCGGATGCCACAGCGCCGCAGCCGGAGGCAGATGTAGTCGGCGGTGATGTGGCGCGTGGTGCCGGGGACGGGGGCGGAGCCGAGGTTGACGGCGGCGAGTTCAGGGGTGAGGCCGGAGGCAACTTGGCCGAGGGTGACTTCGGTGGTGTCCACGGTCGCCTGAGGCTGAAGGGCCACTACGGGCATGGCAGCGGCCATGGCGGGGATGGTGAGGGTGAGGAGGGTTAGGAGTGATAGAGGGTGGGGCATGTTGGTGTTGTGGTTGGTCTGCGACACGTGTTGGTCAAAATGGGGACGGAGCCTTCGCGCCGACGTTGGGTCTGGTGGATTCCATGAAGCCTCCATCGGCGTGAAGGCTCCGTCCCCATTTTGGGCGATTGCTGGTCGGTGACAACGGCAGGGCCGGCTGAAGCTCGGCCCCTCCAAAGACGGCGGGCGAGCCGCCCGCCCTACGGGTTGGGGAGGCGGGTACCCTGCGGGCGAGACGCCCGTACTACTGGTTTTGAGGTTGATTAGCGACGGGTGTTGTTGGCGGTCTGGAGCATGTCGTCGGCTACCTTGATGGCCTGCGAGTTGGCCTCGTAGGCTCTTTGGGCGGTGATCATGTTGACCATCTCCTCCACTACCTGCACGTTCGATAGCTCGAGGACGCCCTGGGCGATCTGGCCCCGGCCATCCTGGCCGGGAGTGCCTACGTCGGCGTTGCCCGTGGCGGCGGTGACGGCGTAGAGGCTGTGGCCCATGCTGCGCAGGCCCGCAGGGTTGGCGAAGCGGGCGACGGTGATCTGGCCGATGGTCTGCGGCGCGGTCTGGCCGGCGAGAGTCACCGCCACGGTGCCGTCAGCGCCCACTGAGACCGTGGAGGCATTGGGCGGGATGGTGATGGCGGGTTCGAGCGGGTAGCCGTCAGGGGTGACGATGTTGCCGCCGCTGTCGAGTTTGAAGGCTCCCGCGCGGGTATAGGCGGTCTCACCGCTGGGGGTGGTGATCTGGAAGAAGCCGTCGCCCTCAATCACGAGGTCAAGGGCGTTGCCGGTCTCCTGGAAGGTCCCCTGGCTGAAGATCTTGGTCGTCGCAGCGGCGCGGGTGCCGAGGCCGACGTGGATGCCGGTGGGGAGTTGCACACCCTGAGCGATAGGAGTGCCGGCAGTGCTCATGGTCTGGTACATGAGGTCTTGAAAGTCCACCCGCTCGCGCTTGAAGCCTGCCGTGTTCACGTTGGCGAGATTGTTGGCGATGGTGTCAACATTGAGTTGTTGGGCAACCATGCCGCTGGCAGCGGACCATAGAGCGCGCATCATTTTGATCACCTTCGGTGATGAAAACGCGGGACAGAAAACGGAAAACAGTCAGAGCGCAGGTCTCAGTTTTCGGTCTTCCCGTTTTCTGTTTTCTGTTTTCTGTTTTCGCCTCATTGACCGAGGCGCATCAGGCTGCTCAGGGTTTCGTCCTGGTAGCGCAGGGCCGTGGCGTTGGCTTCGTAGAGGCGGTAGCCGTTCATCATGCGACCCATCTCCTGGATGGCGTTGACGTTGGATTGCTCCAGGGCGCCCTGCTTGATGGCGTATTGGGTGGAGGGTGAGGGCGTGCCGGTGTAAAGGCTGTTGCCGGTGGGTGTGGGGTTGGTTAGATTTGTGATGCGGAGCTTGCCGATGGTCTGGCCCTGGGAGTGGACTTCGCCGGCCTCGGTGATGGTGAAGCTTGCGGAGCGGAGGGTGATTGGGCCGGAGTCGCTGAGAACCGGGTAGCCGGCGGCGGTCACCAAGTGCTTCTCGGAGTCGAGTTGGAGGCGGCCGTCGCGAGTGTAGGCGAGGCCGGTGGGAGTCTGGACTGTGAAGAAGCCCGGGCCGTCCAGGGCGAGGTCAAGGTTGCGGTTGGTGGTACTGACGGGGCCCTGGGAGAGGTCGAGGCTCGCGGGGAGGGCGCGGGTGCCGCCGGTGGCGGTCTGGGCGGCGAGGTCGGCCTCGAAGGAGCCCATCACTACCTGCCCCCGGCGGTGACCGACGGAGTTGGCGTTAGCGAGATTGCCGGCGTAGACGTCCTGCCGGGCCATCTGGGCGATCATGCCGCTGGCGGCGGCGTAGAGGCCACGAATCATTGGGGGTTCCCTCCCTCCAGAGGAGTTATCGGCGGGGGAGGTGGGGGCTTGAGGGGAGAGATTTGCTGGACACAAATAGGGGGATTACAATGATGGGGAGGGGCAAGACGAGAGGCAGTTGGTAATCGTCGGGGCAGCACCCATCCGAACAGGCGGAGGGCAAAGATGGTGCGGCAGTGCATGCCCGGCGCTCAAGCAAGCATGGATGCAGGCGACGGTTGGCTCCATCACCCAGAACACACTCTCAGCGGCAAGATACAAGGAGGACTGTGGAATGTTAGGAAGAAGCTACTAATATCTCTGGCAAACAGAAACGGAGAAGGGGCAATGTCATGGCTAAAAAGTGTTTCGTTATAATGCCGTACGGTGGGGACGATGAGGAAGCTCGCCGACACTACGACGGCGTCTTTCTTGGGATCATCGAGCCAGCGGTTACTAAGGCGGGGTACGAGGTCAAACGGAGTGACATAGGGGGGGCGCCAGGCAATATCACACACGATATTATTCAGGACCTGGCCAACTCAGACGCTGTGATCGCTGATCTCACTGGGGCTAACGCAAATGTTCTCTTCGAGTTGGGAATCCGCCACGTACTGCGCAAGAGTGGTACCGTCCACATAGTGGACAAAGCTCATACCATTCCCTTCGATATACGACAGTACCGGGCGGTGCAGTATAGCACCGATCTGGCTGACGCGCCGGTAGCGATAGCAGCCATATCCACTGCAATCCGCAAGCGAGACGACGACCCGACACACTCTGACAATCCAGTGCATGATGCGTTGCCTGGACTGCCTCTTGACCTGCGGTCTACGGGTGATGAAGCTGTACGAGCACGAATGGCCGAACTGCAGAGCAGGTTGGAGGAGATGTCCGATGTTGAGCAGTCCCTGCGGAAGAGGCTGGAAGAGATCGATCCACAATGGAGCGGAGGCCCAAGTGAGGGAGTTGACGTAGATGCTGTATTGGACGACGCCAACACACGATGGAAATCAAGCGGCCAGCATGTTCTGTTGCGTCTCAGGACTGCCATGGAGAGCAACGGCGCTGAAGGGTTTATTCGCGAACTAAGAGAGGTACTTCGCAGCCCCTATCTCGACTCAAACGATTACGCAGAGATAGCACGCCTGTGCAGACAACAGGGGCTGTTGGACCATCGGCGAGCCACCCTTGAGATCGCGACACGTCGGTTTCCCGGCGAGCTAACACTGAAATTGGCGCTCGTCGACAGCTACGACGACGGCGCTGATCCCGATCTGAAGGAACGCGGAAGAGTAGTACTTGAGGAGTTGTTGGGAATTGAGCACCAGAATGGCGTGCCCAAGTTGACGGGCAAACCCAAAATGCCGGTTGCGCAGATTACGCCGGCACTAGCTGTGCTGTTCAATCTCTATAATCATCTGGGAAGGTGGGACTGGGTAGTACCAGTTGCGGAGACAGCCGAGCCGGTCACAGGGTTTACGGCGTTGCTTGGGCGGAACCGCGCGCGTGGATTGGCGGAAGTAGGTCTGACCGACGAGGCGGAAAGAGAGTTTAGGAGGACATTGGAAGCCTTCTCGAATGACGACAGCACACATTCCTTCTATGGGGACTTCCTTGATGATCAGAGGCGCATCGAAGAGGCCTATTGCGAGTTTGAGGAGGCTGTGCTCTGCGATCCACGTGATGGAAGCCGGTACAGCAACCTTGCAATCCACATTCTGAACCGTTCACTTGTGCGAGACGAAGAGGGGAACTTCGCAGTAGTATCAGAGGGGGATGCGATAAAGGCGGCTGTGCCCCTCTTTGTGCAGGCGATGCGTGATCGCGATCGCGAGATGACAATGAGAGGCCGCGTGGTGGGTATACTTGTCAGGCGTGGAGCCCTTAGTGAGGCACGTGCATTCGCCGAGGGAACCGAGCCGACAGGCACGTACGATCAGGCCCCTCTGAAGTGTCTACTCGCACGTCTGCCTGTAGCTCTTTAGACTCCGCAGAATGGCCGCAACCGGTGATGATGCTCCACCGGTTAACAGAGTGGGAAGGCTGCCGGCACTGCGCGCGGCCTTCACACTCTGCTGGGCTCTCCCAGATGACAAGGTACCATAGCGCTGCCCGTTGCGGTTAGCGCATAGAACCTCTAGGCATCCTAATGTTGCACTTCCCAAAGCCATAGCTGAGTTACCCGTCGTCACCTGCAGATCATCGCGGCCAAGAGGAAGCTGCACCTCTCCGTGACCACTTTCAGTCGCCGCTTCGCGGGAAACGTGCGGAAGCTGTGAAGCGTTAGCGTTCGCGAGCCTCGGCACGCAGTGTCGCGCAGACTGATACATGAAGCTGCGTTGAGGGCGTGCGGGGAGTTCTGTTGGAGCTTGGTCCGAGCGGCCGGAGAATGCCCGCCCACCGAAAGGCAACGAGAGGCGCTGGATTGGAGAGGTCAGGAGGCGAGGGTTAGGGCTGGTGGGGAGGTTAGTTGGGCTTGGACTTGGATTTGGACTTGCGGGGCGATTTCGGCGTAGCTGATTACGGGGAGGCGGGGGAAGGTGCGGGCCAGGGCGCTTCTTACGTGGGGGCGAGATTGAGGGGAGGTCAGGATTACTGGGTCCTGGCCTGTGATACCGGTCTTTTCGAGAAGGTTGGTGATCTGGTTGCTGAGGTGCCGGGAGGCCTCGGGCGGGAGGGCGCAGACGAGGCCCTCGTTGGTCTGGACCAGGCTTTCCTGGACCAGTTGCTCGAGGTCGGGGGCGAGGGAGATGGCGTGGATCTGGCGCTTGTCGCCGGCGAGGCGCTCGCAGATGGCCTCGGCCTGGGTCATGCGGACGTATTCGACCGCTTGCTGGAGGCTGGGCGTGAGGCGGAGGCCGTCGGCTAAGGCCTCGAGGAGGGCAGGCAGGTCGCGAATGGCGAGGCTCTCGTCCAGTAGCTGGCGGAGGGCCTGGTGGATTTGGCCTACTCCCGCGAGGTCGGGGATTAGCTCGGTGATGACGGCGGGTTCGGTGGCGCGGACCTGCTCGATGAGGTCGGCGACGTCCTGGCGGGTGAGTACCTCGGCAGCGTGGGCGCGGATGGTCTCGCTGAGGTGGGTGGCGAGGACCGCAGCGGGTTCGACGACGGTGTAGCCGCGCGTCTCGGCCTGAAGCTGGTGCTCGGGCTGGATCCACCACGCGGGGAGGTCAAAGACCGGCTCGCGGGTCTCGTCGCCGGGAAGGGGCGGCGGGTTGGCGTCGCCGGGCATGGCGAGCAGAGAGCCGGGGCGGGCCTGGCCACGGGCGCGCTCGCTGCCGCGCAGGCGGATGACGTACTCGTTGGGCTGCAGCGAGATGTCGTCGCGGACCCGGACGGGCGGGATGAGGAGGCCGAGGTCGCGGGAGAGTTGGCGGCGCAGGGCGGTGATGCGGCTTAGCAAGCCGGGGCCGTGGGTGTCTTCGAGCAGGCCAATGAGGCCGTAACCGACGTCGAGACTGAGGCGGTCCACTGGCGGGAGAGCGTCGTCTTCAGCGGCGGCGGCGCGGGGCTTGGCCTCGGCGGCTGAGGGGCGGGCGGCCTGCTTTCTGGCGCGAGTTACCTGCCAGGCGACAAGGCCGGTGCCGGCGCCGAGGAGGAGAAAGCTGAACTTGGGCAGGCCGGGGACGAGGCCGAGGGAGAAGAGCATGACGCTGACCACGCTGAGGGCGCGGGGGTGGGCGAGTAGCTGACCCAGGACGTCGCTGCCGAGGTCGCGCTCGGAGGCGGAGCGGGTCACCACGATACCGGTGGCGGTGGAGATGAGCAGGGCGGGGATCTGGCTGACGAGGCCGTCGCCGACGGTTAGCAGGGCGTAACGCTGGAGGGCCTCACCGATGGGCATGCCCATGCGGCCCGCGCCGATGGCGATGCCGCCGAGGATGTTGATGCAGACAATGACGATGCCGGCGATGGCATCGCCGCGGATGAACTTGCTGGCACCGTCCATGGAGCCGTAGAAGTCGGCCTCGCGCTCGATGTCGCGACGGCGGGCGCGGGCCTCGTCCTCGGGGATCAGGCCGGCGTTGAGGTCGGCGTCAACGCTCATCTGCTTGCCGGGCATCTCGTCGAGGCAGAAGCGGGCGGCGACTTCGGCAACGCGGCCGGCGCCGTTGGTGATGACCACGAACTGAATCACAATGAGGATGATGAAGATCACGCAGCCGACGAGGAGGTCGCCGCCGACCACGAACTGGCCGAAGCACTCGATGACGCGCCCTGCCGAGGCGTGGAGGAGAATGAGGCGGGTGGATGAGATGTTAAGCGCGAGCCGGAAGAGGGTGGTGACCAGCAGCAGCGACGGGAGGACGGAGAAGTCCAGGGGACGCTGGACGTACATGGCGAGGAGGAGGATGGTGAGCGAGAGGGTGAGGTTGAGCGCGAGGAGCAGGTCGAGCAGCAGTGGCGGCAAGGGGATGAGCATCATCCCGATGAGGCCGATGAGCCCGACAGCCATGAGTATGTCGGCGTTTGCGGCGGGGTGCTTGAGCATGGGTGGAAGGGGAGGCTGCAAGAATGGGGCCAAACGGCAAAAACAGCAGACGGAAGACGGAGAACAGTCGGGAGGGGAGGGACCTGCAACATTTCGAAGGCGGAATTCGGTGAGACCGACTTCCTGATTTCCTATCTTCCTGATACGCACTATCTCAGTTTTCCACTACCATTTGTGGATGCTCGGGCGCAAGAAGGTCTGAAACCGCTACATCCGTGGCAGTACTCACAGGGGTAACGAATGCATTCTGCGTGCTTGGTCAGCGTCATAGTGCCGACCCATAACCGCCTCAACGATCTGCTGGAGACTCTGCAGTCGTTGTTTGCACAGGAGCACTCACAGCTAGAGGTACTGGTCATCGACAATCGCTCCACCGACGGGACGGCGGAAGTGGTCCAGGGTCTGGCGCTCCACGAGCCGCGCTTGCGGTATCTGTATGAGGACCAGCCAGGTGTCAACGTGGCGCGCAACCGCGGCTGCCTGGAGGCCTCCGGCGATTTGCTGGCTTTCCTGGATGACGACGAGGTGGCGTCACCGGACTGGCTTACACGGTTGCTGGCTGCCATGGATGAAACCGGCGCAGGGGGTGTTGGCGGGCCGTACCAACCGCTTTGGCAGGCGTCTCCCCCCCGTTGGCTGCTCAAGTCCCGTTGCATGCAAGAGACCCTGAGCTTTATGGATTTCGGCGAGGCCCGCGCGCCGGTGGAGTGGCTCCTGGGGGGCAACGCCCTGTATACCCGCGCGGCCCTGCTGGATGCGAACTACTTCGGGGTAGCCCCGGGCCGCATTGGCGCCAGCGGCGTGACGGGCGGAGGGGATATCTCGGTCGGGCGCCGCGTCCGCAGCTCTGGCCACAGCCTCTGGTTCGAGCCGTCGGCGGTGGTGTACCACAAAGTTCCCCCCGAACGCATGCGCCTGCCATACATCCTGCGGCGGGCCTTCTGGTCAGGCTACAATGATATCGCGATAGGTCGTCAGTGGGAGATGAGCCACAAGGCGGTGAGTGCCGTCAAGCGCGGGCCGGATGCCATCGCCCTGGGCATGGTGATCCTTCCCGGCATCCTCTGGGGGCGCCTGCAGGTCAAACTGGGGCGTCTCCATCCCCAGCCGGGCTAGTAGGCGCTCACGGTAGACGGTCTGCGGGGGGATGGCGCCGGGGGGCTAGGCGTCCAAGCCGGTGCTTCAGTTCGCCGCTGCACCGCACCGCCAGCCCGCGCAGCAGCCGCGTGCGGCTCAGGTGCGTCGCCCGCGTGACCGGCCTCAGGGCCGGATTATCCGACTCCGCCCGTGTCAGTTGCCGGTGCGGAATCAGGCCCCCCGTATCCCCCAGGCAATAGCGGCAGCACTCCGGCGGCGTCTGGTCGCCACCTCTACCCAGCTTTCCAGACCTTTCTCGTTCGGGAGGTGCCGGAGCAGGCCACCCAGGCGGTGCAGAGGCGATGAAGGTCATCTCGGGGGCACGGCGAATTACTGTTCGTCAGGTACTACCATATTAGTAGGAGGCTAGTCCATTGCGACGAGGATTTACGCTCATCGAGCTGCTGGTGGTTATCGCGATCATCGCCATTTTGGCGGCGATTCTGTTCCCGGTATTTGCCAAGGCCCGGGAAAAGGCGCGGCAGACGTCGTGTCTTTCTAACTTGCGGCAGTGGGGCACGGCGGCCCTGGCTTATGTTCAGGACTATGACGAGAAGTTTCCGCTGCAGGACTACCTGGTCGGGACGTACTACTGCCCCTGGTATACGGCGCTGTATCCGTACGTAAAGAACGAGCAGATGTACCACTGCCCGAGTGCGGCCACCTTCGTTGCGTGGTACCCCGACTATGGTGACAATGCGAATGTGTTCCTGAACTCACCGGGCAGGTCGCTGGCTACGTGCAACACGCCCTCGGAGACGATGATGATGGCGGACTCGAACGTCCGGTTTCTGCAGTACAACAACAATCCGACGCGCGTGGAGTACCGGCACAATGAGGGGTGCAACATGAACTACGTGGATGGGCATGCGAAGTGGCAGAAAGGGCCGTTGCCGACGACGTATGTGCTGCCGTGGGTGCCGTAGCGGCAGGCAATCAGGAGAATCAGCGGGGCAGGCGAGGTCGCCTGCCCCGCTTCGTTTTGTGCGAGAAAAGCCTTGCCAAGCGCGGGCTGATGCGGCAGACTTATGGTGGTAGACGCAGTGCCGGTTCGGGGACGAACCGGCCTACGCGGACGATGTGACGGAGTGTCGGTTCGAGGACGAACCGACCTACGCGACACTTTGCGGCGCACTTTGCAGACTACACCGGACTACATGCGACGCAACCTGACCCTCCTCGTGCTCCTGTTGCTCCTCGCCTGGGGCTTGTTCTCCGGGCTGTATGGACTCACCACTCGCGATCTCCATGCCTGGGATGAAGGCGTATATTATGATGAGGCCCGGTACCTCGTGCAGGCAGCGCGCCTGGCGCCGGGAGTGCTTGGCGGACGTGTCTCGGGGGAGCAGGCACGGGAAAGACTGGTGGCGCTGCCGCCGCGGATGGGGCGGCCGGTGAATGTGCTGCTGAACGCCGCGGCAATCGGCGTGGCGGGGGAGAGGGTCTGGGCGCCGGGGCTGGTGTCGGTTCTGGCGGGGGTTCTGTGTCTGTGGCTTACCTTTATTATAATGCGGCGGCTCTCGGGAGAGGGCCCTGCACTCCTCGCGACGTTCTTCCTCGCTCTTTGCCCCTACTTTCTCACGTATCGCCGGCTGGGACTGCCGGAAGCCGCTGCTACGGCAGTGGTGCTGCTGGTTGTGTGGCTGTGGCTGAAGTGGGAGGAACTGGAGCAGTCGGGGTCTGGAGACCCCTCCCACAAGACTGATCTGCTGAGGTCAGTCTGGTTGGGGTGTCTGGCGGGGTTGGCGTTTGGGATCAACCTGCGGGTCTTGATGCTGGTGCCGTGGGTGCTGGTCTGGAGGAGCGCCGGGAGCGGGCGGCGGTGGTGGGCTCACGCGCTGGCAGTCGCCGGCGGGTTCGCGGTGATGCTGGGGGGCTATGAGCTGCCGTACGTGGTGGCGAACCGGGTGCTGGGACGGTTTGGGTTTGAGCTGGAGTCGTATTTCGCGCAATTGCGGCGGTTTGCGCGCGGACAGGAGAGCTTGCGGCCGGAGTATCTCGGCAGCGGATATGTGGATTGGCTGTGGATGGCGGGACACTATGGGCTGGTGGTGGTGACGGCGGCGGTGGTCGGCGTCTGGTGGGCGTGGAGGCAGAGAGACGGGCGCGTGCTCAAGGTGGCGTCGTTAGTGGTCCTGCCGGCGGTGCAGGCGGCGGTGCTGATACCATATTTAAGGTACAACTCGTGGCTGGCGCCGGTGGTGGCGATGCTGGGAGGGTATGGGGTCTGGGGGCTTTGGGAGAGGTTGTGGGGGACGCGTGAGTTGGTCGGGGATAACGGCCGGCGGGGTACGAGCCCCCGCCCTACAGCTGAAGAGCGTTCGGTTGCGGTTGGTGGAGCGTTCCTACCATCGAAGCGATGGTTATTGGGGATTGCTGTCGTTTGGCTGGTGTCGGTGGGGGCTAATGAGGGGGTTGCTTGCTGGCGGACTTTGGGGTCGAAGTCGAATGAACTGGCGGCGCTGGAGGAGTGCCGGAGGCTCGGGGCGACGTGTCTGATGACGACCAACCTGAGCGCGGCTCAGGCGCATGCACCCGTCTTTGCCCTGGAGGTGACGCGGCAGATGGCTATGACACCGGCTGGCGCGCTGGCGGATCTGCAGGCTTTGACCAAGCGGGGGCGGACACTGGTGGTGATCGAGGGCCACCAGTTCATGAACGGCGCGGTGATGATGCCTCCGGAGGAGTATGCGCGGTCGGCGGCGGGGCTGATCGTGGAGCAGGGGAAGGCGCTGTGGCAGGCGCCACATCTGCAGGGCATGACGCTGTGGCTGTTTCTGGAGCACAACAAGTATCTGCAAGAGACGCTGGCGACCTATGGGGCGTACCGGGCCAGGGCGGTGCTAATTGGGGTTTATGATGGTTCGGAAGCGTTACGAATTCTTGAGCATAACGTGCATGCAAACGTGAAAGACGGCAGCAATAATGTAACCGTAGCAAACGCAGCCAGCACCCTGACAAGTCGGCGACTGGCGGGTACGAGAGCCGAGAGGGGTCCTCCGGGCGCAGGGAAGTAGAAGTTGTTCCTTGAGATTTCCTTGCGGCACACCTGTAAAACGCTTGAGTACCCAGGTCTATACTGCCGACAAGTCGAGGAGCTAAGTCGTAATCCGGATCATGCTCATCAGCACCCCGGAGCGACGTTGGAAAATCCAATGACGGGGAGAGATAAAACCATGATCAAGCAGCTCTGGAAGGACGAAGAGGGTCTGACCACCGTAGAGTACGCGCTGTTGCTCGCCCTGGTCGCCATCGCCGCGATCGCCGCGTGGACCACGCTCGGACAGCGGACCAGCTCCACCGTAGCCACCGCCACCAGCAGCCTTCCCGCCGGCAGCTAAGCTTCAGCTTTCTGCCTAAGTAAGTCAGGACAATACCGCAGATAGGGAGAGTTTCAAATGTTCAAGAAGCTGTGGAAGGACGAAGAGGGTCTGACAACTGTAGAGTACGCACTGCTGCTCGCCCTGGTCGCCATCGCCGCAATCGCCGCGTGGACGACGCTCGGACAGCGGACCAGCAACACCGTCTCGACAGCGACCAGCAGCCTGCCCGCCGGCAGCTAGAGACCCAGCCCAACAATCGCTGTAAGCCGTACGGGAGCGGCAAGATGAAGACCGGGCTTTCCGCTCCCAGCCATCATAGCAAATCATACCGACCGCCACACGCTTTACCCAACTTGACCTGACCGCAGCACACCCCAGAAGGAGAACGAACATGTTCAAGCAGCTTTGGAAGGACGAAGAGGGCCTGACGACCGTAGAGTACGCCCTGTTGCTCGCTTTGGTCGCGATCGCGGCAATCACTGCGTGGTCCACTCTCGGCACCCGCGTCAGCGGCACTGTCAGCACCGCCACGTCGTCCCTGCCCTCCGGCAGCTAGTTGGTATTGAGTTATCCTGCCGCTAAAGGCTGGATAGACCACAACCAGGCCAGGGGAGGGGGATGGGGATACCCAGGCTCCCATCCTTCTCCCCGCACTTTTTTCGACAACAACGCCCCTCACCGGGCGTTTTTTGTTTTGGGGGTGACGACGGAAAGCAGTCGGAGTGGAGGGGCTGGTGGCTGGGCCAGCGGAGGCTCAGCAGCCGGGCGGAGGCGCCGGCCCTGGGGCTGGAAGGGCTCTTGAGCATGATTTGGGGCACTTTTGGCTTGCACAATTCGGCGATAGGCGCAATAATACTACGGTCTTAGACAATTTAGGCGCGGCAAGATGATCACACTACACCACACCACCCTCATTGCCACATGCCTGCTGCTAGTAGTAGCAGTCTTCACTGACGTACGTGACGGCAAGATCTACAACGCCGTCACCCTCCCCTTTGCTTTGCTCGGAATGGTACTCAATCTGCTGAACGGCGGCCTCACCGGGCTGCTGCTCAGTATCGCCGGCGTGGCGGTCGGCCTGGCGCTGTTCTTCGTCAGCGGCCTGCTTGGCCGGCTGCTTGGCGCAGGTGACTGCAAGCTGTTTGCGGCAGTCGGCGCCTTGCTGGGGCCGCAGGTTTTGCTATGGGCGGTTCTCTACTCGTTGATCGCCGGCGGGATCTTCGGGATTCTGATGGCGATATGGCGCGGGGTACTGCGGCAGGCGCTACAGCGAGTATGGCAGGCACTGTACTTCCGTATATATATGAAGACCCCCATGGACATCACGGACTCTCCTTCCAAACTACGGTTGCCATATGCGATAGCGATCTGCGCCGGCACGTTATTCACTATTTGGGTACGGCAGTAGAACATGAAGTGGGTGAAGTTCGTCCTGTCCAGAGAGCGAACAGGGAATATAGACGCGCCGAGAGTATCTTGAGCTTTCCCAGAGGTTACGAAGAACCCGCTGGGGCACAATAGAGGGGCCGGAGGGCTTAACCTCAACCCCAGTGGCGGGTACCGGTCTTAGCGACGGTTCCAGGCCGGAAGGTGGCCGTTGTGATCAGGCTCACGAAACCTATCTCAAACTGCAAACGGCGGGGCACGGCGAGCGTAGAATTCGCGCTCGTGCTGCCACTTCTTTTGTCGCTGCTGTTTGGCATTATCGAGTTCGGGTTTATCTTCAAGGACCAGCTCTCACTGCAGCAGGCTGCTCGCGAGGGAGCGCGAGTGGCGGCAGTGGGTAGAGGCGTGTCGGAGATCGACGCTCGCATCACCGGCTGCGCCACCGGACTATCACTCGACAGGCTGACGTATACCAAGAGCTGGCGCACTTACGCTAACGGCGTATGGAGTTCCTGGACCAGCCTGGCAGACCGGACCGACGGTTCGGGGGACAATGACGCACCTCAGGGGGCGCAGGTCCGCGTGATCTGCACGTATACTCATAACCTGCTGACAGGGCCATTATTCGCCCGCCTTATCGGCCGCCCCGGCGAGAGCACCATGGGGCTGCGGGCGGAGATGGTCATCCGTCGCGAGTAGAGAATTCAGGCTGTACGTCAGTTGTGGGCTGACATACGGAGGGCAGCGGGTGGCGATGCGGTGAGGGAGTTGCTGGCCCACCTGTTCGAGGGATCATCACACAAAGGTTGACGGGGTTTCGGACGCAGGAATGACATCAGCCAAAGCTTGGCCGGTCGATCAATGACGGGCTCAACTTTGGCCCAGTGTCGTCTTTGCGGCCCGGAGGGTCTTCCCGATCAACCAATCGCAGTAAAGGGGCGTGGCATCTAATGCGATTGACGAGGCAAGCCGCGCTGGCAATCGCCCTCATTTGCGGGCTGTTCGCAGCAGTGCTGGCCTGGATGTACATAGGCCGGCAGGCGAAGCCCAAGGCACCGGTGGTGGAGACAGTTGAGGTACCGGTGCCGATCAAGACACTCCCACCGCAGCTCGACCTGCAGCCGGAGATGTTCAAGAAGCTAACCTTCGAGAAGACGAAGCTGCCCGCTGGTGTCATGCTCACCGAGCAGGACCTGGCGGGGCGCATCAGCCTTACGGAACTGCCGGAGGGTCAGCCAGTACGCGCCGACCAGATCGCAGTGCGCTCCAAGAAGCTGGGGCTGGCCTACACGCTTCCCGAGGGCTCGCGGGCGATGTCCATCTCGCTGGACATCGTCGGAGCGGTGGGTGACTTCCTGCAACCAGGCACGCACGTGGACGTGCTGGTGTCGTTCGAGCGAGAGAACAATGCGGTCGTGCGCACCGTGACGCAGGATGTCGTGGTGCTGGCGGTGGGAACCGCCACGAATGTCGCTCCCCCGGCAGCGGAACAGCCGGCCGCCGGCAAGACGGGTACGGAACAGCAGGCACCTCGCCGCACCGAGACTCCCGTAACCCTGCAAGTCACACCGACACAGGCGCAGCTAGTGCTGACAGCCGATGTCTCCGGTGATATCCGGCTGACGTTGCGGCCGATGGGCGACCGGGCAATCGTCCCGCTGCCGAATTCCAATAACTGGTCCATGATCGGTGAGTGGCCGAAGCCGAAGCAGGCGGGCGCGCAACCCGCTTCGGGCGCACAGCAGCAGCAAGCTGGCCAGCAACAACCACCGACACAGCAGTACGGCGGCCCGCAGGGGCCACAGGCGTGGGGCGCACGTCCGGTGGCACCAGCACCGCCGCAGCCGAAGAGGCCATCAGTTGAGGTGATTCGCGGCGGGCAGCGAGAGGTAGTTACTCCGTAACAGCGATACGCCATCGCGAGGGCTTGTGGCGAGGTGGCGTGGCACAGTGTGGGGGCACACTGTAAGCAGCCATGCTCCAGAGAAGAGGGGAGCTTAGCACCAATGCATAACAGCCAAATTCGCAGTATGCACAGGCTCGTGGGTCTGCTGGTGATCGGCCTGACCATTGCCGCGGGCGCGGCCGTCGCCGCGCCGGCCGGTCTGGCGGTGAATACCGGCCTTGCCATGCGCAACGGGCGCAGCGTAACAATTCCCATTGGGCGCAGCACAACGCTGCACTTCGACCGCATGCGCCGAGTGGAGGTGATTGAGCCGGACCTGGTTGAGGTGGTTGTGGCGTCGCTCAATGACCTGTCACTATATGGTAAGAAGGCTGGCGAGACCACGGTGTTCGTGTGGGACAAGGCGGGGATGTCCCAGATCGAAGTGACTGTCGTGGCACCGTCTCCGGCTGACAAGCTGGTAGAGAACCTGCGGCGGGTGCTTGGCAACAAGCTCACCTACACGCCGGCGGGTGACATGGCGGTGGTGATTGAGGGTACCGTGAGCGCCGAGGAGGCGGAGCGGGCGCGCAGCATCATCGCTGTGGCGTCCAAGGAAGGCCTGCAGATAGTTGACCTGATCCGGGTGCAGGGCGACAGCACGACAGCGGCGATGGCGGTTGCGAACGCGCTGCGAGGGGTGCTGGGTGATAAGCTGCAGTACACCATATGGAATAACAACACCCTGATCGTGCAGGGGCAGGTGGGGGATCAGGCGGCGCTGGACCGGGCGCGGCGGCTGGTGACGGCGGTGACGGGACGCGGCGTGAACGTCGTGGACCTGCTGGAGTACCAGGAGTCGGCGGGCGAGCCGCCGCTGGAGGATATCGCACGGGCGGTGGGTGACAAGTTCCGCGTTTGGCAGGTGCAGGGCAAGACGGTGGCGATCGAGGGCGAGGTGGCGTCCGCGGCGGAACTGGCGAACCTGTCGAAACTGCTCGAGGCCTTTGCGGCGCAGGCTCGGATCATCAACATGGTGCGCGTCGTGGAGCCGCAACCGGACATCAACGCGGCCATGGCGGCTCTGCAGGAGATAACCGGGAACCGCTTCTCCTTGCGGCCCTTCAACCATGAGGCGATCATCATCGAGGGGATGGTGCAGAACGCGGATGAGATGAACCGCGTTCGTGAAATCATCGCCAAGTCGCCGATACCGTTCCGCGTGGTAGACCTGCTGCGGGTGGCATTGCCTGAGAAGATGCAGATAGTGGTCCATGCGAAGGTTCTCGAGATAAGCAAGGGCGACTCCAAGAAGCTCGGCGTAAACTGGGGCCAACTCCAGGTTGACGGCGACGCAGTGGGCTTCGTGGATCAGCCATGGCTCATAGTGGCGGAGGGCGGCGTCAACAACGTACTCACACTCGGAGCGCAGGTTGAGGCGCTCAAGCTGGAAAACAAGGCCCGGATTCTGTCTGAGCCGAATGTGATGGTAGATGACGGTGACGCGGCGGAGATCCTGGTGGGTGGCGAGATACCGATACCCATAGCGCAAGCCGGTGGCGGCGGGGTGGCAGAAGTGACGGTTGAGTGGAAGGACTACGGTGTCCACCTGGCCATCAGCCCCACGATCCTGGAGAATCGCCAGCGGATCAACTTGAAGGTGGTGTCCGAAGTCAGCTCACTTGATGCTTCGAACGCGGTAACGATCAGCAGCTTCTCACTGCCAGCGCTGAAGAGCCGGCGAGTGAAGACTACAGTCACCATCGGGAACAACGACACATTGATACTGGGCGGGCTGCTGCAGAGTGAAGACTCCAAGATAGTCTCCAAGATACCGCTGATCGGGGACCTGCCGGTGATTGGCCAGCTGTTCCGGCATAAGCAGTTCCAGCACAACGAGACCGAACTCGTGATCATGGTGACTCCGGAGATCATCGACAAGTCGGGAGGAAAGGCGACTCCCGTGGGCGGGAATATGACCGGCATCACGGCAGCGCCTGTTGGGGGCTCTTCAATGGGGACAGGGACCGGGACGGCACCGGCATCGAAGTAAGTGCTAGGTACCGATGAGCGCGGAGGCAGGGGAGGAAGGCGTAGTCCTGGCGGTGTGGAGGAGCTTCGGGTTTGTAATCCAGTAAAAGACCACCAGCATGATCAGAGTTGTGATCTCTGAGGTAAATCCGGGCGCTGCCGAGGGGCTTCGCAATGAGCTGATCAGCCAGCTCAGCGGGGAGCAACAGGTGCAGGTCGTCGGCTATGCCCGCGACGGCCTGGAAGTCGCGCAACTGGCGGCACAACTCAAGCCCGACATGCTGTTCATCGACGAGAACCTGCCGGGGATAAACGGCTACGAGGCCTGCAGGCTGTCGACGGCCGCGGCACCGGACTCGATCTGCATCCTGCTGGCGGAGTCGGAGATAGGGGCGGCGATCGAGAAGGGCATGCGGTCGGGTGCGCGAGCGGTCATCCGGCGGGACCAACCGCCAGGGGCGCTGGGGCAGCTTGTGACGCAGCTTGCGGAGTTACGGAAGGTCAAGCAGAGCGACCAATTCGGTATCATCACCAACCCCACCAAAGTGCCGGTGACGGTGGCGATCACCTCGGCCAAGGGCGGGGTCGGGAAGACCACGATTGCGGCGAACCTCGCGGTGCTTTTCGCGCGGAAATTCCCAGACCAAGTGGCACTGGTTGACTTCTACGGGCAGTTTGGCGATGTGGCTCTGGCCCTTGACCTGCGCCCGGAGAATAGCATTTCTGACCTCCTGCACTTTGGGGCCCTCGACGCAGACCTGGTGGAAACCCATTTGGCCAAACACGAGTCTACTCTGCGGGTACTGTCCGGGGTGGGGCGGGGTCACTCACAGCTCGAGTCGTCGGTGAATGTGCCGCATCTGGCGGAACTGTTCGGACTGTTGCGGCTGCGGTACCGCTTTGTGTTCTTCGACATGCCTCCGGTGCTATGGCAAGCCAGCACCTATATTCTCTCCCGGTGCAACGAGCTTGTGATTGTCAGCAACACGATTGACCTGGCGACGCTGCGGGATACGACGGCGCTGCTGGAGGCTATCGTGGCGACGCACATTCCGAAGGACCGGATCCATCTGCTGGCCAACCGCGTATCGCGGGCCAACCAGTTTACGGTGAGGGATCTGGAGGAGGCAACGGGGTTTCAGGTGGCGGCGCAGTTGCCGGATGATCCGCAGACGGCGATGGGGGCGTACAACGAAGGCAAGCCGTTTGTGCTGACCGCGCCGGGGACGCCCGTAGCACAGGCGCTCCAGAAGTTGATGGCGCGGCTGTTGGAGGGCGTGGCGGTGTAGGAGAGGGCGGCCGGCGGTTGTAGATGACGATCGGCGGGGTACAAGCCCCCTGCGACGCGGACGTCGCTACGCCCCACAGCTAAGATTGCGAAGTAGAGGGACTTATGGCCTTAAGTAGAGCTTCACAAGAACTGATCCGCGAAACGGCGGCGGCACTGGGTATCTCCACCGCCGAGGCCGAGATACTCGATGAACTAAAGCTGCAGGTTCATCAGCGGCTGCTGACCGAGACCGACTTCCGAATGCTGCAGACCATGAGCCAGGAGGAGCTGATCGAGCAGATCCGGTTCCTCACGCAGTTAGTGGGAGAGGAGCGGAACCTTTCTCTATCAGCGCGGACCAAGGAGCAGGTGCAGGCCGAGGTATTGAATGAGGTCATGGGCTATGGGCCGATCCAGACGCTGCTGGATGACCCCTCCATCTCCGAGGTCATGATCAACGGGCCAGAGAGCATCTACGTGGAGCGCGCGGGGAAGCTGCACCGGGTTGGCAAGCGTTTTGTGGATGACGCGCACGTGATGCGGATCATCGAGAAGATCATCGCGCCGTTGGGACGCCGGCTGGATGAAGCCATGCCTATGGTCGATGCTCGCCTTCCTGATGGCTCCCGTGTGAACGCGATCATCCCGCCGATTTCGATCAACGGGCCGTGCGTAACGATCCGAAAGTTCTCGGTCGAGCCACTCAAGCCGCGCGACCTGGTGAACTTTGGGACCATGTCCGAGACGATGACGACGTTTTTGGAGGCGTGTGTCATCGCCCGGCTGAATATCATTGTCTCTGGCGGTACTGGTAGCGGGAAGACGACGACGCTGAATGTGCTGTCCAGCTTCATTCCGCATGACGAACGTATTGTGACGATTGAGGATGCGGCTGAGTTGCGGCTGCAGCAGGAGCATGTGATTACGCTCGAGAGCCGCCCGTCGAACCTTGAGGGCAAGGGCGAGATCACGATCCGGCAGCTCGTCCGCAACTCCCTGCGCATGAGGCCAGAACGGATTGTGGTAGGTGAGGTCCGCGGCTCAGAGGCCCTGGACATGCTGCAGGCGATGAACACGGGTCACGACGGTTCGCTGGGCACGGTGCACAGCAACAGCCCGCGCGATACGTTGTCGCGTCTGGAGACCATGGTACTGATGGGCGGGATGCAGCTGCCCGCGCACGCGATCCGCGAGCAGATCGCGTCGGCACTTGATCTGATCGTCCACCAGGAGCGCCTGCGGGACGGGTCACGGCGGATCACGCACATCACTGAAGTGCAGCGGATGGAGCAGGACGAGATCGTGCTGCAGGATATCTTTGTGTACAAGCGGCATGGGTTTGACAAGGACGGGCGGATCGTCGGGGAGCATGCGCCGCGTGGGATTCGGCCGCTGTTCATGGAGAAGCTCGAGGCTGAGGGCCTGCAGCTTGGTCCGGAAGTGTTTGAGCCTATCAGGTAATCCCGGCGGGAGAGTTCACCCGCGAGAGTATGGAGTCGCACTTTGCCTATCGCAACTGTGGCAATGATTGTATTGGCTTTCCTGGGCGTGTCGGGCGGCATCATGGTGCTGTTTACCGCGGTGCTGTCGGCGCACGGTGACCGGCAGCGGCGTCTGCAGGAGCTCAAGGAGGGCAGGCCGCAGTTCAAGCCGACGATCAAGAAGAGCAGGAAGGAATCTGTTCCGGATCCGGCGCCGCTCTTGACAGGTATCTTGCAGCGCAGCGACTTTGGCAAGGTGCTGCAGACCGAGTTGCTGCGCGCTGGAATGCTGCTGCGGCCGTCTGAGTTCCTGATCATCTCCGGGATCTGTGCGTTTACCGGCGGCTTCGTCGGACTGCAACTCGGACACGCCTGGTTTTTCGCCATTGCGCTGCTTGGTGTGGGGGCGGCAGCACCGTACATGCATATGAAGTCCAAGCAGGGGCAGCGGCAGCGGCGGATCAGTAACCAATTGCCTGACGCGCTGGACCTGCTCTCGTCGTCACTGCGGTCAGGCCACTCGTTTCTGAGGGGCTTGCAGGTGGTCGTGACGCAGATGAGCCCGCCGATCACCGAAGAGTTTGAGCGAGCCATTGACGAGGTGCGGCTCGGGCAGTCGCTGGACAAGTCGCTGGACCACATTCTGGACCGCACCGGGAACTATGACCTGGAGCTGATCGTGTCGGCGGTGCAGACCCAGCTCTCGATTGGCGGTAACCTCGCCGAAGTCATGGACAACATCTCGGGTATGATCCGGGAGCGGGTACGACTGGCGGGCGAGATCGCGGCGGCCACAGCGGAAGGCCGGATGTCCGCGGTGATCCTCGGCGGGCTGCCCTTTGGGATGGCCTTCCTGATCAATATCGTCAGCCCAGGTTACGTCGCGCCCCTGTTCAAGGAGCCGCTGGGGCTCATATTGCTGGGGATTGCCGGCGGGATGATGTTGCTGGGTATCATCATCATCAAGAAGATGCTGGAGATCGACATCTAGGTGATTCGGGCGCACCACGGTGCGCCCCTACGTGCCCATTTAGCCGCAGGTATACCATGCTGATCATCATCGTTGTCATTCTGCTGTTCGTGTGCATCGCGGCCCTGATCATGGGGCTGACGACCTCCAACCGGCAAATCAAGATTGCCGAGCGCGTGGAGGCGCTGCAAGCCGTGCGGCCGGTGGCTGAGATATCGCAGTCGGCCGTTTCCCGCCAGTTGCAGTTGCCGTTCTACGACCGCGCCGTCAAGCCAGTAGTCACTACCATCAACAAACGGCTGCTGGGGATCGCGCCGCAGGGGATGATTGAGACCGTACGCAAGCAGCTCAACGCAGCCGGGAACCCGCCGGGGCTGACGGAGCCGATCTTCCTGTTGCTGCGAGGAATTGGCATGCTGGGAGGCGTGGCGCTGGCGGTGTTCTTCTACACGAAGGTGCTGGCCGGTGCGCAGCCGATGATGCGGATGATGGTGCCGCTGGTGCTGCTCTTCATGGGCGGCATGGTCCCCGATTACATGCTGCAGAACAAAATCAAGGCTCGACAGACCGCGATCCGCAAGGTCTTGCCTGATACACTGGACCTGCTGGTGGTAAGCGCCGAGGCGGGGATGGGACTCGATGGGGCGCTGGCGGAGGTGGTTCAGCGCAAGGAGGGGCCGCTGGCGGAAGAGTTTGATCGGGCGCTGCTGGAGATCCGGCTGGGCAAACGGCGGCGCGACGCCTGGCAGGACCTCGCTGACCGGGCGCAGGTCGAGGAGCTTGCGGCACTGGTGGCGGCGCTATACCAGGCAGAGGAGCTTGGGGTGAGTGTTGCGAAGGCCCTGCGGACGCATGCGGATGGTCTTCGCAGCCGGCGATCAATGAAGATTCGGGAGCAGGCGGCGGTCCTGGGCACCAAAATGCTCTTCCCGCTCATCTTCTGCATCTTCCCGGCACTGTTCGTTATCATCATGGGACCGGGTCTCTTGTCCATGAAGAACCTGTTCGGGGTCATGAAGTAGCGGAACATAAAGCTACTACATGACTATCTAATCTTGTCATCCTGCTCAGCGCGGCTCGCGGCGTGGCGAAAGGGCCGGGCAGGACAGGTAACACGAGAAATGGAGTTGGCACGTGAGCATGCAACAACCTTTGGTGCTGGTAGTAGACGATGAGCCGGCCGTGCGTGAAGTGGTGTGTGAGAAGCTCGGCCATCACAGCTTCAAGGCCATCAGCGCAGCTAGTGGCAAGGAAGCCTTTAAGCTCATTGAAGAGGCTAGCCCCGACCTGATTCTACTCGATTTGCGGCTGCCCGACATTGATGGCATGACGATCTGTCAGCAGATCCGGCGCAAGTCGCGCGTGCCGATTATCATGCTCACCGCCATGGGCGAAGAGGTAAACCGTATCGTCGGCCTCGAACTGGGCGCTGACGACTACATCACCAAGCCCTGCAGCCTCGATGAGCTGGTGGCGCGCGTGAAGGCGGTCTTGCGGCGCAGCGGCCCCGGTGTCGGCCTGCCCGACAGCGACGGCAAGCTCAAGTGCGGTGGTCTCGAGATCAACATGGAAGCCGCCGAGGTAATGGTGGACGGGGAGATCGTGCTACTGACCAAGACCGAGTTCACGCTGCTGAAGACGCTCGCGGAGCGTCCGGGGAAGGTCTTCAGCCGCGAGGAACTGCTGCGTGCGGTGTGGGGCTATGACCAGTACGATACGCATCTGGTCGAGGTTCATGTGGCAAACTTGCGCAGCAAGATCGAGAAGGACCCGCGCAAGCCCGAGCGGGTGCGGACGGTACGGGCCTTTGGTTACAAGCTCTGCGCTGTGTGACGACGACAATCATTGGATAAGCAAGCGACAGGCCGAGATCTCGGCCTGTCGCTTTTTTGTGCGTGGAAAAGGCGCCTACTTGGCCCGCTCTTTGGCCGCCGCGGGGACCGGCTTGCCTTTTGCCTTGAGTTCCTGGTTGATCGCCGCGTACAGGTCTGCAATCTTGTACTTGTCGCCGACCGGGCCCCGGAAACTCACGATGTGCTTGCCACCGAGCCTGTCGATCTTGTGCTCAATCTTGCCGTTGAGCAACAGCCCGGCGTCACAGCCGATCTGCTTCATGTCAGAGCGCTTGGCGACTTTGGGGTCGATCATGCTCTGCCACTCCATCCGCAGCAGATTCCCGTAAGCCTTGCCGAGATCACCGATCTCGGTCACGTTCACCTGGTGGCAGGTATTGGAGTTGTTGACGAAGACCTCGAGCTTCACAGGCGCGGTCTTTGGGCCGGAGGCGGCCGGGAGCGCGAACACGCTCTCGGTGGACTTCTTGTCGCCCGCCTCGGGCTTGGCGTGAGCCTCGGAGGCTGCTATCTCCGCCTCCGTGCGGGCCTTCTCGGCCTCTTTGGCCAGTTTCGCTGCCTTCTGCCGCTGCATGTCAGCGACGGTATTCATGCCGACGACAATGATGAGCAGTCCGATGATCGTTGCCGCAAGCTGCCACTTCTTCTTCAAGAGGGTCTCCGTGTATGAGTTAGGTTGTCAGGTCCAGTGTGGTCAATCCTTGACCCGGTGGTCAATCCTTGACCCGGTGGTCAATCTTTGACCTTGTGGTCAATCCTTGACCACCGGACACGGCAGGAACGTGCTCTGCCAGGCGATCTGGCTGGCGCGGTAGAGACTCTGCGGCGTGCCTGCGTCGGACCACTTGCCCTCAAAGATGTCGTAGTGGAGCTTGCCCGACTGCAGGTAGAGGTTATTGACGTCGGTGATCTCGTATTGTCCGCGCTCGGAAAGCTGCAGCGCCGGGAGGATGTCCCATAGCTGGCGGTCGTAGGCGTAGACGCCGATGACCGCGTAGTTCGACGGGGGCTCGAGAGGCTTTTCGATCAGGCGCGTGATGCGCTTTTGGTCATCAAATTGCGGTACGCCGAAACGCTCCGGATCAGGCACCTCAGTGAGCAGGATGCGGGCCCCGCCGCCCTGGTTACGAAAACCTTCCACAAACGGCCGCAATGAGGCATCCACGACATTATCCCCCAGCATTACCACGCAATCGTCGCGATCCACAAAGGCCTCCGCGAGACGCAGGGCATCGGCGATGCCGCGCGGGGCGAACTGGTAGGCGTAGTACAGGGTCTTGAGGCCGAACTCGCTGCCGTCGTGCAGAAGCTCCAGGAAGGCCCCGGGGCTGTTGCCGCCAGTAATGAGTATGACCTCGTCAATCCCGGCCTCTACCAGCGCGTGCAGGGGGTAGTAGACCATCGGGAAGCAGCCCACAGGCAGCAGGTGCTTGTTCGTGACCTTCGTCATCGGAGCCAGGCGCGTGCCCAGCCCGCCTACCAGGATTACACCCTTCATCCCACTCGCCTCCCTCATCGATATTGCTCATCTTCAAGAACGTCTGGGGTTGCCGTGTGGTTTCCGAAATGAGGTTTCCGCGAGGGGGGAGAGGGGACCTGCACGACGCGCGTTACGGCGGCTGAGCCGCCAGGCATCTTCTTCATCACCTACTGTCCCTTTGGGGGGCGAGGAACGTCAGAAAAAACCTGTGAAGTTTTTTGCCAGAAAGGCTTGACACCGTAACCATGTTTCATTATAGTGAGTGAACACTTACTTATCCATGCCGTCCAAGAGCACACAATGAACGCCACACGACCACATAGCAAGCGGAAGGACATGATCGCAGCCGCCCTGCGGCTGTTTGCAGACAGGGGCATCAAGGCCACGACGATCCGCGATATCGCCCAGGAGGCGGGGGTCACAGAGGGGGCGCTGTACCGGCACTTTGAGAGCAAGGAACAACTGGCACAGTCGCTGTTCGGGGAGTGCGCCAAGAGCCTGTACGAGGCGCTGGCAGCCTCGGTGGCGGACGTACACGGCTCGCACAAGCGGCTGTGCGCGCTCGCACGGGCCTTTTTCCAGTTCGCCCAGGACAGCCCCGAGGCATACGAGTACGTCATGGCCCGCCATCATGACAACGTGGGTGGCCTGCGACCCGATCAGCCGCTGCCCAAGGATGTCTTCGTCCAGGTCATCGACCAGGGCATCCGCGACAAGGAACTGCGGGTAATCGACGCGCACCTCGGGGCCGCGATTATGATCGGCATGCTCCTGCGGACTATTTTCTTCATGGACCGCGGCATGATCAAGAGCAGCCGCGATGAGGTCATCGACGAGATCTGCGAAACGCTGCACCGGGTGTTTGAGTATAAGCCGAAGAAGGTGGACCGCCTGGCGCACATTCCGGCAGAGCTGAAGATATAGAGGCAGGGTTCAGGGTTCAGGGACCAGAGAGGACCGAGAGAGAGAGGCCTATCATGGCAAAGCGGACACGCAATATTGTGAAGATAGATGAGGAGAAGTGCACCGGCTGTGGGGCCTGTGTGAGACCCTGCGCTGAGGGCGCGATTGAGATTGTGGACGGCAAGGCGAAAGTTGTGAAGGAAGAGCTTTGCGACGGCGCAGGCTTCTGTCTGGGGGTTTGCCCAACCGGCGCGCTGGAGATCGAGCAGCGCGAGGCGGAGGAGTTCAGCCCCGAGGCGGCCCATGAGAAGGCTCAGGAGCGCGGGGAGCAGTTCCTGGAGGAGCAGTGCTTCCGGTGCGGCTCCGATGAGCGGGCGGCGGTGTTGTTCCCGTGCCGGCACGAGGGCAAGAGCCAGTGGGTGTGCGTGCGCTGTTTGCCGGCACTCATTCACGGCTAGCTAATAAGAGGTTGGAGGTGGGAGATGGGTAAGGCAATGTTGTTCAGTCTGGTGATCCTGGTAGGTGCGCCCGCGCTGGCGCTGGCACATTGTGACACGATGGACGGCCCGGTGGTAGCCGAGGCGCGGCAGGCCCTGACCAAGGGCGATGTTACCCCACTTCTCAAGTGGGTGCGCGCTGAGGACGAAGCGACGATCAGAGAGATCTTTGAGAAGACGCTGGCGGTGCGCAAGCTCGGCCCGGAGGCGCGGGATCTGGCGGACATGTACCTCTTCGAGACGCTGGTGCGCATCCACAGGGCAGGCGAGGGCGCCCCGTATACCGGCCTGAAGCCCGCTGGGACGCCCATAGACCCGGCAGTGGCTGCGGCAGACACGGCCCTGCAGAGCGGTTCGGACGAGGCGCTGACGAAGATAATTTGCCAGGAAGCGCAGGCGGGATTGCACCGGCGGTTCACCCGCGCCCGGGAGACCCGGGAGCATGCAGGACACAGCATTGAGGCCGGCCGGGAGTATGTAGAGGCCTACGTTGACTTCACACACTATGCCGAAGCGCTGTACAAGCTAGCCGCCGAGACCGCAGGCGCTCATGGCGAAGCTCCGGCAGCCATACACGAGCACTAGGAGAGACATCATGGCAGTCTTGAACGTGGTCAACCTGCACCTCGGCGATGAAGCGGACCGGCAGTCGGTCTACGAGACGGATGACATCCAGATCATGCGAATACGGCTGAGCGGCGGACATTCGCTGCCGACGCACAATTCGAACTCGAACGTGCTCATCGTGCCGCTGCATGGGGTAGTAACCGTCCAGACGGGGGAGGAGGAAGTGACGGCGGAGCCCGGTGAGGCGATCAGCGTTCCGTATGATACGACGATGGATGTGAGCAACCGCTCGATGGCCGCCTCGGCCTTCCTGGTGCTCAAGACGCCGCATCCGAAGAGCTTCAAGTAACACAGGGCCGTAGCGAAAAGGTGGTGGCCGAAATGAAGGCAACAGAGACGCTCAGACATGAACATGACATCATCCTCCTGGTCCTCGACGCGGCCGAGAACGAGGCCACCCGGCAGGGGGCATGCGACAGGCAGCGGGTGAGCCAGATGGTGGATTTCTTCCGCGGTTTCGTGGACAAGTGCCATCATGCCAAGGAAGAGGGCTACCTGTTTCCGACACTGGTCGAGCGGGGGCTGCCGCTAGAGGAAGGGCCCATCGCAGTAATGCTTGATGAGCACGAGGAGGGGCGGGGCCACGTGCGAGCCATAGCCGCGGCCCTCGAACAGGCTGAGGAAGATAACGAGGACGCGATTGCGGAGCATCTGGCGGCGTTCGTTGACCTGCTGCGGGCCCACATCGGCAAGGAGAACAACGTGCTCTTCCCGCTGGCGGACCAGCTTCTTGGCGAGAGTGACCAGCAGTTTCTCACGGCGGAGTTCGAGAGGGTGGAGAGGAAAGAGATTGGCGAGGGCGTACACGAGCGGTACCACGAGTTGGCGCACGAGCTGGCGGGGGCCCGGGCGCACTGACATCAGCATCTACGGGAGGGACAGCGGTCCCAACCGACTTCCCGCGCAGGCGCGGGGTATAGAACCGGATGGAAGGAAGGGGTCTCAATGAGAGAGGTAGCGTACATCATCACCGGAGCAGCGACCCGCGAGTTAGTGGGCGGGTGCCTGCTCAACACCGTGGCGGCGGGGATTCACGGCCGCAAGGTCACGGCGCTGCACTTTTGCGAGAACGGAGTGTTCTTCCTGCTGCGCGGCACGGAGAACGCGGAGAAGATCGAGCGCGCAATGAAGGAACAGGGCGTCAAGGTAACCGTCTGCGAGTGTTCGCAGGAGGCCCGCGACATGACCGACAAGATGATTGACGGCGTCACCATCGGCCACTTTGCCGATTTCTACGAAGCCGCCGGCGACGCCGATGTAGTCTGCATCTAGGGACGGAGGGGCCGCGCTTCAGCCGGCCCAGAGATAGTGGAACGAACCGTGGAAAGGGGTCAGACAATGTTTTGCTACCAGTGTGAACAGACAGCGAAGGGGACCGGATGTGTCAGCTTTGGGGTGTGCGGCAAGGACCCGGAGACTGCTGCCTTGCAGGATCTGCTCATGTATGCCGCCAAGGCGATCGCGATGTTTGCGCACCGGGCGCGCAAGCTCGGAGCCAAGGACGCGGAGGTGGACCGTTTCGTAGTCGAGGCGCTCTTCACCACCGTCACTAACGTGAACTTCGACCCGGAGCGCCTCCAGGCGTTGCTCGCCAAGGCGGGCAAGGTCCGGGACAAGGCCAAGAAGCTGTACGAGGACGCCGCCGCGGCCGCGGGGCAGAGTGTGGACGACAGCGCCGCCCTCAAGGAAGCTGCCGTCTGGCAGCCCGCCGCCGACCTCAACGACCTGATCGCCCAGGGCGAGGGCGAGACCATCGAGAAGTACACGGAGAAGTTCGGCGATACGGTCAGCGGCCTGCAGCAGCTTCTCACCTACGGTCTCAAGGGTACCGCGGCCTATGCCGACCATGCCGCGATCCTGGGCCAGGAAGACGACAGCGTGTACGCCTACTTCCACGAGGCCCTGAACTTCCTGGCCGAGGGCGCCGACGATGTCAACGCGCTCGTGGGGCAGTCGCTCAAGTGCGGCGAGGTCAACTTCAAGGTCATGGAGCTGCTCGACACCGCCAACACCGGCGCCTATGGCAACCCGACGCCCACGCCGGTCCGCATAACCCCCGTCAAGGGCAAGGCGATCCTCGTCTCCGGCCACGACCTCAAGGACCTGTACGAACTCCTGCAGCAGACCGAGGGCAAGGGTATCAATGTCTACACCCACGGCGAGATGCTACCGGCGCACGGCTACCCTGAACTGAAGAAGTTCGCACACCTCGTGGGCAACTACGGCGGGGCGTGGCAGGATCAGCGCAAGGAGTTCGACGAATTCCCCGGCGCGATCCTGATGACCACCAACTGCATCCAGAAGCCCAAGGAGACATACCTGGGCCGCATCTTCAGCACCGGTCTCGTCGCGTGGCCCGGCGTCATGCACATCCCGGCGCCGCCTGCGGGCCAGAAGGACTTCGGCCCAGTCATCGAGGCGGCCCTGGCCGCCCCCGGCTTCGCTGAAGACGGCGAAGACAAGACCATCCTGACGGGCTTCGGCCATGCTGCGGTCCTCGGCGTAGCGGGCGCGGTCGTTGACGCGGTCAAAGCCGGCAAGATCCGCCACTTCTTCCTGATCGGTGGCTGCGACGGCGCCAAACCGGGCCGCAACTACTACACCGAACTCGCCCAGCAGGTCCCGGATGACTGCGTGATCCTGACGCTGGCGTGCGGCAAGTACCGGTTCAACAAGCTCGACTTCGGCGACATCGGCGGCATCCCCCGGCTGCTCGACATCGGCCAGTGCAATGACAGCTACTCGGCCATCAAGATCGCGCTGGCGCTGGCTGACGCGTTCGAGACCGACATCAACAGCCTGCCACTGTCGCTGATTCTGTCATGGTACGAGCAGAAGGCGGTCTGCATCCTGCTGACGCTGCTGCACCTGGGCGTCAAGAACATCCGCCTCGGGCCAAGCCTGCCGGCCTTCATCACCGAGCCCGTGCTGAACGTGCTGGTGGAGAACTTCGGTCTCGCGCCGATCACGACGCCAGAAGAGGACCTCAAGGCAATCCTGGGGTAGAGAAGCGACCTGAGCACGAAACGGGCGCGCCCCACAAAGGCGCGTCCGTTTGTTGATTCAGGCCACTGCAGGTTTCAGCACCACCGACGGCCAAGAGTCCGGCGCAGTGAACTGAAGCCGCCAGGGAAGGCTCGTGTGACGCGGCCCGGCGGACAACCTGGTAACACGGGGGTCACATAATGCTGACGATCAAGATGCTACGCGTGGGCGCTCTCGTATGCGCCCTCTGTCTTTCCGCAGGTGCCGGCCTGTGGGCACAGGCAGAGCGGCCGAACCTCCTCGCCAACCCCGGTTTTGAGGCGGGGGAGGAGGGCTGGGAGAGACGGACCCCTGACAGTGCCGAACGCACGTTGTCGATCACGCCAGAAGCTCTGCGGTCGGGCAAAGCAGGCGCGCGTATCGTCAACCACACCAGGACCGACAGTCGCTGGAGGCAGGGCAGCACACGGACGCTGGCCGCCGAGCCGGGATCGGTGATGCGGCTTTCTGGCTGGATCAGGACCGACCTCGGGCCGGATGGCTACGCGGCATTGCGCCTCTACGCCATGGACGAGAAAGGCGAGATCACCGCTCAGCCCACCTCCCGGCCGGTGGTCGGCAAGTCCGACTGGACCCGCAGCAACGTCAGTCTCACGGTGCCGGCCAACACCAAGTACCTCATGGCCTACCTAGAACTGCCCGGCGCCATCGGGGCAGCAGATTTCGATGATCTCGAACTGGTCGTGGTACGCGCTCCCCGCGTGCGCAAGGCCACCGCCGACCTCGCCCTTGTGACCGACGCGCCAGATAACGACATGACTGTCTCCAGCCTTCGGACGCTCTATCCCGCACTTGCTGTGAAGCAGCCCGGCGAACCCGTTGACAAGGGCGCCTATCGGGGCCTGATCGCGCTGGAAAGAGGCACGACGCCTTGCATCGACATGGCCAAAGTGGAGGCGTTTGCGGCGGCGGGCGGTCTGGCGGTGGCGGACCTTTCGCTATACGCACGGTTGCGGGGGCTCACGGTCAAAGAGCAGTCGCTTGCGCCGGAGCAGGCGGTACTGCGGATCGCGGCCGAGCACTCTGTGACCCGTGGCTTCAAGCGCGGCGACACGATTCCCTGGTACGCCGGAGAGCGCGACAAGACCGTGCAGCGCTCGCTTCAGGGCAAGATCACCGGGCAGGTACTCTGTGAAGCCGCAGACGGCAGCGCACTGGTGGTCTATGAGAAGATGGGGACGGGTGCCTTGCTCGCGACAGACCTGAGTGGGCTGCCTGAGCCGGTCTGGAACCAACCTGGGAGCTTCAACAAGTACCTGTTTGCCGGCAACCTGCTGGGCAACTCCGTGCGCTATGGCCGGCATTTTGCGCAGAGGATGCCATACGCGGAGTTCGTGGAGATGATGCGCAAGCTGGCGGAGAGTCACAAAGAGGCCCGGTTGCGCGACGAGGGGCCCAGTTCCGGCGATCAGCGCATGTACACCCTGAGCCTGGGGGATGAGGGCAAACCAGCGATCTTCATATACGGGGCGGCCCATGGCAGCGAATGGGAGTCGGCCTACGGGCTCCTGGCGCTGGCGGAGCGGCTGCTGGAGCGGCCTGAGGAGAAGCTGTTTGACTTCGGGCGTTACCAACTGGTGATGATGCCGCTCGTCAACCCGTGGGGCTATGACAACCCGGCGAGGCACAACGCCAACAAGGTGGACCTCAATCGCAATGGCGACGTGCGCTGGCAGGAGTACGCGGGCACACCCAACAAGGACGGTGTCTACGGCCCCGGCTGCTATGACTGGAAGGGAACGGCGCCATATTCGGAACCCGAGACGCAGGCCTGGAAGCGCGTTCTGGACCGGGTCAACCCGCGGGCGGTGCTGGATTTCCACGGCAACGCGGGGGGCGCGGGCAACAACCGACTGATCTTCATTCCCTCCACAGGTCAGCCGGGAAACGAGGACCGCGTTCACGACATGGCGCAGCGCTTCGATGAGGCCATGGCCGACCGCTACGTACTCCGCGAGGCAAATCGGCCGGGGGTACAGCAGTATGCCATGGAGACGATAAGCTGGGAGCAGGTTCGCCCGACGCTGATCACCTCTGCATGTCCGAACCGGCTGGGTCTCATAGTGGAAGTCCCCGCCGGTTACCGCAGCACCTACGGCCTCGTCTTTCAGACGGACCTGGTGATCGAGACTTGCCTGGCGTTCTTCAGGGCGTATGAGTGAACGGAGTGCGCTTGTGCTGCAGTAACGATTGTTCCTGAGGGACTACTCGTTGGTCCTGGGGGCTGCCGACTGGCGCCCGAAGCTATGCTCGCTCAGCTCGGACAGCTTCGCCAGCCGCTCGTTGAGCATATTGCGGAAGCAGTGGGGGAGATGGTCGCCGTGGCCGCGATGGCAGATCACACACTCGACGCACTTGCCGTGGAACTTGCAGTTGCCGGGGCAGGTGCAGTGGTCCACGCCCAGGCGATTGATCTCGGCGAGAAACTCATCCTGCAGCGCGCTGGCTTCCTTGCCCCGGCCCTGCCGGAACAACTCCATTGCACGCTTTTCCATCTCGTGGTTGTCGATCACGGTGTTTCTTCCCCGATAGTCGGCTACGCCGGGTGGGCGAGCGCGATATCCTCAAGTGTGATTGAGCGGAAGGGGTCGGTAGCACCAAGGCGCTTCTTCGCATCGAGCACTTCAATGCCCGCCAGATTGCCCTCCGCATCGAAATCGACCGCGATGCCGTCACCAAGTTCCTTCGTGGTAACGGTGGTGTCAGCGAAGCGGATGTACAGGGCATCAACTTCAGCGTCGTAGGTGATCTTCATTCGCCCTCGCCTCCATCAAAGTAATATGTATACACGGTCACGACGATGATCTCGTGGTCTTCCTCAACAAAAATCGGTCGCACTTTATTGTACTGGTAGAGCTTCCCGTTCCAGATTATGTGCACCAGCGGCCGGTCAAGTCAAGCAGACAGCCCCACCGCCACCTTCAACCCCTCCACCGTCTCCTCAAACCCGCTCGCTTCGCCCGTCCGCTGGCACAGGAACTCCGTGATGCCGTCGCGTAGCGCAATCGCCTCGTCTATCTTCGGGTTGCTCCCGGCCACGTAAGCCCCCAGGTTGATCAGGTCCTCGGCCTCCTGGTAGTCCGCCAGCGCCTGACGTAGCTTCTGCGCGGCCCGCAGGTGCTCCGGCGTGGCGATGTCGCTCATCAGCCTGCTGACGCTTTGCAGGACGTCTATGGCGGGGTAGTGGCCACGCGAGGCCAACTGGCGCGAGAGGACTATGTGGCCGTCGAGGATGCTGCGCGCGGCGTCGGCGGCGGGGTCGTTGAGGTCGTCGCCCTCCACGAGCACGGTGTAGAGGCCGGTGATGCTGCCGCGGTCGCTGCAGCCGGCGCGTTCGAGCAGACGGGGGAGGGCCGCGAAGACCGAGGGCGTGTAGCCATTGCGCGTGGGGGGTTCGCCGCTGGCGAGGCCGACTTCGCGCTGGGCCCACGCAAAGCGAGTGACCGAGTCCATCATCAGCAGCACATGCTGGCCCTGGTCACGGAAGTACTCGGCTATCGCGGTGGCCACATACGCGCCCTTGATGCGGACTAGCGGCGGCTCGTCTCCGGTCACGGCGACGACCACTGAGCGTCTCAGCCCGTCCTCGCCGAGGTCGCGCTCGATGAACTCGCGGACCTCGCGCCCACGCTCGCCGATGAGGGCGATGACATTGATGTCGGCGCGGGTGGACCGGGCGATGGTGCCCAGGAGGGTGCTCTTGCCCACGCCAGCGCCGGCGAAGATGCCGAGGCGCTGGCCGCGTCCGCAGGTCAACAGGCCGTCGAGGGCCCGGACGCCAAGCGACAGGGGCTCGGTGATGCGCTGGCGGCTCAGAGGGGAGGGGGGAGTGGCTATGACCGGCACAGCGCGCGGACCACGGGGGAGAGGCAGGCCGTCGAGGGGCTGACCGAGGCCGTCAAGCACCCGGCCGAGCATCTTCTCGCTTGGCCAGAGATCGAAGGCCCCCGCAGAGCGCACCTCGCCGCCCATCGCAATGGTCTCGGTGCGGCCCAGGGGCATCATGACGAGGTTGTCGCCACGGAAGCCGACGACCTCGGCCAGCACCGGCGCATGGGCCTCGTCGCGGATTTCGCACAGGTCGCCGATGCGGGCACGCGGGCCGCTGGACTCCACGATGAGGCCAACCGAGCGGGTGACCTGCCCCATACGCGGGAGCAGGTCAAGGTCGTCCAGAGCGGGCAGAAGACGGTCGCAGATGGTCATGCGGCCGCGTCACCCAGCACGGTCTGCTGAATCGTCTGACCAATGGCTTCGAGACGGGTCGAGAGCCGCGCGTCTATGCTCTCCCGGTCTCCATGCACGACACAGCCTGCCGCTTCAGCGGTATCGGCGACCACTATCTCAAGGCGGGTGTCCTCGCGCAGAACTGCCGCCAAGTCGTCATAGGCCTGCCGCAGCGCCGGTTCGTGCTGGGGGGCGATGACTACCTGCACGCGCCCGCTCTCCGTCAGCCGCTGCAAGGCCGCGCGCACCAGCGAGACGATGGCCTGATCGTCAGCCGCGATCTGCTGATGGACGAGGCGCTCGAGGAGGTGGCTCAGTAGCAGCGCCATTTGTTTCTCGACTCCATCGAGCCGGGCGTTGGTGTTCCGCTCCAGTGAGGCAAGCAGCGTCTCAGACGCCTGAGTGAAAGCCTCCACTTGCTCCTGCCGCGCCGCTTCAACCGCCTGCCGCACCTGTGCCGCCACGAGCTCATCAGCGCGGGCTTGCGCTTCGGCCAGTAGCCGCTCCGCTTCGACTTCCGTCACGGCGAGCACTTCCTCGGGCTCGGCGGGTGGAGGGGCTGGAGGCTTGGGCTCCCAAAGGGAAGCCGAAAAGGCTTCGGGTGAGGTTGGGAAGAGGGGCGTGAAGGCCGGGGACTGTGCGGAGGGTGCGAAGGTGGGCTGGAATGAAGCGGTCATGCTGGTGCCCTGCCAAAGATGGGAATCAGTTGGACTAGATCATTTCCGGAAGATGAGAATCCCTTGTGGGAGGGGTCTCCAGACCCCGACCTTGCCTGCACCGTAGCGCCATCGGGGGCTGGAGACCCCTCCCACAGTATAGTGAGGCCACCCGTCGGCATCAGTTGCGCTCGCCTTCGAGCAGGGCGCGGAGGCGGTCAGCCACTACCCCCGCATCCTGACGGGTCATCTGGCGCAGTTGCTGGCGCGCGTGCTCGTTGAGGGCTGGCGGGGGAGAGGCGGGCTCCTCCTCGGCGGGCGGAATCTCCGTGGTTGGCTCCGCCAGGCCAAGGTCCATCCCGCGCACCTGTCTCATCGCGATCATGATGCTCATGAAGATGAGCGCGGCGGCCACGAGCACCAGGCTGCTGCGCAGAGCGGTGTGCAGGAAGCTGTCGCGGCGGCGGCCCTTCTCGACTGCGGTGTACTCCTGCTCCTGCTTCTTGGCCAGTTCAGCCGCCTCGATCTTCATGCGCTCGACGGTCACAACGTCGCCGCGGTCCACATCAAGGCCGGCGGCGGCGGTGATGACCTGCTTCACCTGGTCCTCGGCAGAGGGGGTGAGGTTCTCATCAATGACCGCCGCGACAGTCAGATTCTTCAGGGCGCCGGGCGCCTTGACCAGGGAGCTGGTGCGGCGGGAGAACTCGTACTGGCGGGTCTCATCCCGCTGGACATAGGCCCCGCCCTCCGGGCCTGGGCCGCTGCCCGCGCCTGCCACGCCGACATTTGGCTGCAGGCCCATGCTGCCGCTGCCACCCCGCTGGCTGCCCTGGTACTGCTCCTCTTTGACCTTCTCGGTCGTCACCAGCCCCTTGCCATCGGCCACAGGCACGATGTTCTCGTCTTTGACTTCCTCAGCGTTGAAATCAAGCTGTGCCTGGACCCGTACAACGGCCTGATTGGGGCCGAGGACCGAGTCGAGCATGGACTGGAGGCTGAGGCACAGGCGGTCTTCGTACTGGCGCTGGATCTCGAACTGGCTGGCAGTGAGGCCCCCGAATTTGCCGTCCTCGGGGCCACGCAGCACCCGCCCGCCGGCGTCAACGATGGTCACCTGCTCCGGAGTGATCTCCTCAACCGCGCTGGCGACGATGTGGGCTATGGCAGCAGTCATCTCAGCAGTGACCTCAGCCCCCGATTTGGGCTGAAGGACCACCGAGGCGCTGGCTTTGGTCTTCTCGGAGAAGAGGTTTTCCTCGGGCAAGACCAGGTGGACGCGGGCGCTGCGGATCTCGCCCATTGAGCCGATAGTGCGCGCCAACTCGCCCTGCAGGGCACGCTGGTAGTTGACGCGGTTGTTGAACTGGGTGCCGGGGAGGCCAGACTTGTCAAAGATCTCGAAGCCAACCTGTCCAGAGGTGGGCAGGCCCTCCTTGGCGAGGGACAGGCGGAGTTCGTATACCGTGTCGGTCGGGACCTGGATGGTGGCCCCGCCGTCGGTGAGGCGGTATTCGGTGCGCTCGGACTTGAGTTTCTCGGTGATCTGTCCGGCGTCTTCGGCGGAGAGGTTGCTGTAGAGCGTGGTGTAGGTGGTCCCAGAGCCAACGCGGGTGAGGGCGATCAGGCCGCCGACGCAGAGGGCGGCAGCCGCGATGATGACGAGGCGGGCGCGCCGGTCGAGGCGCTGCCACAGGGAGGTTAGTTGCGTCACAAAAGTCGGTTGTGGCATGTCATTCCAGGTGTCAAACGCGACAGAAGAAGTTAACCGATGTAACGATTTGGGGCGTTTTTCCCGCAGACCGTGAGGGTTGAAAAGGTGGCGGGCCGGATGGGGGAGAGGCCCCATTCGGCCCTCCGGCTAAGCGGAACTATACCTGCATGCGGCTGATTTCCTGGTAGACGGCGATGGCTTTCTGGGTGACGCGCATGGTGACTTGGAGCGCGAGGTCGGCCTCGGCCATGGCCAGCATGGATTCGTGGAGGTTCTCCGCGTCACCGGTGGCGACGCGCTGGGCCTGCACGTCGGCCTCGCCGAGGAGGTCGTTGACCCGCTCAAGCTCCTTGCCGAGGACCTGGGAGAACTCCGGTGGTGAACCGTCGGCCAGCGGCTGCTGAGCAGCAGGCATTCCGGGCTGGATCAGGCTCGTGGAGCCAGTCTCAGGCCAGGAGACAGGGAGGCGGGAGGCGGAGGGGAGTTCTCCGGGGGTGACGAGTTGGGCTGGTTGGAAGGAGTTGATCAGCATGGCTTTCAGAAATGGCATTCACAGGATGAGAAGGATAGTAAGGATCAGAAACCGCGTGAGAGGGCTAGGCGAGTAGTTCGAGGGTGCGCTCCTGGGTCTGGCGCTGGCTTTGGAAGGCTACGGTGTTGGCCTCGTAAGCGCGGGTGGCGGTCATCATGTCCACCATCTCGGCCGGCAGGTCCACGTTGGGCATGCGGACATAGCCCTCGGCGTTGGCCTCGGGGTGGGAGGGATCGTACATGAGGCGATCGGGGCGCGGGTCGGATGCGACCGAGGCATAGACGCCAGGCGCTTCGCCGGAAGAGGCGATCTGGACCTCGCGGCGGCGGTAGGGTCCGCCCTCGGGCGTACGGGTGGTTTCGGCGTTGGCGATGTTCTCGGCGATGACGTTCATGCGAAGGCGCTCGACCGAGAGGGCGCTGGCGCTGATTTTGAGGCCGGAGAAGAGGCTCATGGTGAAGGGCTCCATTGGTTGCGGGTTCGAGACGAACCCGCCTACGCGGTCATTGCAGGTTCGCGATGAACCTGCCTACACGCGGTCATTTGCAGGTTCAAGGATGAACCTGCCTACGCGTTACTTGCCACCTTCGGTGGCTACTGATTTGAGCATTTGCAGCTTCTTTGAGAGCAGGCGGATGAGGGCGTTGTAATGTGTGCTGCTCTCGGCGAGTTCTACCATCTCGGTCTCAAGGTCCACGGCATTGCCATCGCGGCGCAGGGCGGGCGAGGACGAGGTGGAGGCTTGCGGGCGGATGGCATCAATGACGGCGGAGGAGGCGGGATTGTCGCCATCGGCGGAGGCGAGGGCGTGGCGAAGCTGGGCCTCGAAGTCCACGCGCTGGGGCCGGTAGCCGGGCGTGTCTACGTTGGCGAGGTTATTGGCGACCGTGCGCTGGCGCAGGGCCTGGCCCTGGAGGGCCTTGGAGAGTGCGGAGACGGTGTTGTCGGTGAGGTAGGATGACATCGGGGAGGACAGATGCAAGATGCGTGCCAGGGGGAGAGGGAGAGGCGAAACGGAAACGGAAAACGGTCGTAGGGGGAACGGGGCGAGGGGAGGTCGTTGATGGTCGCGCTCGGGGGAGCGCTCCTACCCGCGGAATGAGAGTTGGTCGGGGATGACGGCCGGCGGGGTACGAGCCCCCGCCCTACAGCGGGCACTAGCCCCCGAACCTACAGCGGACGGGGCGGCGGCACTAGGCGCGTTTGCGTTGGTGGGCGGGCGGGAGGTCCAGGGCGTCGCGGTATTTGGCTACCGTGCGGCGGGCGAGGGGGTAGCCCGCGGACTGCAAGCGGGTGGCCAGGGCGCCGTCGGAAAGGGGGCGGCGGGGGTCTTCACGCTCTATAAGGGAGCGGAGGATGGCCTTGGCAGAGAGGGAGTTGTCGAAGAAGTAGTCGAAGGGGACGAGTTGCTCGTTGGGGAGTTGCACGTACTTGCCGGCGGTTACGCGGCTGATTGTGGACTCGTGGACGCCCACCCGAGTGGCTATCTCCTTGCGGGTGAGGGGCTGGAGGGCCTGGGCGCCGTCGAAGAAGAAGTCGTACTGGTGGGCGGCGATGGCCTCGGTAACCTGCTTGAGCATGGTCTCCCGGCGGGTTAGCTGGTGGATGAAGGTACGGGCCTCTTGAATGCGCTCGGTGAGGCTCTGTCCCTCCTGCCCCGTGGGGCGGGCGGTGAGGTCGCGTTCGAGGCGGGAATAGGCCTCGCTGACGCGGAGAGCGCGGGACCAGGATTGAGAGACCTGGACGCTGAGTTGCTCGCCGTCGAGGGTGATACGGGCGTCCGGGAAGAGGGCGTGGGCGGGCTCGTTCAGGGAGTGCTGGTCGTCGTGGAACTTGTCCGCAGGCCACATGTGCAGGCGGGAGGCTATGAACTTGATGATCGCGGCGAAATCGTTGTCTGCGAGCCCGAGCGCGCCAGCGGTCTGGCTGGGCGAGCCCTGGCGGTCGGTGTTGAGATAGGCGGAGATGAAGTCGCGGGTGTGGGGCGGGACTTGGGCGGCGTTGAAGCGGTCTAGCTGGAGCAGGAGGCATTCGCGAAGGTTGCGGGCACCTATGCCGGCGGGTTCGAGGGCCTGCAGATGAGCGAGAGCGGCTTCGGCTTGCCCCGTCGTGGTGTCGAAGTGGGCGGCGACGTCGCGCAAGTCGGCGTCGAGGAAGCCACGGTCGTCGAGGCATTCGATGAGGTATTCGCAAAGAGAGCGGTGCTGCTCGGGAACGTGGGTTAGCTGAAGACGGAGGTCATCGGCGAGAGTATAGGGAGCGCAGAGGCGTTCGAGCGCCTCCACGGAGTCATACGGCAGGGCCGGAGGGGCGACTGGAGCGGGAAGGAAATAGACATCGTCGGCCAATTCGAGCGCAGGGTTGTCCTGTAATTCAGCAGCCACGCGCTCGCGCAGGTCGTCGGCGGCCAGTTCGAGTATGTGGCTTTGCAGGATGACCTGCGGCGAGACGGATTGCTGCAGACGCGGCTGAGTAAGAAGCTGGGTGCTGAGCGCAACCATGAGGTCCCCCGGGACGCGGCGGTATGGAGCGAAGATTGGGCCGAAAGGGTTATCGGCAGGAGGGACTGTGACTTGAGTGACGGGGGTGTAAAAGATGGAGGGCGGGAACGGGTGAGGCGGGAACAGGTACGGCGGGAACGGCGGGAACAACGGCGGGCACATTGAGCCTTGTCATTCTGAGCGAAGCGAAGAATCTCGGGGGGGCGGGAGGAGATCCTTCGTCGCAAACGACGCTTCTCAGGATGACACGGTTGGACGGGGTTGAGCGGCGTTGGCGGAAGGTCGGCGTGGATGATCGCGCTTTGGTGAGCGCTCCTACAGGCGGCCGGGTTGGGGGTACGGAAGTTAAGGAGGCTTGAGATGATTGCTGCTCTTTTGGCGGTGATTGTTGTGGGTGGCTTTGGCGTGGCTGAGGCGGCGGAGGTGGGGCCGGTCTGGTCGGCGCCGGAGAGAGGGGCCAAGGTTGCCGAGTTGATCCCCGGGCGGAAGATTCCGAAGCTTACGCGGGAGAATCTGTTTGCCGACTGGACCAGGCAGCAAGTGGAGCGGTGGAACAAGGAGCACCCGGCGCTCGGGGCGGAGGAAGCCTATGCCAAGTACGCCGCCACCGCGCCTGCGGATGCGGAGTTGCGGGCGGATTTTCCGCGGCATATCACGCCCTTTGCGCAAGTGAGGTCGGGGCAGGCGGCGCCGGGCAAAGCGGATGCGGCGTTTACGAGCTACTGCCCGCTTTGTGGGGCGTGGGCGTTTGGGATGACGGCGGACCCGAAGAATCCGTACCACGCGACCACTACCTGCTGCCGGAGGGAGCTTTGGGGGCGCGAGAAGGATATGCCCGAGGGCTATGCGCTGCGGCCTACGGAGAAGGTCAAGTTCCTGCACCTTGATGATACCTGGTATGAGGCCCCGTGCACGGTGTATACGGACAAGGATGGGGTGGTCTGGGAGCTATTCATCAAGACCCTGTTTGACCACAAGCGGTGGCTGAGCGAGGGCGGGGAACTGGTGCGGCAGTATGCGCAGAAGTTTGCGGAGACGGCGGACCCGCTTTATGTACACAAGGTGGCGGTGCTGCTGGATGAGGTAGCGGACACCTACTACGGGCTGCCGCTGGCTTGGGACAATCACCTGTGCATGGGCAAAGAGGGGAAGGGGCTGTCGCGGGCGGAGTGGGAGGCGCTGCCACGGCCCGCTATCTTTGAGGTGGGGGAGTTGGGTGCCTGGGGGCGGCGGATGCCGCATTCGAGCCCGGGATGGCTCAACATGATGGATGAGCACATCTGGGTGGAGCCGTTTGGGCGGGTGCGGCACCATCCGACGTTCAAGGCTTACTCGAAGATCAAGTACGGGGACCCGGAGGCGCTGGATAAGAAGATCACCTACAAGCTGATGCGGGAGCTGGCCCTGATGTTTGAGGGAGTGTTCTCTCAGAAGCTGCTCACAAACTACCAGGAAGCGAACTATGTGGATATGTGGCTGCTGGGGATACTGGCGGAGGACCCGGTGCTGGTGGATTTCGCGGGGCCGGCGCAGGAAGTGGCGATGTATAACCACACCTATCAGGACGGACTGAACGGGGAGGGGGCTCCCAACTATATGGCCATGCCGGGAGGGTACTTCTACCCCTTCCTGGCAGACCCGAAGGGCTGGCTGCAGTACTATCCGAAGTTCTTGGAGGACCACCCGTTCTACCAGGCGGCGAATGCGGAGATGCGGAAGCTGACTACTGTGCGGGGGCTGCAGGTGGAGTTCGGGGACCAGCATGAGCAGGTGTTCCCGCCGCTGGTGACCAACCCGGCGCAGCTTCGGGAGACTGAGAGGGTGGGGAGCAGGAACTGGGCGGGGTATGGCGTGGGGATCATGCGGATTGGGGGGCCGGGGCACCGGCAGGAGTTGGGACTGACGTACACGCGGGCGAGCCTGCACAACGCGCAGGATGCACTGGGCCTGGAGTGCTGGGTGGACGGGATACCTATGTTGCGGCGGGGCGGCTATGCGGCGTACTGGAGCAATGCGCGGCTACAATGGGAGCGGCCGGAGGTGGCGGCGCTCAGGAAGATGGGCTACCCGAAGGAGATCGTGGAAGCGGGGCGTCCGCCGGATAACTGGACGTGGAACTGGTGCCATAGCCCGCTGTGCCAGAATAACCTGACGGTGGACGAGAAGGGCGTGGGGGCGGGATGGGATGACAACCGGGGGTACGGGGAGGTCGTGACCTTCAAGGGCGGCGAGGCGGCGGGAGAGCCGGGATCGGGGTTCCAGGTGCTGGAGGTGGTGGACCACTACTCGTGGTCGCGGGTGGACCGGAAGATGGACGAGTTCCGGCGGACTGTCATCGGAGTTGAGGGGCCGGATGGGCGGCCCTATGCGGTAGATATCCTGAAGGCGAAGGGTGAGGGGCGGCAGGCGCTCTACAACAGCGTGTTTGGGGACGCGGTGGAGACGGAGCTGCCGCCGGCCAAGTCGAAGGCGGAGACGCTGGCGGAGGTGTATGCGAAGGACAACCCGGAGGCGGCGAAGGAGGACTCGGTCGAGCAACAGAGCTTCAGGCAGATGCGGAAGGTTGAGGTGCTGGGGGCGCCGACGGGGCAGTGGGGTATGACGTGGAAGCAGGATGTGGGGCAGTACGCGCCGCGGGATGCGAATGGGAAGCCGTTTGCGAGGCCGTGGGCGGGTGATACGGGGCAGGTGAGGCTGCGGATGATCGGTATGCCCGACAAGGCCCGGACGGAGCTCATTCGGGGGCAGGGACCGTGGGTGGGGTGGCTGCACCAGCCGCTGCCGAATGGGCAACGGGCGGATGGGTATGTGGCGTTCAGGGATGCGCGGGACATTGTGGTGGAGCGGAGGCTGCCGGCGGAGGGACAGAAGACGGTGGATAGCCGTTATGTCCATATCCTGGAGGGGTATCGTGAGGGCGAGCAGTCGGTTATCAAGAGCGTCACGCCGCTGCAGGCGACGAGTGTGAAGGGGCCGGAGCGGGAGATTGTGGCGCTGAAGCTGGAGATGGCGGCGGGGCATAGTGATGTGGTGGTGTACCAGTCCGACGCGGGAGTGGTGAAGCTGGCGGATGGGGTAGAGACCGATGCGCGGTATGCGCTGGTGCGGAGGGATGGGAAGGGGGAGACGCTGGAGAGTGAGATGTGCCGGGGGACTTACCTGAAGCTGCCGGGTTTTGGAGTAAAGGCGGCGGGGGAGTTTGGCGGGACGATTGTGGATGTGATCGGGGACCTGACGGGAACGCGGCAGGAGAGTGCGCTGGTGATACGGCCGGATAGGCCGTGGCCAGTGGGGACGAACCTGAAGGGGCGGCAACTACTGGTGCGGTATGAAAGCGAACTGCGCGATCCAGGGAACGAGGGCTGGCGGGTGGAGAAGGTGACGGCGCTGCCGGGCGGGCTCGTGCGCGTGGATATGCAGGACGCGGCGCCGTTTGTGGTTAGCTGGCACCAGGTAACGGTGCTGCCGACTGACCGGCAGAACGTAATCAAAACCTGGCGGCCGATGGTGGATCATGGTAACAACCCGTGGTACAACGGTTTGAAGCTGTGGTTCCCAGAGCAGAACAAGCTGTACACGATCAAGAACGTGAACAGGGTGGGCGGCGGGTATGGCGGCGATACGGTGGGACTGGTGGAGAAGGTGAACCTCGCGGCCGAGGGGATCAAGGTGGGGGATTGGTATGTGATCTACGGGGTGCAGCCGGGGCTGCAGGTGCAGGTGGCGAATGACTTCTGCTTCCGGCGGGAGGGGGCGACGGAGTGGAAGCAATATGGGCTGCGGGCGACGGGGCCGGTTGAGGTGAAGTGCAAGGCGACGGAGGCGGGGCTGTGGCAGAGGTCGGGGGCGGGAGAGTGGAAGGAGGCGGGAAAGGGGCAGGGGGCTTTCAGCGCGAGTGATGACGAGGCGATCACGCTGGTGGCGGACAAGCCGGCGTGGCTGAACCTGAACTATACGACGCCGCCGCAGGTGGTGCGGCTGGCGATGGACGGGCAAGAGGTTGACCCAGAGAAGGCGAAGGATTTGGGGTGGATTGAGGCGCCGAAGCGGCTGACGGTGGAGATCAGGGAGGCGGAGAACCCGCTGGACGTGGGGTCGCTGAAGGTCGGGGTGAATGGCAAGCCGGCGGAGGCGGGGGTGGTGACGGCGACTGCAGCGGGGGATGGGAAGGGGCTGAAGGTGGAGGTTGATCTACAACGGGCGCTGGGGGAGGAGCGGCAGACGCGGAAGGTGGCGGTGGAGGTGTCGGTAGCGGACAAGTCGGTGGACCGGCAGAGGATGGTGCTGCCGGTGGCGTTCATGATCCGCGTGCCGCAGGATGCGGGGGCGATATACCTTAGTGATCTGCAGGCGGTGAGTTCGTTTGCTCATGGGGGGCTGATCCTGGATCGGGACTATATCGGGAACCCGGCGCAGATTGCGGACCGAGTGTATGTGAAGTGCCTGACCCTGTGCCCGGAACCGAGCCCGGACGGGGTGCATGGGGAGGTTGTGTACCTGCTGCCGCCAGACAAGCCGGGTTTGACGCTTTACTCGGATGTGGGGATCAGCACGTCAGCCAGCGGCAACGGCAGCGCGGCGTTCAAGGTGCAGGTGGGTGGCGAGGCGAAGGGGCCGTGGCAGACGCTTTATACGTCACCGACGTTGCGGGGCGGGGAGGAGCCGGTGACGGTGAAGGTGGAGTTGGGGAGGGCGAAGTACCTGCGGCTGTATACGACGGATGCAGGGGACGGGATCGGCAGCGACCATGCGGTTTGGGGCGGGGCGAGGCTGAAGTAGGTCAGAAATGAGCCAATATGGCGTGTTACAACGGATCATTGTGTGGTATAATGGGCTGTATCGAGCATTATCGTGCAAATGAGGCATTACAGATGGCACAGGACACCATGACAAGCCAGGAGGCTGCGGAGTACCTGCGGCTGGGCGTTGACACACTGAAGCGCAAGGCGCGGGCGGGGGAGTTGCCGGCGGCAAAGACTGGGCGCAAGTGGCTGTTCCGCAAGGCTGACCTTGACGCGTGGTTGGCGCGCGGGGGCGTACTTTCAGAGCGGATGGTTGACGGGTGGTTTGCGCGGGTGGCCAAGGAGCGGCGCGAGACAACGCCTGAAGGTGAGTATCTGGGGCTCGATGAGTTCGAGAAATCACTCGGCTCATGAGTTACAGGATCACCGTCCATCCCAGCGTCCAGAGGGACTTCCGCAAGATCGACCCAAAGATGCATGAACGTCTGCTTGAGGCGATACGGGGCCTCGCAACTGATCCGCGGGCGAGGGGCAGTATCGGCCTCAGCGGGGCTTTCGCCGGCTATAGGCGGGCGAGGGTCGGCAGCTACCGGATCATCTACTATGTTGATGAGGAGGCCAGCACTGTTGAGGTGCTCCTGGTGGGGCACCGCAGTCTTTCCTACGATGAGCTAAAGCGGCGGGTGCGATAGCGGCACAATCATCCTCAGCCGAGTGAAACACCAGATGAAGAAGAGCGTCAATGGTGGAAACGGGTGGAGGTGATGTTGATGCCCATGCAATTGTCACTGAGTGCGCAGGAGTTGGAACTGGTGATCGACCTCCTGGCCCGGGAGCGGCGGGAGCTGCCGCCGGAGATTCACCACACGGACCTGGCCCTCGTCAAGGAGGGCCTGCAGGAGCGACTGCAGATGGTGGAGGGCCTGCTTGACCGGCTGGCAAGGGTGCCGGCCCGGTGATCACTTCGTCAGGATGAACGTTCGGTACGCCGAGGGGTCCTGGCCATTTGCGATCCCGGGAGTCAGGCCGAGCCAGTAGCTCGCCTGCTTGTCCTCCGGCTCGTCCACATCAAAGAGGGCGAAGCTGAAGGCGAGGGTCTTCCCGGCGGCTGGCTGTGCGGGCCTGAGCAACTCCCAGGGCACGGCCAACTCATAGCAGGTCTCGTCCCCCTGGCGCTTGATCGCCAGCGGGAAGGTGCGCGGGTCGGCGTTGGCGCTGGAGCCGCGTTCGACGAAGGTATAGGCCTGCGGGCCGTTGGGCGTGAGCGCGACGGCAAGGTTGTAGTCATTGGCGTCATAGCCCGGGGCCGTGAGGTCCTGCGGCAGGGCGTCGTTGAGGGTGTCGAAGGCGAGTTGGAGGCAGTCGTTCATCCAGATCTTGTCGTCAGACTGGGTCTGGAGGTGGACGTCGTCGCGGACGCGCGCCGCGACATAGAGGTACTTTTCGTCCCATGCGAGGTTAACTCTCGCACTGAGGTCTTGCGGGCCCGCCCATTCCCCACGGCGGGCCGCATCGCGAGTCGGCAGGAGCCATTCGGGGCCGTCGAGGGTCAGGGGCGGCAGTTTGGACCACTCGGACAGGTCTCCGTCCACTTTCACCTGCGGGGCGAGAGGAATGGGCGTGGCGGAGAGGTCGGCCACAAGAGCGGCAGCCTGATCGCCCGCTCTGAGGGTGGCCTGTAATTGCCCCAGTCTGGCCACTTGGACGTTCTTCAGCGGAATCTCCAGTTTCATCTTCCCATTGGCCGGTAAGGCCGCTTTCAGCGTGCTCTCCAGGGGCGTCGCGCCTGCGAGGCTCTGCACCTGCACGGTTGCCTCCTGAGGCTGGGCGGACTGGTTGACGAGGTCAACCGTCACGCGGTCGAGGGCTGAGAGACGGGCGGCGGCTTTCACTGCCATGCGGCCGGGGAGGTTACCCCGGCGGAGGGCCTCGGCCAGGGCGTCGGGGGATGAGGCGCTGGTGAGGAAGATTGGCGAGCCGGTGAGGGTGAGAGGGGTTTCGCCCTTGTCGAGTTTGCGGGTATTGCCCATGAGGTCGCTGCAGTCGACTGCCTGTGGCAGGGCGAGGCGCATCTCACAGGGCTTGGCGTCGGTGGTCCAGAGGACGGCAACGGAGCGGTCCGGGCATTTGAAGACGTAGCTGTAGAGCCCGGCCTGCGGGAGCACCTCGGTGCAATCGGTGCTACCGGCTAGGGTGCGGGCGACCGTGGCCCAGGCTGCGACGGCAGTGCGGGGACGGTACCAGAACTTGCGGGTGTGGTCGGGAATCGCCTTCCACATCGCCATGTCGAGCAGGGGGTTCTCGTCGGTCGAGGTCGCGCCCTCGCGAACGCGGTTGCCGGCACCGGAGCACATCATGTGGTGGGCGTAGAAGAGCACTCCGGGGACGGACTTGGCGATGATGAGGCTGCGGCTATTGAGCTGGGCGTAGAGCTTTTCAATCGGGTGGTCGGGGGAGAGGTGACAGGGCTGGGAGTAGCCGCGCTCGGAGACACTGGTCTGCGGGCGCTTGCCGAGGCTCTTTTGCAGCGCGATGGTGTCGAGCAGCTTCTGGCGCATCTCGCCGGCCTCGGGGCCGCGGCTGACTTCCTTGAGCCAGTTCCACGGGTCGGTATAGAGGTCAGGGCCAATGACGTCGGTGTAGTCCTTGAGATCCGGCAGCAGGCGGCGGACCAGTTGATAGCGCGGGACGGGGTTGAAGTCGCCCGAGACCGCGAGGCCAACCACGATGTTCTCGGGGTCTACCTTCTTGATGCGCTCGTAGGCAATGCGCGAGGCGAGGATGTAGCGCATCAGTTCCGCGTGCTGGCTGCCACTTTGGAGGTCGGGTATGCCGATGGTGCCGTCAATTTCCTCCGAGAGGACCCAAATCTTGGCGCGGCCCTTCATCGCGGTGGCCTGTGCTTCTACAAAGTCACCAAAGAGCTTGAAGACTTCATCCGGGTACGGGAAGAGCCCCAGGCGGCGGCGTTCGGCGACTTTGTCGAGCATGTCGCGCGGTACGAAGAAGCCGAGATAGATGTTGCCAATGAGCAGGAGGTCGGAGTTCCAGTACGGGGCTTGCGAGCCAGTGGCTAGCTGCTCCTGCCACCACTGCAACTCCTTGCCGCGGTACTCTGCTGGCATGTTGGGGAAAACGAGGCCGATCTTGCGGCCGGAGACGCCGATCAGGCGCATCGCGGCGACGAGTTCGCTTTCCGCGCCGTTGACGTCGGCGAAGAAGAAGGGATCCTGCGACTTGACCGGCTCGATGACGCAGAAGGAGGTCTCGAGCGGGGTGACGAGCTTGCCAGCGCGTTGCAGGCCACCGGAGACGCAGAAGAACCCGCGCTTGGCGGGGGCGGCGAGGTCAACGGGAATGGCGAAGGGCTTGCCCGCCTCCAGCTTCACCGGCACGGTCTTCTCGCCAGCGGGCTGATCCTCAAAGTCCTTGATCTTCAGTGTGAGGTCGAATTCGGCGGGAGTGGCGTCGTAGTTGTTGCCGACCAGCATGAGCTGGACCGGCTGGCCGGGGGTGAAGACGCCCCGCTCGCCGCCAGGGAAGAGGCCGTCGATGACGACGCCCTCCTGTTTCGGCTTCGCGGCGGGAGCGGCGGCTACTTTGAGCACCGGTTCGAGCGACACGTCTTCGAACCATAGTCGGCCGCCGCCGGGCGGAGGATTGGGTACGAGGTCTTCGGCATACCAGAGACCGATAAAGGCGGAGAGCTCGTTAACGTCATCCGGTACGGTGAAGTCGAGGCGGAAGGGACTCCAGTCGGCCGTGGCCGGGTGGCTGAGGTGCAGGTTCTGAAGCCACTTGGTGACGGTCTTGCCCCTGGAGGCGGTGATGCCGATGCGGATGATCCAGTCAGGGCCAAGGTCCCGGCAGCGCCAGTAGCCCCGGAAGGAGTAGTTGCGGGTGGCGGGGTCGCAGAGCGCCCCGTTCTGTAGAAGCAGGCCTCGCTTGCCCTGCTGGGCTCTGATCGTCAG